>CAYFUR010000034.1:0-34882 GCA_964346275.1 uncultured Candidatus Sumerlaeota bacterium
CTCGAGGATGAGGCGACCGAAGAAACCCAGGAGGCGCTGGCGGAGCTTTCCTCGCAGCGGGAGGAACTCGCCGGGCAACTGGAGCAAGTGAAAGACATGGCCGAAGAAGAGGCCGAGACGGCGCGCGAGGATTTAATGGTGGCGATTGGTGAATTGAAAATCGCCAGCCGGAATCAACTGAATGAACTCAAGCGCCAGCTCGGCGAAGAGGTGAAAGAAGTCTCGACGCCAACCCCGATGCCGGGCGCGCCACCCCCCGGCGCGGAGATGGAATGATTTCATCGCGAAAAGTGGCGTTGCATGATCTCTCTCACCGGCCCTAGCCTTAGGGGCCGGTGATTTTTTTGGAAGGAACCCGACGATGGATCTGGCTCAACAAGCGGCGATCGGCCTGGAGACACTCAATCTGCTGGGGCATGGTGTCTGCCTCTACGACGCGGACCTCAAGGCGCTGCACTGGAACCCCCGGTTGGAACGCCTTGGGCTCTCTTGGCCCCAGGTCGAAGGCAAAACCCTGGAGGCGATCCTCGAGCCGCTGCTTGAGGACAACAGCCGCCTGGAAGAGATCGGACGGGCTGCCAGGGAAGCCCTGGAAGACGGTTCGCCCCGGATGGTTCGCACCGTCCAAATGAATTTCCCCACGCGGCGCAACCAGGTGTACCACCTCTGCTTCAGCCCCAGCACCGCGGATCGCCCGCAGGGGCTTTTAATCTTTGAAAATGTGAGTGAGCCGATGCGAATCCGCGAGCAGTTCGAACGGATTCTCGACTCCACGCCTGATGGCCTCTTTGTGATCGATCACGACCGGCGCGTACGCATGTTCAATCACGCCTCGGGTTATATCACCGGCAGCAACCCCGAGGAAATCCTTCACCAGGGGATTGAATGTGCCGAGGTCATTCGCTGTCACACGGAAGAGGGGGAAAGCTTTGCTCAATCCCTTTGCCCCGCAAAGTCGATCTTTCGCGGTGAGAATAATAACCAGCGCGAAGAGATGCTTCTCACAAACGCCGCGGGGCAGGAACGCTGGGTAGAGACAACCTACTCGCCGATCACCAACGATCGCGGCGAAGTAGAATTCGTCGTGGGCATCCTTCGCGATGTGCATGACCGTAAGATGCTTGAGGAGCGCCTCCACCAGTCGGAGAAGCTTGCATCCCTTGGCCAGCTCGTTGCCGGCATCGCCCACGAAATCAAAAACCCGCTGGCCATCATGCTCTCCAGCATGGATGTGATCCAAAACCCCGAGCGCCCGGAAGAGCAACGGCACGAAGCCAGCCAGTTCATGCGCGAAGAGATCAAGAGGATGGATGAGCGTCTACGCTCGTTCCTCGCTTTTGCCCGGCCGCGCGATCTGAAGCCGCAGCCTCTCTTGCTCTCGGGGCTGATCAGACGCCGCGTTCAATCCATCGATGCTTTCTTTCCCAATATAGACATCAATGTGGATGTCTATCCGCCCGAGCCAATCATCATGGGCGACGAAGAACAGCTCAGCCAGGTGCTGATGAATCTGATCCTCAATGCCGGCGAAGCCATGGACTCCGAAGGCGTGATCACCGTCCGAGTCCGCCAGAAGGGCGATACCGCCGTCATGGAAGTGGAAGATGAAGGGCCGGGCGTCTCCCCGGACTTTGCGTCGCAGATCTTCGATCCCTTCTTTACGACCAAGAGTTCCGGAACGGGCCTTGGCCTATCGATCTGTTACCAGATCGTGCTCGCCCATCGCGGTACCATGTCCATCAGTGAAGGCCGCAATGGCAAGGGAGCCAACTTTACCGTGCGCCTTCCCGTGGCGGGACAATCAGATCGCCGCAAGAAAAATGAATAACGTCTAGACGAGAAGTAAGCTTTCAGAAAGGCCGGTGGTATGGACTCCGCCGGCCTTTTTCCGTCCCGTCTCTCAGTAGAGAAGCCAGGCGTCAGCCTCTTGCGCCCCGGCGGACAGCACGGCGGTCTCTTCCGGTGGGAAGGGGGAACCGGCGAAAGCCGTGTCCACCGAATGCGCGCTCCAGTAATAGGTCTGGTTCGCCTGCAAGTTCTTGATGGTGACGCCCAGAAGCTGGTCCGCGTTTCCTCGGTCCGGGACGCTCCGGTCGCCCGCTGGCGTGGCGGATTCGGGGCTTAACACGTCAGAAGCACCCGGCCAGCAGACGGCTTTGGAAAAGTCCGGTCGCATAATGCGTACAGACCGTCCCCTTTCCGCGCAGGCTGGTGACTACGCATCGGCGCGTTGCCCTCTCGGCGAATTGTTCTCAGGACGTACCTGGGGCCTTGCGCGAGGCCGTCATGTCTCCTAGGTTTGCAGGCTCTGAGTCCCGCGAGGAGAGAAACAATGCCCAGCCGCATCGGCTTCGCCCAGTTCTGCCCCGAGTTCGGAAACCCCTCCGCCAATCGCCGCCGCATGGAAGCGATGGCGGCAAAAGCCGCCGGCGCCAGCGCGGACCTGCTGGTCTTTCCCGAACTGGCCACCAGCGGCTATGAGTTTCGAGACCGTTCGGAAGTCGAGCGGCTGGCCGAATCCTCCCGGGAGGAAGAGTCCGCCGCCTTCGCGAAAGAAATCGCCTCCAGACACAATATGACGGTGGTGATCGGATATCCGGAAGAATCGGGTGGCCGCCTCTATAATTCCTGCCTCCTGGCGACGCCCTCCGGCGAGCTGACCAACTATCGAAAGATCCACCTCTTTTCCCGCGAAACGGAATTGTTCGATCCGGGCGATGCTCCCCCGCCAGTGGTCGAGACACCCGCGGGGCGCGTGGGCCTGATGATTTGCTTCGACTGGCTCTTTCCGGAAACGGCGCGGCTGCTGGCCCTCGCCGGAGCCGAAATCATCGCCCATCCATCCAACCTGGTCATGGCCCATTGCCAACGCGCCATGTTTGCCCGTTGCGTGGAGAACCGCCTTTTCGCCGTGACAACAAACCGCTACGGCGTGGAGGAACGCGCCGGGCGCCGCCTGGTTTTCACCGGGGCGAGCCAGATCCTTGGCCCCGAGGGCGAATTGCTGGCCGCCGCGCCGGAAGAAGGGGATTGCATGGAGGTCGTGGAAGCGGACCTCTCGCGAGCCCGCCGCTACCAGATCAACGACGAAAACCACCTGCTGGAAGACCGCCGCGTCGACTTGTACGGGGCGCTGCTCAAAGCGCAGGCGTGAGGGCCCGCACTGGCCAGGCAAGGCGTCGGCCCCATCTTTGCCTCTTGCCCTGTCCGCGACACCAACTGAGTATTATCAGACCAGGATAACCAAGCTGGAGGATTTTCATGAAAATCGTCGCTTACATGCAAAACGGACACCGATATATCTTTGAACAGCCGGATCGCGATCGGGCATCGGAGATTCTTCGCAAAATCCAACCTTCGCGATTCTTTTCGAATCCGCAGATCGTCATGCAGGATGGTGAGGGCCGCCTCCAGGGTCTTCATACCCCTTCGATCGATTATGTGGAATTGCAGACGGACCTGGAATGCCCCTGGCCTCCATCAGCGACACGTCTGGATGTGGCTCTCTGCGATAAGCAGGAATTCGAGACCAAACTCAAATCGGTGAACGAGAGACTGGACAAGGGCGAGAGAAACTCGAAGGTCGATGATCAGATCGATGCGCTCGTGGAGATCGAACTCCGGAGCGGCATCAAGCTCGATTTCCAGTTTGAGAACCGCGCCAAATCCCAGGTCGAGCAACGCCAGGGGGTGCAGCAATTTCTCGCTGTCGGCGCCTTCGTCACCCGCCACTGCGTCGATGGTTACCTGATTATCAACCCCAGCGCCGTTCTGCATTATACGGTCTACCCCGGCCCGCCCAATGTGCCCGCCAATACCTGGACCATTCAGAAGCGTGTTATCGAGTAGCCCTGCGTTTCAGAAAACGCCGGGAATGAAAAGCCGCGTTTTTTGTTTCCACTGGGTGAATTCTTCGCCGAAACGGCGCGCCATCAGGACATCCTCGTCGCGGCTGAGCCTCCAGGCGATCCCAGTAAAGCCGATGAGTCCAGCGAGGGCAAGCGCATCACCGGCCGCCAGCGAAGCGCCCAGCACCATCACCAGGTCGCCAAAATACATCGGATGGCGCATAAGTCGAAAAAGCCCACGATCCGTGACAAGACGGGTTGGCTCGCCCACGCGCGGTGATGAGTGCTTCAGGATCAGGAAGTGCCAAAGGTGGATGACGGCGCCCGCCGCCAGCAAAACCTGGTCGGCAAATGGAACGCGAAAAAACACCGGAGCCACCGGCCCATTGATCCAGCACCACACCGCATAGAGCAGCATGGCCGCACTGAGGCCGACCTTCCACGGCCACCAGAATGTGATGCCTTGCGTCATGTTCATGCGAGAAAAGAGAATTTGGAATGACAAGCTGGCAGGGGTCTCGAATTCAAAGAACTTCCGAAAGGCTTGAAACAATCATCGTCCCAGGAATTCTTCGACGTTGATCCCAGCTTCGCGGAGGATTGCGCGCAAGGTGCCCTCTGCCATGTCCCGGCCTATGATGCGGAATCGTTACCTTTCGTCCTGTTTCACTTTGCCGCCAGATTTCGTGGCTTCCGGGCCCTTGGCGATCGAACGCGAAACCGAGTTTCTTCAATTGCTTCACCACCTCCCGGTATTGGAAGCCGGCTAATCTGCCCATCAGGGAATCGTAACTGGAATAAAGAGATCGAATCCCCCGGCGTCTGACGTGCCGGAACGCAACGCCTCGGGTAACGGATCGCCGTTCTCCAGACACGACTCGACCAATTTGCGTGTCAGCCCCTGGGCAATTTCCACAGCCTCGCTCACGGTGCGACCCTCAGCAACAAGGCCTTGCACATCTGGACTCGTTGCCAGATATCCTCCCTCTTTGAGCGGCTCGACCTTCAGGCGTATTGGTTTTTCTTGCATCGCTCCCGGCTCTCTTTCGTCATCAAATCGAAGCTGTTGAAGCTTGGCCCCTATCGGAAATAAAGGCAAGCACATGTTGAGGGAACCGCAATGTGATGTTGCCGATGTGTCCGGTTCGGACCGATGAGTGCTGGCGGTGGGAGTGGGATTCGAACCCACGGAGGGCGTGAACCCTCGCCGGTTTTCAAGACCGGTGCATTCAACCACTCTGCCATCCCACCGCGGCCGCTGGCCAGCGGCCAACACCATAGAGCCAAACCGCCAGCGTGCAAGGAAGAATCGCCTCTTCGCTCTCTTCCTGTCGACACTGGCCCGTGCGCGGTGTATTGCCTGAATCGGAACGCAAAACAAGGAGGCAGGCCATGAGCTTTTATTACGGTGGCGGCAGCTCCAGCAATTTCGATCCCCCCCTGCGCAGCAACCGCGACGCCGGCGGCAATGTGCAGGAATTGACCCTGCGGCTCGACCGCATGCACCTCATGGTGCAGACACTCTCGCGGCTTCTCGTCGCCAAGGGCCTGGTGACAGAAGAGGAATTGAACGAGTGGATGCGCTATGTCGACAGCCTCGATGGCAACGTGGACGGCAAGCTGCGCGCCTCGCGCTCGCCGGTTGCCTGCACTCATTGCAAAAGAATGAACCCGCCCACGGCACCTAAGTGCCAATATTGCGGCGGAGAGCTGCCTTCGGAATTCCTCGACCGTAACGAACAACAGCAGCAGGGCTGAAGCACGAACCCGGAGACCCGCCATTCACGGGACGTCAATCCTCGCCGTGGATGCCGCCGCTGATTCCAAACCATTCGCGCCTCGGCGGCGGATAATAGCGGAACAATACAACGCCAAAGATTTCCTCCTCGGGAACGGATATGGTTTCCGTATAGTTCTTCACGATGAAGCCGCCGGTGGCGGCCTCGGCGGGATTCGGCACAGCGCTCCCGAAACTCCCACCCAGCCCGCTGAGCAGGCCGCTTTCCTCAACACCGTGGGTGAAGAAAATCCCGTAATGATCCGCGGGCACCTCGACACTCCCCGAACCCGGAATCCCCTCGGGAATGAGCGGCAGCGCGCGAGGCGGCACCGGACCCCCATTGACAAGGATATCACTTCCCTCCCAGGAGACCGATTCCTCTTCCAGCGCGGTGATGACACCGAAACCATTTTGCTCGTTGAGCGTATAGATGTCCGAGGAAAGCCCCCCGGGCTTCTCGTAGACGAGCTTGGGGGGGTCGTAATAGACGACGGAGCCGCGCCCGGGGAGGAAGTTCTTAAAGGGCCAGGCCAGGATGAAAAGTTTGTCTCCCCGGTCAATCGCTGGCGACATGGTGCTGGACTTCACGGTGGTCATGTAGAAAAACCCGTAGCCGAAAAGCTGGCCCAGAAAGATCACGGCGCAGATGATCGACACCAGGCCAAACCACACCGCGAGCAGATTCCGCGTTGTGAAGTAATCGCCATTGATTCGCGCGGCGCTGGCAAAGCCATCGGCCATCGCGTAGAAAATCCAAAACACCAGGCCAAGAAGAATCCAGTTGTTGACCCAGTCAAACCACGTCCAGGCGGCCAGCCCGATCAAGGCAGACCAGATGAGGAGAAAAACGAACCCCTTGCGTGGCTGGTAGTTATAGAATTGCCCGGCGCCGGGAATGAGGCTGAGATAGGCCGCTGTCCAGGGAAAGCGGCGGGGCACGCCATCGGGCAAGCGGCCCTGGAGCTTGCGTCCCAGGACAGACAGCGCGCGGCGCGCCACGATCCGGGGGTGGACACGAGGCTCGGGAGCATCCGCCGCGTGCGACCCATCGGGCACCGAGTTCGACCGGAGCAGCGTCTTGCATTTCAAACACCGCTCGCGGCTGTCCGGGTTCTGGAATCCACAGGAAGGGCACTTGAGCATGAACCACCGATCTCCCATCTCCATTGAATTGAGGCGCGCCGCGGCGCTCAATGGGTTTCACAACCACACACCGTTTCGGAGGATCACCCGATGAGGCTATATCGCTGTTTTTCACCGGATGCGGATTCAGAAGGCCAGCACGTGGTTCTCGAAGAAGCGGAGGCCCGCCACCTGGCTTCCGCGCGGCGAATCCGCGTGGGCGAGGAAGCCCTCGTGCTCAATGGACGCGGGGGCGAATTCCTTGCCGCCGTGCGCGCCCTGGAGAAGCGATCGGCCACGCTGGAAATCCGCCGCGTCGAAAGGAATGAAACCGGCCCGCCGCCCGCACGGGAACTGGCCTGCGCCCTGACGAAAAGCTCGACCTACGACGAAATGGTTCAAAGGGCCGTGGAGCTGGGCATGACGGTGTTTCGCCCGATCTATACAGAACGAACAGTGGTGGAGCTGGATCAGCGCCGGGCACAGAGGAAAACAGAGCGCTGGCGCAAGCTGGCCGTCGAGGCATTGAAGCAGTGCGAGCGCGTTTGGCTGCCGCGGGTGGAAGATCCGGTACACCTCGCTGATGCCCTGCAACCAACGGCGCGGAGAGAATTCCCAATCGCCCTGGTTGGGCGCCTATACGGAGTTCCGCCACTTGCCCGCTTTGTCACTGAAAAAGGCAAGGATGGGATTTGTCTGTATGTCGGCCCGGAAGGCGGATGGACCGATGGAGAGATCGACCTGTTCGGCGAACGCGGCGCCGCCATGGCGTCGCTCGGAAACGGGGTTATTCTCCGAACAGAAACCGCAGCTCTTGCTGCAATGGCCATCGCAATGCCCGTCGATTGAAAAAGCCCCGGCCCTGCGGGCCGGGGCTTTTGATGCACTTCTTTCAAGCAGTTTAGTTGTCGTATTTCAGGTTCGGGTTGTTTTCCTCGCCCGGTGCTTTGCGCGGCATGACCTCGTCGTAATAGTAATCGGGCAGATCCCAGTTGTAATCGATCTTGTCGTAGAGGGCCATCTGGTAATCGCTCGGGGTCAGGTCCTTCACGATCTGCGGCGTCACAAAGAGGTAAAGCTCCGTCTTATCCTGCTCGTTTGCCTGATTCTTGAAGAGCCAGCTCAATACCGGAAGGCGCAGCAGATACGGGACACCATTTTCCGCGGATGTGGAGGAGAATTCACGCAGGCCGCCAAGAGCCACCGTGTTCTCGTCGCGCACGATCACTGAGGCCTGCACCCGCCGCTCGTCCGTCACAGGCACGCCTCCGGGACGCTCGCCAGTATCGATGATTTGCTCGGGAGCGATCTCCATCATCACATAGCCGTTATTCGTGATGCGGGGCAGGATATTCACCTGGGTGCCCACATCGACGAATTCGACGGTCGCCACGGAGCCTTCGTCGGAGTTCACCGCGCTGACGTAGGGAATCTGGCGCTTGATCTCGACCGTCGCCTCCTGGTTGTTCAACGAAAGGACCGATGGGTTCGCCAGGGTGACCGCGTTGCCGCGGTTTTCCTCCGCGTTCAGACCAATCTCGACGTCGTAATCCGAGCCGAACACCCCGGCGGAGAACAAGCCGGAATACTGAAGCGCCGTGGCGTCGGGAGCCAGAAGCCCCACTCCGGCACGGCTCGAAGGAACTGAGCTGAGCTCGGAAACAAACTGCCGGGAAGCCTGCAGCGTATTATCCACGGTGTTTTCCACTTCGGAATCACTCTCAACGGTTCGCTCGCCGGTGAACAGGCCACCGAGGATCTGCGTCAACTCGTCCTCAACCGATTGCGTGGTTTCCGACGAATTCTGCACGTTGGTGCCGGTGCTGTTGTTGATCGTCGTCGTCGAGTTGGCGAACTCGGTCTGGTTAAAGAAATCCGTCGTATCGCGGAAGACCCGCTGCTCGGTGGACTGGCTTTCCACGTTGGTGCGCATGCCAAAGGCGCGCCGCGCACTCTCGGTCATATTCACAAGGCGCATTTCGATCAGAACCTGCTTTTCGGGAACGTCTATACGGCTGACCAGGTCCTGAATTTCCTGAACGGTTTCCGGAACGTCGCGCACAATGATCGTATTGGTGGCTTCGGAAACCTCGAGCACGCCCCCTTCTTCTTCATTGATGAACGGCTCGAGGGCGTTCGCGACATCGGCGGCGTTGACCCAATTGATCAGGATCGTTTCCGTCACGGTTTCGCGGACCGTCGTCTTGACCTGGGAGCGGGGAACAATGCGGACGATGCCGCCATCCTCGATCGTATAGCCAAGATCATTCGCCTTGAGGATTGTTTCCAGCATCTGGCGGAGAGTCACATTGCGCAGGCGCAGAGTGACGGTCTTGCCGGCCACGTCGCTGGGGGTAATCATGATGTTGAGTTCCGCTTCCTCGGAGATCAGGCGCAAAACGTTTTCCAGAGAAGTGCCCTGGAAATCGACACGCCGAACCATCTGGTTAAGCTTGCCCTCCACGGCGACATCTTCCAGTCCGCGCCCTTGCTGATCTTCCGGCTGTTCGACGGGAGGCGGAACGAAATAGTTCTGGATCGCATCGCCATCATTCTGAGGCGACTGGCCAGCACCGGTGCCCGGCGCGTTAAACGCACCGTAACTCGTGTTCATGACGCTCACCTTGTCATCGTTGAGCACGAGCCCATCTCCCTTGCTGGACGCGGGAAGAGCCGAGGGGGCCTGGGCCGGCGCATCAAAGGAGACGACAAATTGATCGCCGCGGCTCTCGGTGCTCGGGTCAGCCCACCGGCTCAGAATGAGCGTGAGCTGCACGCCCTGGCGGCCGTCTGGAAGTGTCACTTCCTGGAGCCTTGCCTGGTCGATTAAGGCGGAATCTTTGGCGGCAAGCCGGGTCCGCGTGCCGGGTTCCAGCGTTGCACCGGGCAACACGGCAACCACTTGGCGGGCCTGCGCGAACTGGTTCATCTCCACCGGCGCGGTCTCATCCCAGCGGATTGAGATCCGCTCGGAGTTCTGATCGCGCTCGAAGGTCCAGCCGGATACGACTGGGGCGGCAAAGGCGCTGGAAGCAGCCAGCAAGGCCGCGGCGGCGCCAAATGCCGTCATTTTGAGAGAGGAGGCCGAACGCATGGAATGTCTAGGCTCCTTAGGAGAGTTTCTTCCAAACCAAGACGGCAAGCTTTAGAAGCTGCCGTCCACTTCCACTGAAAAGTCTTTATTCTGATAGGTATAGACCACCTCGGAGGGCGCGATGGTCTTGACCCGAACCGTCGGATACCGCGGAACTGCTTCACCAACATTCAAAAAGTCATTTCCAACAATAGCGGTCGGAATATCCGACAGCATGATGGCCGATGTGTTGGCCTTAACCCACTGGGGCAACACCACTTCCGTTTCTTCTTCCGGGCCTTCAGGGCGCTCCGGTTCATCGGGAACATCCTCGCCCTGCGCCTGAGCAATCGCCTGCTCTCTCAGGTTGCGCACCCGCTCCATCTCCGCGGGCACCTTGGAGGCGGTCTCTGTTTCGGGAAGCTCCTCGCGAATCCGGCGCAGGAAATTGAGCGCCTTGTCGTAATCGCGGTTCGCCGCGGCGATGGTCGCTTCCGCAAACAATTCTTCGGCAACCACCTGGGCGCGCACCCAGGGGATAATCATTGGATCGACGCCCTCGGGGAAATAAATGAAACGGGGCCGTTCGCCAAAGATCCGCTCGATCGTTTCCCGGTCCTCTTCATTAAAGAGGCTTGGGGGATCCTCAAGATCCTCCTGGTATTCTTTCATTGCTGCATCGGGCGGCAAGTTGAGCAATTCCTGGAGTTCGCCGACGGTCAGCTCCACATCGGACTCGGTGCCTTGCATTTCCTCGGCGCCTTCCTCCACGGGCTCTTGCTCCTCCTGCTCCATCAATTCTTCTTCCGTCGTATACTGCGCCTGGTTGTCCTGCTGCGCGGCGGCAGGGGCCGCCAAGCCCAAAAGAGCGAGCAGCGCGAGAAGCGAGCGGGCGCGAACGTGAATCATTTTCATGGCCTCCATACTCCTTTGGGCTACTCGTTGAAGGTAAACGTCGAAATGCTGACTTCCATCGGGTGGATGGAGGGGCGCCGCGGATTATTCGTCAGGTTGAAATTCGTGACGTGCATCAGCCGGTCGGGATTGCATTCGATCAAATTCACAAGCTGGCCGAACTGATGATAGCGGGCACTGCCACGGATTGTGAAAGGCGTCTCGGTAAAGCGGCCCCGGCGTGTGCGAGCGCCTGGCTCGAGGTAGCTGAATCGCACATCCGACCCTTCAAAGTATCCCCGAAGCAGATCGAAGATTTCGATCGGATCCTGGTCGGATGGAAGACGCTGCTGGATGCGCTGAAACTGTTCCTGTACGGCGCGGCGGCGCTCCATATTCGCCAGGCTTTCCTCATAGCTCTCGATCTGAGCCCTCTGCGTTTTAATCTGCTGCTCCAGCTTGGCCACCTTTGTCTCGGCCTCGCTTACCCTTGGACGGACATACAAGAATCCAAAGTAAACCAGGACCACCAGGATGGCGCCGCCAAGGATGCAGCCAACGAGGAGCGCCTGCTTGTTTTTTTCCGTCATAGCCATTTGGGTCAGTCCTTGTTCCGCCTGTTTCGGAGAGGATTATTCCTCTCCCGCGGCCACCTTCATTTTCTTGGCATCAATGGTGAAAATAAATTCGGAAACCTCGCGCCCCATAATCTGCCCCGTGGACACCGGCGAGAGCCGGAACCGGGGGGTAAATCCATCGATAAACCGGCTGGGCTCTTCGTCAAAGGGAAGCGTCACCCGCTCGTCCATCAGTTTCGAGTGAAACTGGACGATCTGCTGGAGCCGCTGGGTTTCCGAACCCTGATCCACGTGGGCCACGCCATGGAGGTTCAGCGTCTGCGTATAGACAGGAACCTTCACCGGCGTAGGGGGAGAACCTTCCCGCTCCTTCTCCCATTCGTTGCGCCGCTTGATCGAGGCTTCCGTTTCCACCTCGTTCACCTGGCGATTCACATTCAGCTGGGTCATGAACACGCCATCGGGAACCAGAAGGGGAAGCTGGTTCAATTTGCGCGACCAAAGAAGGCGGTCCGGAGGGTCGAGAGCCTCGGCGACCTGGATCAGCTTCTGCATGCGCTCGAGGTTGGTATTGACTTCAGTATACTGCGATTCCACTTCCTCCAGTTCGGCCTGGACTTGCGCCGCTTCGGCTTCAATCTGGTCTTCCCGTTCATCAACGCTGGTATAGGTGAAGAAGAGATATCCGCCGATGGCCAGATCAGCGCCGAAAAGGATCAGCAGAATCAGGGCGACGAGGGCCGTGCCCGTACCTTGGGATTCAGCACCGCCAGCCCGCGCTCCGGCCATTTCCTGGGGGAGGAGATTAATCTTAATCATGGCTCAGTCCAGCACCTTTCTGATCGCGAGTCCGATCGGGGCTCCGAGCTGGGCGCCGTGGGCGTTCAAGACATTCTGATCGACTTCGCGGCCTACTGAGATACTTCGCAGCGGGTCAAACAGCTCAACAGGAATATCCAGTTCGCTCTCCAGAAACGGCGTCAAGTTCCGCAGCCGGGAGCTTCCTCCACCGATAATCACCTTTTGAACGGTGGTGCCACCCGCCTGCCCCTCGAAGAACTGGATCGAGCGCCGGATCTCTCCCACGAGCTGCGTCAGAACATTCTGAATCGCGCGCGCCGCGCTGGATTCCGGCGTATCTTCTCCAAGCTCGGAACCGGTGATGCGTTCGACGGTGCCGCGGATCGTGCTGATCAGCTCGCTCTCTCCCGCTTCTTCCTCGTCATATTGGGGAGGCGTTGCGCCAACGGCGCATTTCAGCTCTTCCGCCTTGGCGATGGGGATCTGGCATTTCTGAGCGACGGCATGAGTGATGCCGCTGCCGGCAATGCCGATATCACGCGAGAAACGCGAACTGTTGGAAACGTAAATATTGATGTTCGTGACGTCGGCACCCAGATGCACCAGGCAGATGCAATCGTCGGGGGAGGGCTTATAATTATACTCAAAACAATTGAGGAAGGCAAAGCCCTCGACATCCACGATGAGCGGAATCAGATCCGCGGCCCGCAGCAGCTGGACGTGCTCGTTCACGAGATCCTTGCGCGCGGAAACAAGAAGAACATCCACCTTTCCCGGGGTGGAACTGGGGCCGAGGATTTCCGAGTCCAGGTTCACTTCGTCGATAGAAAAGGGGATATATTCCTCGGCTTCCCAGCGCAGGGCGTTTTTCAATTCCGCCTCGGGCATCTCTGGAAGCTGGATATAACGCACGATGATGGATTCGCCGCTCACGGCAGACACCGTATGCTTGGCGGTGATATTGGCTTTTTCCATGGCGCGGCGGATCGCGCTGACTTTCATTTGAAAGATGTCGGAGTTTGCCCCGGCGGATTCATCGCCGCCAGGGAAGACATCGGCCACCCCGACGTGAGCCAGTTCGAGGCGCCCGCCGGTCTTCCGCAGCTCGACGGCCTTGACCTGATACGAGCCGACATCAAGTCCGGCTACTTTTTTGCCTCCACCAAACATGGGCGTTCTCGCTTTCGTGAGTATCGGCCAGCCAACGGGGCTTTCAGGCGGACAAAGGCTTTCAGGGCGAGCGTGTGGACTTGCTTTCCTCGCTTCAGCCTGTTCCCGTCAAGATCAAAGTCTCGCCGAAGGGAGCCCCTCCCCGCGACTGCATCGCTGCCGGGTCATGACTCCAATTTCAAGAATCTGCGACCACGCTTTCGATCGGCCGGAATGTAAGTTCCGTCAAAAGAGCTAGGCCTTGTGCAAGAGAGCCGCAAGGAAAATTCGTAGCTGTCCGAGTCGGAAATGCCACCTTAATTCCTTGGCGAATCTGAGGTTGCATGCGTACTCCTTCATACCCCTGCCATCCCTAGATGGGAAAAGGAGCCTTCCGGGAATAGACCTTTTTCTCGCTTTTTTACGGTTTCAGGTTTTCCTCCGGATAATTTGGGGAAATGAGGCGAGCTGTCTGGGGAACTCCCAATCTTAAGAAACCTTTTTCCCACGCGAATCAAACACAAACGAACCTCGTTGCCTTGGATGCCTGTTACTCTTAGGCTTTTGCCCGCCAGTCCAACCAGCCGAAAGGGAGGCTCCTTTTGTTCATCTCTCGTCTCATTCCACTCATGACTGTCCTGATCTTCCTGGCCGCTCCCCCGGCCGCGGCCCAAAACGAATCTCCGGCAACAGAGGAAACACCCCCGCCAAGCCCGACACTCACCCCCTCCGCCGAGGCGCTCTTCATCCTCAAGAATGAAGACTTCTCCCTGGAAGAGAAGCGCGAGATGCTTCAGAACCTCGCGAATCAAAACCCCGGGGCCGCCGACGCCTGGACGGCCTATGGCGAAGTGCTGGAATCTCTCGGCGAGGACGAAACGGCGCTCCAGGCCTTCGAAAAGGCCGTTGAGATTGATCCCAGCGCCTATACGCCCTGGTCGTGGATTGGCATTCTTGCCAAGCGCGGAACCCCTGATCCCGATCTGGAACGCGCGGAACGGGCCCTCCGCCGGGCCCTTGCCGAAGGCGCCCCCCGGGCCAAAACCCTCAACGAGCTGGGAGTCACCCTCGCCATCGAGGGCGAATTCGAAGAAGCCCTCAAAGTCTTCCAAAGCGCCATCAACGAGGATCCCCAATGGGGCGTCCTTTACGGCAACCTCATGAAAGCGGTCGTCCGCACCGGTGAAACCGAAGTTGGATGGGATTATATCGACCGGGCCATCAACGCGGAACGCTTTGATATCAGCTCTGTCCTGGCCTTCACGGATTACGTCGCAGCCTCCGGTAACCCGGAAGCCACGCTTCCCGTCTATGAAAAAGCCCTCGAGCAACACAAAGATCTTCCGCGCCTTCACTATTATTACGGCTTGGCGCTGGCGGCAGCCGGCCAGCAGGAAAAAGCCATCAACGAACTCCGCCGCGCCCAGCAGCTCTCCCAAGGCAAGGAACAGCACGCGGAAATCGTCCAGGCCGCGGAATTCGACATCTTCCGCATGCAGCACCCCCGGGATGAACGAAAGTTCCAGAAGGCCCGCCAACTCGTCTTCAACCAGGAAAGCAGCGGAAACCGGCTTGAGAAGAAACTGGAGGAAGCCGTGGAGACTCTCGATCCGCTGATCGAAAAACATCCCGAATTCTGGAACGGCTATTTCGTCCGTGGCGTGGCCTACCGCCGTTTGGACCAGCGGGAGAAGGCCCGCGAAGATTTGAACAAAGTGCTGGAAATCTTTGCCGACGAACCAAACGCCACCATGCAGCTCGCCCTCATGGCTCGCGATGATTACGATTTTCAAATGGCGGCGGAACTCGCCGACCGGGCGGTGGAACTCGCCCCGCGCGACCCCACGTTTTTGATGAACGCCGGCCTCATTATGATCGAAGCGGGCAAATGCGACGAAGCCTGGGAATACTATCGCCAGGTCGTCCGCATGATGGGCGAAAAAAACGCCGCCGTGCTCAAGGATGAGCTGGACGCAAGGTGCGCGGAGGGTGAGGGACAGGAGAAAGAGTGAGTCGTCCTCTTGCCCAGAGTCTGGAGCAGACTCATGAGCCTCTCCGGGGCGGAAACGGAGGGGGCTCATCGAGATCAGGTGCTCCGTCTATACAACAAACTTCGTCCCCGGCAAGTCACACACTTCCCGGTAAACCTGCTCCATCTCTTCAAAAGCCAGGTGGAAAATTTCAAACTTGTAGGCCGTATAGGTTCCCTTGCGGCTCGCGCGGAAACTGCGATGGCGGATGTTGTCTTCACCTGCAAGACGGGTTATGATTTCTTCCACTTTCGCATGATATTCCGGTGAAGAATCGCCAACAAAACTGTAGTGAACCACTCCGGGCAAATCCATCTGCTTTTTCACGGCTTCTCGATCTTTGAACACGTCGTCCGGCAAAAAAACACCTCCTGGGGCCAAACCAAACTCTCTGAAAGATAAGTCCCCTCAGCCATCCTGGCAAGTCCAGATCAGCCCCTCTCAGCCGTACAAAAAACTCCCCCTGCCAGATTATCCGGGAGGGGGAGCACATTGCTTCGCTGAACGCCCCGTTACCGGGCGGAAGGCGCTTCGGCTTTTTTGGCGATCGATTTCACGTGCAATTCCTTCAACTGCGCCGGAGTCACCTCGCCCGGCGCGCCTGACATCAGGCAGGTGCCCTGCTGGGTCTTCGGGAAGGCGATCACTTCGCGGATGGAATCCACATCGAGAATCGACATCAACAGGCGGTCGAAGCCAAAAGCAATCCCGCCATGGGGCGGCGCGCCGAAACGCAGCGCCTCCAGCAGGAATCCAAATTTCTCTTCCGCCTCTTTCTCATCGATCCCGATCGCGCGGAAAACGCGCTCCTGCACCTCGGTGCGGTGAATACGGATGGAACCGCCCGCTGCCTCTTCGCCGTTCAGAGCCAGATCGTAGGCCAGCGAGCGCACCGCCCCCGGGTCCGACTCCAGCTTCTCCAGGTCGTCTGGATGCGGCGCCGTGAATGGATGGTGTGACGGCTCCCACCGCTTGTTGTCCTCGTTCCACTCGAACATCGGGAAATCCACGACCCAGGCAAATTTGTAAATATCGCCGGGAATCAGGTCATTCTCTTCCGCCACCATCAGGCGCAGTCGGCCGGTCATGTCCTGGGCTTTGCGCAGCTTCGTATCCGCAATCAGGAACAGCATGTCGCCGGGCTTCATGCCCCCCTTCTCCGCCAGGTCCTTCAGCGCATCCGCCTCGAAGAACTTGGCGATCGAGGATTCCAGTTCTCCGCCGGCGTTCATGCGGAACCACGCCACGCCCTTGCAGCCCGTCTCCCGCGAGGCCCGCTTCTGGAATTCGCCGTCCGGCTTCAGCGCCGTGTTGCTGTATCGGTCCGCGCCGCCCTCGTGGACGATGCCCAGAATCGCTCCGCCCTTTTCCAGAATCGTGTTGAAGACGCCAAACTGCGTGCGCCCGCGCACCGTTTCCGTGAAGTCCATCAGCTCCATGCCGAACCGCAGGTCCGGCTTGTCGCTGCCATAGCGGCGCATCGCTTCCTCGTAGGGAATCCGCTGAAACGGCGTTTCCAGCTCCATCCCCAGCGTCCCCTTCCACATTGCCGCCGCCAGCGATTCCATCTCGCGGATCACATCGTCCACGGTGACAAAGCTCATCTCGACGTCGATTTGCGTGAACTCGGGCTGCCGGTTCGCCCGCAGATCCTCGTCGCGGAAACACCGCGCCACCTGGAAATAGCGGTCGAATCCGCTCACCATGAGGATTTGCTTAAAGAGCTGGGGCGACTGCGGCAGCGCATAGCACATTCCCGGATGGAGGCGCGATGGCGAGAGGAAGTCCCGCGCGCCCTCCGGCGTCGGCTTGCCCAGGATCGGTGTCTCCACCTCGCTGAACCCGTTCGCGGACAAATGGTTGCGCACGATCTGAAAGAGTTCATGGCGCACGATGAAATTGCGCTGCAACTCGGGCCGCCGCAGGTCCAGATAGCGATGGCGCAGCCGCAGCTCCTCGTTCGTTTTGCCATGCTCGTCGAGCCGGAACGGCAGCACCTCGCAGGAGTTCAGAATCTTGATTTCCCGGGCCGCCATTTCCGTCTCGCCGGTGGGAAGGTTCGGGTTTTCCGACCCTTCCGGCCGCGGTTCGACAACGCCCCGCACGGCAATCACGAATTCCTCGCGCACGTGGTGGGTCTGCGAGACGAACAGCGTCCCCTTGGTCTGAAATCCGTTCTTCTTCAGAAGCTCCTCCAGGGCGCTGGCATCCGAATCATCCACCTGGCGCTCGGCGTTCTTGGCGAGAAACCGCGCCCGAAACTCCGTTGCGCCCGGCTTGGGATCCTTCCCATCAGGCCAGATATTGATGTCGCCCTGCACCAACGCGGTCAGCGTGAAATCCGCGCTCTCCACCGAGCGCAGCTTATCCAACAGCTCGCGGGCATCCCCGTTCCACTCCAGGCTCACGTCCAGGCCGATCTTGTGATCGTTCTCCAGCGTGTCGGGATTGATGCGCACCTGCATCAGGCCCGAACGGTCGCGCAGGTCGATAAACATCAATCGGCCATGGTCGCGCCGGCGATGGACCCATCCCTTCAAAGTCAGTTCCTGCTCCAGATGGCCGCGGCGCACGTCTCCGCAAAGCATCGATCGCGAGGCAAATTCCAATTCAGACATTGCCATGAATCTTCCCGGGTTTTTCGGATTCGTCCGGAAAATCGGCTTCCGGCTTTGAGGCACGGGGTTATGACCACAGCCCTGGGGGAACGCAAGAGGGGAGATGGCCCAAGCGGGGAAAAAACCCACCCCCCGGAGCATCCATCCAGAGATCCCGTGCCCGCCTTCCCCTGACCGCGAATCCGCCCTTGGACCTGATTCTTCTTGTGCTAGCCCCTCTCCTGGCTTCCACTCACCAGAACATTCCCGGATTTGAAGGAACTTTTCGTGAGCGAGCCGACTTTTCGAGCCGACCGCATGAGCCGACGGGTGCAAGATGTCCTCGGGAGCCATAATTACGAGCTGATTGGCGAACTCGGCCGCGGCGGCATGGGCGTCGTCTATCTCGCCCAGCACCGCAAGCTCGGCCGCCGCGTCGCCATTAAGACCCTCAGCCCCGAGCGCATGGCGAAGGAAAACAGCCTCGCCCGATTCTTTCGCGAGGCCAAGGTCTTCGCCTCCATCCGCCATCCTCATATCGCCAATCTCTATGAATACGAGGACACCGGCCCCGTCGCCTACCTCGCTCTTGAATACATCGAAGGCACCGATCTCGAAAAAGAGCGCCGCAAAGGCCGGCCCTGGAAACCCGTGGAAACCGCCCGCATCATGGCCGCCATGGCTGACGCCCTCAGCCACACCCACGCCAAGGGCATCCTCCATCGCGATATCAAGCCCGGCAACATCCTCATTGAAAATAACACGGGCCGCTCGGTGCTCACCGACTTCGGCCTCGCCAAGGGCGCCACCGACGATACCCTCACAGCCGCCGGATTCGCCGTCGGCACCCCGGCCTACATGGCTCCCGAGCAGATCACCGATCAGTTTGGCGGCAAGCCCGATGGCCGCGCTGACCTCTTTTCCCTCGGCGTCGTTGCCTACGAGATGCTCACCCACCATCACCCCTTCCTCGCCAGCGACGACCTCAACACGATGCGCAACATTGTGAATTCCAAGCACAAGCCCCTGCGCGAAATGAACACCGATATCCCCGAGTGCCTCGCCCGGATTATCGAAAAGCTCCTCGAAAAGAATCCCAGAGACCGCCACGCAGACGCGGAAGAACTCTCCCAGGCTCTTCGCGAGTGCATCGCCGCCATGGAAGGCGGACGCACGCCATCGCCGGCGCGCCCCATACCCGTTCCGGAAGACCCCCGTTCAGGCCCGCCTCTTGTCGATCCCTCCACCGGACGGCGCGGTGCGCCCGTCCCCAGCCAACAGCCCCCGCCTCCCGCGCCAAACAACCGCCTGGCCACATGGCAAATCGTCCTCATTGTGATTGCCGTCGCTGGCCTCACCCTTGTCGTCGGAATTGTTTTGGGCGTTTTCTTCTTTGCTGGCTAGCAGCCGCCACGCGCGGCGATTCCGGAAATCCGCCTTGCTCCCCTTTTCTAACATTTCAAGATGCCACCCGGCCCGGCTGTGTCCTACAATGGATTCCGGAGGCGGGAGACATTCATCCATTCCCCCCAGGAATCCCTCACCTCTCTGATACGGCCCCCCTAACTATTTCGCGCACGGATCATTGACGGCGAGCCATGCTCTTTAACTCCTGGGTCTTCTTCTTTTTCGCTCTCGCGGTTTTTCCTCTCTATTACCTGCTCAGGACAAGGCGCCAGCAGAACGTCTTCCTCCTCGCCGCCAGTTATCTCTTCTACAGCGCATGGGACTGGCGTTTCCTCGCCCTCATTGCCTTCTCCACGATCGTTGATTATGTCGTCGGCCTCCAGCTCGACAAAACCGAGGAACAGAAAAAGCGCAAAGCCCTCCTCCTCGTCTCCCTCGTCACAAACGTCGGCCTTCTCGGCTTATTTAAATATTTCAATTTTTTCGCGGAAAACTTCGTCGCCCTCCTCGAACCCCTCTTCGGCGAATTCGGTGACGTGGAACTCACCGTCCTCGAGAAGATCGTCCTCCCCGTCGGCATCTCCTTCTATACGTTCCAGACCATCAGCTATACCGTCGACGTCTATTGGCGGAAGATCAAACCCGAGCGCGATCTCCTCGACTATGCCCTCTTCGTTTCCTTCTTCCCCCAGCTCGTCGCCGGGCCCATCGAGCGCGCCGCAAACCTGCTCCCTCAAATCAAGGGCGACCGCCAGATCAATCGCACCTTCATCGTCGAGGGCCTCTGGCTTCTCCTCATGGGCTTCTTCAAAAAAATCGTCGTCGCGGATAATATCGCCGCCATGGTGGACGAAGTCTTCGCCCAGCGCGGCGGGCCCTCCGGGCTCCAGGCCCTCTTTGCCATGTATGGATTCACCATCGTCGGCTATTGCGACTTCGCCGGATACAGCGATATCGCCCGCGGCCTCGCCAAGCTCATGGGCATCAATATCGTCCTCAACTTCAACATGCCCCTCATCGCCCGCAACCCCTCCGATTTCTGGAGACGATGGCACATCAGCCTCTCCTTCTGGCTCCGCGATTACCTGTATATCCCACTCGGCGGAAACCGGAAGGGCCAGCTCCGCACCTATTGGAACGTCACCCTCGTCTTCTTCATCAGCGGCCTGTGGCACGGCGCCCAGTGGACCTATGTGATCTGGGGCCTTTACAACGGCCTGATCACCGCCGTGCACCGCTACACCGTGGGCGAGCGCGGATGGAAACTCCCCGGCGGACGCCTCGCCGACATCCTGATCCGCATCTTCTACTTCCACGTCACCTGTTTCGGCCTCCTCCTCATCCGCGCCCAGGACATGGCCACTTTCTGGCTCTTTATTAAGAGAATTTTCACCGACTTCTATGTCGACTTCAACGCCTCGGCGCTCATCTTCACCACCATCTTCTTCAGCGCCGTTCTCGGCGGCATCGAGCTGTGGATTCGCAACGCCGACAACCCCGAGACCCGCCCCGGCTGGAACAAGGGCTTGGGCGTCGCCCTCGTCTCGATTATGATTCTGATGATGCTGCTTTTCCCGCCCCCCTCGGGACAACCGTTCATCTACTTCCAATTTTAAGGCATCATCGATGGAACGAATGGCAGACAAAAAGCGCGAAGTGGATCAGGCCCACGAGGCTGCGGAAACTGTCCGGCCCATGCCCATCTGGGTCTGGATTCTCGTGCCCCTCGCCGTGATTATCGGGTTTGAACTCTCGATCCAGGATACCGGCATCACCTTCAACATGGGCTGGCACACCGTCGATGATGTCGCCAACGCCAAGAAGATCGACTATCTCTTTGTCGGCACCTCCCGCACCCTGGCCGCCGTCGACGAAGCCACCTTCACCGATGAAATCTGGCAGCAAACCGGCCAGGGGCTCTATGGCCAGAACATGGGCGTTGGCGGCGTCCGCCTGGTGTGGCACTACCTGGGGCTGCGCAATCTCTACCAGCAGGCCCAGGATGACCCCCAGCTCCGACAGCAGCTCCAGGGCACCACGGTCCTCATCGAGGCCCCCGGCGAGCTGCCCGAACACATGTACTGGACTGACAACTGGGTCTACCCCACCTACGAGCAGCTCCTGATCCCCAACCTCCGCTCGCGCGATCTCGGGCCCCTCTGGTCCAGCACCATGCCCCTGAACCTGAAGATCGACCTGACCTTGCGATTCCTCTTCCACGATTGGGATACATTCACCTTTCGTGGAAGAATCCGCCATGAATTCATCCGCCACGGCGGCATGATGGTCGAGCGGCTCCTCGCCGCGGTCACGGGCATCGAAAGAGGCGAAGACGAAAAAATACAGGACCTCAACTTTCGCGGGAATATCAAAGGCGATCCCGATGTCGCGCGGAACGCCGAACGCCTCCTCGCCGAGTGGAAATTCCGCGAGCAGAAAAAACTCCAGCGCGCCTGGCGCAACTGGGAGGAAACCATTCTCGCCGACATTGTCAAAACCGTCCAGCAAGGCGGCGGAGACGTCGCCTTCTATGACATCCCCCAGCCTTCCGGTTTCGATGATATCTATCACACGGAACAACGAAACGCCGACCGGCGGGCCTTCTACAAAGCGGCGGAGAAATGGGGCACCCCCGTCCTCAAGCCCGACTTTGAATACACCGACGACGACTTCCCCGACCACTTTCATCTTTCCGGCTCTGAATCGATGCCCTACAGCCGGGCTCTTGCCCGCGCATTCGTCCGCGAAGTCATGGAAGAAGCCATGGAACCCCAACAGCCGGAAGCCACCAACCCATCTTCCTGACTCACAGGGAAACTTCAGGGGGGGCAGGAATTGATCCTCTTTTCCCGGCCCTATTCCTCGGATTCCGTAGAGACGCTTTTCCCGCTGGGCCCGCTCTTTCTGTCCGTTTCCAGTGATTGATCGGGGGCGGGAAGGACACGGACTCCAGGAAAGATCCCCGGCAGGCGTTCCGTGAATTCGGCGAGAGCCTCGTCGGCAGCGTAGAGCATGGCATAGTCGGAGCGCAAAACGGAAAGGTTGAGACCGCTTTGGGAATAAGCGGAATGGCCGCGCCGGACGGCATATTCACCAATCTTGCGCTGTTCTTTGCCTTCCAGGAATTCGCCCTCGATCTGTATATACGCCTGGCCGAATCCGCTGCCGATGAGATAGCGAAGAGCGCCGATGCCCTTTCGATAATCGGTCACGCGGGCGGTGATCGTCAGGATATAGTGGTCCCGCATGATCGGGTCGCTCTGGCGGATGGCATAGCGCACGCGGACGGGATGGGGATAATTGCGCAGCAGGTAGCGATAGAGGCGCTCGCGCACGGTGAAAATGATTTTTTCACGGCGCTCCGGCTCGCCCTCCCAGGCTACCGGCGCGGCCCACTGGGGCTCGGGCACAATAAAGACGGTGGGCTGCGTCGTGACGTTGTCGGAGCGGGAAGCGACAGGCTGGTTGTCGTGGCGGGCGTCTTCGTCGAGGCGGACCTTAAGCCAGCTTTCCTCCACCTCATTAAACCCGGTATAGCCCTCTTCGAGATGCCCGGTCGGTCGAATCTCGGCCATGCAACCGGTCAGAAAGAAGAACAGTGGCAGCAGGAAGGTGGAAGGGCAGAAAAGCTTGGAGAGCGCGCGGAGCATGGGAAGGATGCTTTTTGGCTGGGGTCAAAACAAACCGGAGGGGCCGGACTTAATGCCGACCCCTCCAGTTTCCGCTCCGGTTTAAGGAAAACCTGGGTCCCGGACGGGAAACGTTACTCGGCCTGCGCGAGGGAAGAGCGCTGCATCGGCAGCTTCTCGGGCAGGATGACGATGACGGCGCGGCGGTTCTGGGCTCGTCCTTCTTCGGTCGCGTTGGTGGTGGTCGGACGGGTTTCGCCGTAGGAGGTGGCGCTGACCAGCGCGGGATCGATCCCATGCTCGCCGGTCAATTCATGGAGGATATTCAGAGCGCGGGCGGCGCCCAGCTCCCAGTTGGACCGCCAGCCGGAGTGAACGATGGGCTGGTTGTCGGTGTGGCCTTCGATGAGCAGCTCGCGGTTAGGGAAGCGCTCTTTGATAATCCCGGCCACGTTGCCGATCAGTTCATTACCTTCGCTGGACAGCTCGGCCCGGCCGGGTTCGAAGATGAGCGAGTTGACGATGGTCATGGTGAGGCCGCGGCTGGTTTCTTCCAGCTTGATGTTGAGCTGGTCCAGCTCGCCGCGCAGTTCTTCCACCGCTTCTTCCTTGCTGTTGAGAGAGGTGCGCAGCACGCCGACCTGGTTTTCCAGTTCCGCCAGCTGGCCTTCCTTGGACGCGATTTCCTGCTCCAGAGTCGCAAGATCCTGGGCCAGCTGGGTGCGTTCCTGGCTGGTCTGGGCGAGGGTTTCTTCTTTTTCATCAAGAAGCGTGCGCAGGTCGTCGGCTTCCTGCTGGGCCTGGTTGAGGCTTTCCTCGAGGGCGCTCTTCTGGTCGCGCAGCTGATCGAGCTGATCCTGAAGGGTTGTTTTCTCGGACTTCAACTCGTCAACCTGGGTGGCGAGCTGGCCCTTTTCCTGGGCGAGTTCGGCGAGTTGCTGCTCGGCGGCCTGGCGTTCCATGGCCTCCTGGTCAGCGGTGGTCCAGGCTTCTCCGAGTTCGGCCTCGAGCTTGGAGATGCGGCCTTTGAGGTCGTCCACCTCGGCAAGCTGTTCCTCGGAGGGTGCGCGGTCGCGCAGCCCGGCGATTTCAGCTTCCTTGGCGGCGAGTTCCGCGCGAAGGTTTTCCAGTTCGCGGGAGGCATCCTTGTCGGTAATTTCGTCGTAGGCGTCTCCGGCGAGGCCGCCCACGGCGGCTCCGGACCCAGCGCCCACGGCGGCTCCCGTGGCGGGCCCGGCGCTGCTCCAGTTGTTGCCAACGACGGAACCGGCGATGCCGCCCACAAGGCCCATGCCGGCGGCGCCTTTCTGGGCGGTGGTGCATCCGCTGATCATCAGGGCGCTCGCCCCGACACATGCGGAAAAGGTGAGGATTCTGAGGGCTTTCATGATACGTCTCCTGTGTCTGCTGTCGCTTTCCCTGCAGTGAGCGGGAACGGGGAGTTGATCCTTTGACCGGGCCTGCAGGTAATCCTGTCACCCGTGAGATGACGGGCGGGTCGTAACAGCATCAAGTAAAAAGAGACGGAGAAAAAACGCGGAAAAAGGGGCCGGAATTGCCTGAGTGATAAAAGAAAAACCGCCGGGGAAAGCGAACGTCCCGGCGGCGGCGGAGAAGGCGGGTCGATGCGAAGGAAGGGTCAGTGATCGACCGCTTCGACCCGGAAGAAGAGGTATTGCTGGATCGTTTCCCCCTCCGGGTCCAGAATTTCGATGGGCTGGGAGAGGCGATAGATTCCCGGGCCGAGATTCACGGCGAGTTCCTGTTCAGTCGTTTGCTGGTTTAGCTGATTGGTGAAGCGGATGGTGGAGACGACCGGCGTGCCATCTTCCGTGAGGCTGGTTTCAAAGTCCGTCTTTCTGACCCAGGTGAAGACCGCCTCGGTCATGTCCTCGTTCATCACTTTCTTTTGCATCTCGATGGTGGCTTCTTGCCCGGCAAGGGTCGTGACGTTGGGGGACATGGTGACCTTGAGCATCCCGGCGCGCATGTATTCCTCCACCACGCGGTCGTCTGATGGGACCATGGGGATGATGTCGATCTTCTTCGAGCCGCGTTTGCGCAGGCCCGGGAGTTCCTCAGCCCCGGCGGCGGGTTCGAGAAAGATGAGCTTCAGCATAAAGGCTTCCTGGGCGCCGGAGGCGAATTCCGTGTTGACCGGATCGGCGGCGAAGCGATGCCAGCGCGCGAGGTCTTCCACGGGAGCGGCCGGATCGGTTTCCATCTTCTTGGTGGAACAACCGGCAAACAGGACAGTGCAAAGTACGCCGAGAGCCAGCAGTCTGAGAGACATGGCGGAGTCCTTCGTTAAGCTTTGGGGGGCGAGACAGTGAGAAAATGACCGGCCACGGAATGGCCGGTCAAGAAGGATTCAGCAGAGAGCCGGGAGCGTCAGGCGACGTGGCTGCTGGCGCCGGTTTCGTGGAGAACCCGGGGCTCGATATCGCGGAAAAGGTCAGGCAGTTCGCGCTCGAGGGCCTGGCCAAAGTAATCGGGCGAGGCGCCGGGGCGGCTGGTTTCCATGCTGTGGATTCTGGAAACGGCGCGGCGGCCACGGGGCGTGAGGAGCCGGGCGGCGAGGGCGACCTCGGCCATCCAGGCGCGCCAGGGCTTTTGCAGCCATCCTCCGCGCCAGGCGCGGTGGAGATCGGCGTAGAGGGAAAGGGTGCGAAGCAGTTCGGCCCCGCCCTCGGGAAGGGCGAGGAGAGAATTCTCATCCACCGCGCGTCCTGCAATGGCGAGGAAACGGGTCACCTCATGAGAGGTTTCGGGAAGGATGGTTGCGAAATGATAGGCATGCCAGGCCGCGAGATAGCGCTGGCGCAGGATGATTTCCTCGGTTTCGACGAAGGCCGGGACCGGGCGGGATTCCGCCAGGAAGAGACGACGATAGGCCGGATCGGGGCGGGATTCCATGCCGGCGATATCGGCTTGGTAGGCCATGCCGGGGCCCAGGAGCAAATAGCAGGACACGCCGGTTTCATCAGTGTGTTCCGAAGCGTATTCAAAGTATTTCTGGCGGGGCCAGAGAGCCGGAAGCAGGCGGATTTCCGCGCTGCCTCCGGGGAGGGGCTTCAGCATGTAGGGAAAGCCGTCGAATCCACAGAAGGGGGGATTGAGCGTTTCCGTCGTCATCGTCAGTCAGCCTCCGCGGATGAGTCCTCACCGGGGCGACTGGACAATAAAAGAGCCGCCCTGCGATTCGAGCGCATCAGGGCGGCGGATGATTCCGAATGCCATTATTGAGGCGAATTCGGGAAGCCTTTTGGGCTTTCCGCGCATCGAGCGGTTTTGCGTCCGCTCAGGGCACCGTGCCGTCTCACCCGGTTGCCGGGCTCTCTAATTTTCAGGCGAGAGCCACTCCTGATGCTAATTTGAATGAGCCAGCAGGAAGTCTGCCAGTCAAGAGAAAGAAGATGGTTGGACGCGGAGCGGGAAGGCTTTGCAAGGGGCGCGGGGCAGCGGGAGATCAGCGAAAACCTCTTCGTCATTGCCTCGCCGCGATCAGTGTCTTGTCGGCAAACAGCGCTCGCGTTACGCTTCCACTTGTGGTTTCCATATTTCGGGCCATCCGCGCAGTTGACAGTTTTTTGTGACACTCCCAGTAACGACGCCATTCCCTCCCTGGAGGCCTGTTGATCCCCATGTCCGAATCCCAGCAGCCGCCCGAAAACTCGATTCACTCCACCCCGGTTTCCGCCGACGAGCTGCCCCTTTCTTCCGCCGCGTCGGAAATCGAACTGCTCATCCGCGCCCGCTATCCCATTCTGGCGGTGCTGTCCTGGGAAGAGGAGCGCGTTCTGACTAACCTGTCCGCCGTGGCCCACCGGCTCGAGAAGACGCTCTATGTCTGGTCCATCACCCAGGGCCTGCTGCGCTATCGCGCTTCCACGTCTCCCCAGACCGAAGGAAAACGGGGCACCAAGGATCCCGTCGTTGCGCTGCGCGAAGTCCTGAATATCAGCGAGCCCGCCATCATCGTCCTCAAGGATTACCATAACTTCTTTAAGGAGTCGGCCGTCAAACGGGGGCTCCGCGACCTGGCCATCGCCCTGCGATTCACCTATCTTTCCGTGATCCTCCTCTCGCCCCCCTTTTCCCTCCCCCAGGAACTGGAGAAAGACCTCACGCTTCTCGATTTTCCCCTGCCCTCGGCGGAGGAATTGGAAAACCTCCTGAGCCGTATCGAAGCGGAAGTGGCCGATTCGGAAGATTTCGAAATCTCCCGCGAGCCGGAAGAACGCCAGCGCATGATCGAAGCGGCCCTCGGCCTCACGCTCAGCGAAGCGGAGAACGTCTTCGCCAAGGCCCTGGTGCATTCCGGGCGGCTCAGTGCCGCCGAGATTCCGTATATCTTCTCGGAAAAGCGCCAGATTGTTCGCAAGAGCGGCCTGCTGGAATATGTGGACGTGCGCGAGCGCCTCGAAGACGTCGGCGGCATGGACAATCTGAAAGAGTGGCTGAAAAAACGCCGGGTGGCTTTTACGGAACGCGCGCGCGAGTTCGGCCTCCCCTCGCCCAAGGGCGTCATGCTCATGGGTGTCCAGGGCTGCGGCAAATCGCTGAGCGCGAAAGCCGTCGCCCAGCTCTATCAACTGCCCCTCCTGCGGCTCGACATGGGCGCGATTTTTGGCAGCTACGTCGGCGAATCGGAATCCCGCATCCGCCAGGCACTGATGCTGGCGCAAAGCGTTTCTCCCTGCGTCCTCTGGATCGACGAAATCGACAAAGGCCTCAGCGGACTCAAGGGCGCCGGGTCCGGCGATTCGGGCACTACCCAGCGCGTCTTCGGAACGCTGGTCACCTGGATGCAGGAAAACCCCAAGCCCGTCTTTGTTGTCGCCACGGCGAACAATATCCACATCCTTCCGCCGGAAATCCTGCGCAAGGGACGCTTCGACGAAATCTTCTTCGTCGACCTGCCCGACGCCGTGTCCCGCGCGAAAATCTTCGCCATCCATCTCGGTCGCCATGGCCGTGATCCTGGCCAGTTCGACTGCGAGGCGCTCGCTCAAATGACCGAAGGATTCTCCGGCGCCGAGATCGAGGCCGCCGTGGTGGACGGCCTTTTCCGGGCCCTCTACGAAAACCGCGAGTTGGAAACGGGCGATGTGGCCGGCGCCATCCAGCACACCGTGCCGCTCAGCTTTACCATGCGCGAAGAGATTACCCACATCCGCGAGTGGGCCAAGGGACGGGCCCGCCCCGCCGCCTCGTCGACAAGCGAGCCAGGGCCCGGGTAACCCGCGCCGCCCCCACTCTTCCCTTGAGTTTTGCCGCCCCCTCCCCCACTTCCTCACGCCAGGAATGATCAGGAAGGAGCCTTCGCCTTGGAAAACACCGACCCCATCCGCCTGGGTTTTATCGGCGGCGGCACCATGGCCGAAGCCATCATGGGCGGCGTCATCGACAAGCAGTTGCTTTCGCCAGATGCCGTCTTCGTCACCGACATCCGCGAGGAACGGCGCCAATACCTTTCCGAAAACACCCGGGCCAACGTCGCCGCCGATAACGCAACGGTCATGGAAAAGGCCAACGTCATCCTGTTCGCCACGAAGCCCCAGGACCTGGAGACCGTGCTCGGCGAAATCGCCTCCCGCGCACGCCCCGATCAGGTTTTTCTTTCCATCTGCGCCGGAAAACGCACCGCGACCATCGAGGAAGGCCTGGAAACGGAAAAGAATCCCCGCCCGCGCGTGATTCGCATCATGCCCAACACCCCGGCACGGATCAGCATGGGCATGGCCGGCATCTGCAAGGGCGCCCACGCCGAAGAAGAGGACGTGGCCACGGCGCGAAAGATTTTCCAGGCCGTGGGCGAGGCCGAAATCGTCGCGGAATCCCTTATGGACGGCGTCACGGCCATCGCCGGAAGCGGCCCCGCATACGCTTTCTTCCTCATGGAATGCATGGTCGAGGCGGGTGTGAAAGCCGGTTTCGACCGCGAGCAGGCCGCGCGCATGGTGCGGCAAACCTTCCTCGGCGCCGCGAACCTGGCCGCGCAATCCGGCAAAACGCCGGAACAGCTTCGCCGCGACGTCACCTCCCCCGGCGGAACCACCGCCGCCGCCTTCGACGTCCTCGAGGAGCGCCGCGTTCGCGAAGCCATCGTGGAATGTGTGGGCGCCGCCGAGCAGCGCGCCAAGGAACTTTCCGGACCCTGACCAGCAAATCAAGAAAGGCCCGCTTTGTCCAAATCGTTCGACGAATTCTTTGAAAAAGAACTCACGCCTGCCCTCAGCGATCCCGACCGCTTCGAGGAAGCCGTGGAAGTGCTCCAGAACAACATGCCGGAGATGGAGACCTCCACGGATCGTTCAAAGGTCTACCAGTGGCTGGGCACGGTTCATCTCTCCCTCGCCTCCCAGGCCCTGGCGGTCAACCTGGCCCACGAGGCCCACGAACAATTCGCCCTGGTGGAGGAATACCAGGGGAAAGCGATCGAGGAAGACCCGGCGCGCATCGAACCCCGTCTCAACCTGGCGCGCTATTACCTCACCTTTGGCGGAACCCCCCAGAATGCCCTGGACGTTCTCGATGTGGAAGACGTCGCCGCCGGGGAAGATCCGTCCACCCTGGAGATGACCTTTGAACACCAGCGGCGCGCCCTGCGCGGAGTCGCGTTCACCATGCTCGGCCAGGAGGGGGAAGCCGCCCGGGCCCTCGACGGCGCCTACTCCGACCGCTTTGCCGGAAAGATCCCGCCCCGCGCCGTCGATGTGCCGTCGCTGCTTTACCTCGCGTCGCGGGGAATCAAGTTCACGCGCCAAAGCGCCGAGGCCATCGTCGCCCAGATTCGCAAAATGGGCGTGCCGGAGGAAGAGCTTCCGGGAAACCTGGTCGATCAGCTTTCCCGGTAAGCAGAAAAGGCTTTTCCCGCCCCGCCGGAAAAAGAAATCCTTCCGGGCGTTGTCTTGCAATTCCTCGCCCCGGACCCGGCCCATGAAGACCCAGGATCTCAAGAAACTGACGCGCTATACAAAAGAAGTGTCCCAGCCAAAGCTGTTTGTCACTCTCTCCGGAGCCCATCTCTACGGCTACGCGGCCAAGAACTCCCCCGTCCAGATGCGCGGTGTTTTCCTCCAGCCCGTGCGCCATGTCCTCGGCCTGTTTCCCAGCGACGTGATCCAGGAAAAAAGTTGGGAGAAAAAGGACGCTCCCGTTCTCCTGACCTGCCGGGAATTGCGCCTCATGTGCGAGGCGATCCTCCGCCATGAGGGCACCATCCTGGAGCAGATCTACTCGCCCCACGTCGTCGAAGCGATGCCGGCCCACGAGGAACTGAAAGACATCGCGGCCAGGTGCCTCACCCGCCACCACCACTCTCACTACATCACGGCATTCCGGGCCGAATGGAATAAATTCCTCATGCAGGACCCCGCCTGCCTGCCGACGCTGCTCAACGTCTATCGCGTCCTCATGACGGGAATCCACTTGATGCAGTCGGGGCACATCGAATGCCACCTGCCGACGCTGAACGAGGAATTCCAGCTCCCCCTGGTGGACGACCTGATCAATCGCCGCCTCGCCGGCGAGTTCTACGACACCGCCGACAAGATCGACGTCCCCCGCCACGAATTCGAAGTGCAGCGCCTCGTCGAGCGCCTCATCGAAGAAGCCGGCCGCTCCGGCCTCCCCGACCACGCCGAATGCAAAGACCCGTTGAACGACTTCCTCGTGCGCCTCAGACTCAACGAGTGAGGAAACACCGATGAAGCCGCCGAGCGTCCTTGCACGCTCTCAGTGTAGCGTCCATCCAGCCTGAGAAGCAGGAGCCCGGAGAAACGGCGGATCGGGCGCCGGGTCGGGCAGCTTCTGGCCCGGTGGGATGTCCGATGGCGTTTCCACAAATTGATAAAAACCTTCTTGAATCACGTGAATTGGCCTGGATGGACTATCCGTAACGATAACAAGCGATGTCGAGATCACCGGATTTGCTAGAAGCTTTTCCCGGCTCTTAACCTGTCCTTCCACCTGAAGAAAGAATTGATCTCCGGGGTGCAAAGTAAACTCGCCCGGGAAATTGGCTGGATAGATATTCACGCGGTCACAGTGGAACGCGGGAAAAATATTATGGATTTTCATGTCGTAGTTACTGCGATTTTCCAGGACGTAGACTCCGAGGATGAATGGTGTCCCATCGTAAAGGCCCACCGCTCCTCCCGTGTTTTCTCGTTCGATATCGAACCTGTAGTAAGGCCCCCGAGGGATTGGGGCAGGGTCGGGATAAGGCCATCCTCCGGGAGAGACGATTTCAAAATGGGGTTCCATTCCAATATCCGCGCAATCCCTCGAAGTGAACCCAGCCTGATAGCGCCCCCGAACAAGGTTGCCCATGAAAATTCAATCTCCGCCACTCTTTCGATCACTAAACAAAATACCTTACCCGCGGCCGGCCCGGCAACTCCGCCAGTTCCTTGATCGCCTCGTCGTTCAATGAAACACGGAATGTCCCGTTGGGGCGGAATTCCGCGCTTCCCGCGAATTCGTGGCGCAGCAACAGCCGCAGCGTCCGCTTGCCCCCGTAACGAATACAGATGTCCTTCAGCGACCGGAAGAACTCGTCGGTCATGGCGTCACAGGAAAACTCGATTTCCACGCCCGTGGCGCTCTCCCGCAGCTCCTCCGCCGGGCGCGCGTCGAAGGCGTCGAAGCTCGGCCGGTTCTTCCAGACCTTCAGCCGTCCGCGTATCTGCAGAACGCGGTCCAGCTCCAGGATTTCGTGAAATTTCTCATAGGCCTTGCTGAAGAACCGCGCCTCGAAGGTTCCCTCCAAATCCTCCAGCGTGGCCACCGCCCAACTGTTTCCATTCCGGTCCTGGCGCACCATCACGTTCGTCACGCAGCCAAACATGGTGATGTCCATGGAATCGTCGCCCACCAGGTTTTCCGACAGCTCCTCCAACTGGCTCGACCCCGTGTGGTTAAAGCTCTCCATCTCGATGCGGTATTTATTCAGCGGGTGCTCTGTGAGAAAGAATCCGAGGAATTCCTTCTCAAAATTCGCCCGCGTCTTTTCCTCCCATCCCGGCACATCGGGAATGGGGATTTCGCCAAACTCGTCGTCGGCCCCTTCCAGGTCGAAGATGTCGCCGCCGGAATCGAGCTGGGCCTTTTGGTGCGCCGCCTCGATCAAATCGGGCAAGGCCGCCATCAGCGCCGCGCGGTTCGGGTGCAGTTTGTCGAACGCTCCCACCTTGATCAGCGCCTCGATCATCCGGCTGTTCATCGTCTGCACCGGCACGCGCAGCATGAAATCCTGGAAGCTCTCGTAGGGGCCGTTCTTCTCCCGCTCCTCGATGATCGCCTTCACCAGCGAATTCCCCACGGTCTTCACCGCGCCCATGGCAAAGTAGACCTCGTCGCCGAGGGGATTGAAGTAATCGAGCGAGCGATTCACATCCACCGGCTTCACCCTCAGCCCGATTTCCCGGGCGTTGGTCACATACTTGGCGATGTTATCGGTGGAGTTTCCGATCTCGTTGGTCAGCAGCGCCGCCTGGAAATACGCCGGATAGTTCGCCCGCAGGTAAGCCGTCTGGAACGTAATCACCGCGTACGCCGCCGAGTGCGACTTGTTAAAGCCGTAGCCCGCGAAGGTCTCGATCTGGTTCCAGATATGCCTCGACAGCTCTTCGTCTATACCCTGCGTCGTCTTGGCGCCTTCGACGAACTGGGGCAGCATCTTGTTCATCACGTCGACCTTCTTCTTGCCCATGGCCTTGCGCAGCACATCCGCCTCGCCGCGGCTGAAGCCGCACATCTCCATGGCCACGCGCATCACCTGCTCCTGGTAGAGGAAGATGCCGTAGCTCTCCTTGAGGATCGGCTCGAGCACCGGATGGTCGTATGCCACCTCTTCCTCGCCGTGCTTGCGCTTGACGTACATCATGTGCATGTCGGCCTTGAGCGGGCCGGGCCGGTAAAGCGCCAGGAGCGCCGTGAGGTCCGAGAACTCCGTTGGCTTGAGCGCCTTCACCAGCGCCGTCATCCCCGCCGATTCCAGCTGGAACACACCGGCGGTCTGGCCGCGATGGAGATTCCGGAAGGTCTTCTCGTCCTTGAAGTTGATCTCGTCCCAATCGACTTCGATCCCTTCGCGTTCCTTCAGCCAGTTCTCGCACCGCTGGATGATCGAAAGGTTCTTGATGCCGAGGAAATCCATCTTCAGGAGGCCGATCTCCTCCACCTCGGTCATGTTAAACTGCGTCAGCGGCATGGGCTCGCGCGGCGTCTTATAGAGCGGGATATACTCGGTCAGGTCTTTATCCGCGATCACCACCCCGGCGGCGTGGGTCGAGGCGTGGCGCGTCATCCCCTCGATGCGCGTCGCGTATTTCCAGATCCGCTTGGCCTCCTGGTCCGTCTCCACCAGGCGGCGCAGCTCGCCGTTTTCGTCGATCGCCTTCTGCAAACTCACGCCCGGGCCTTCCGGAACCATCTTGGCAATGCTGTCGACCTTCTTGAGATCCGTCCCCAGCACACGCCCCACGTCGCGGATCGACCCCTTGGCCTTCATGGTGCCGAAGGTCACGATCTGGGCGACGCATTCATCGCCGTATTTCCGCCGCACATAGTCGATCACCTCGCTGCGGCGGTCGTCGGAAAAATCGATATCGATATCCGGCATGGAAAGGCGGTCGGGATTCAGAAAGCGCTCGAAGAGCAGGCCGTGCTGGAGCGGACAAAGCTGGGTGATCTCGATGCAGTAGGCCACCACCGACCCCGCCGCCGATCCGCGCCCCGGCCCCACCGGAATGCCGTTTTGCCGCGCATAGTCGATGAAGTCGGCCACGATCAGGAAATAGGCGGAGAAACCCATGTTCTGGATGGTGTCGAGTTCGAAGGCAATCCGCTCTCGCAGAACCTGGTCGCTCTTCACACGTCCCTCGCCGTAACGCATCACGGCCCCGTCCCACACGCGCTTCTCCAAAAACTGGGCGGGCGACATGCCATCGGGACAGGGAAACACCGGCAGGTGGTATTCCTGCTCCGGCATTTCAAGCTGGCAGATTTCCTCGACCAGCCGCGTGTTGGTCACCGACTCGGGCACTTCGCGGAAGATTTGCGCCATCTCCTCCGCGGACTTCACGTAAAACTCGTTGGAATCGAAGCGAAACCGCGTCGCGTCGGCGAGGCAGGACCCCGTCTGCACGCAAAGCAACACCTCGTGGGGCTCCGCGTCCTCGCGCTTGAGATAATGGCAATCGTTGGACGCGATGAGCTTCAACCCCTGGCGGCGGCCGATCTGCACCAGCTCGCGGTTGGCCGTGTGCTGATCGCGGATCCCATGGTCCTGCAGCTCGATAAAGAAGCGCTCCTTGCCGAACATCTCGACAAAGCGCCCCGTATAGTCCGCCGCGAGCTGATCGTTCCCCGCCACAATCGCCTGGGGGATCAGCCCCGCCAGGCAGGAGGACGTCGCGACGAGCCCTTCCTTGTATTGCTCCAGCGTCTCGAAGTCGATGCGCGGTTTGTAGTAGTAGCCCTCGAGATGGCCGATGGACGAGAGCTTCATCAGGTTCTTGTAACCCTGGTAGTTCTCGGCCAGCAGCAGAAGGTGGTGCGTGTTTTTCTGCTCTTTCGGCCCGCGGGCGTCCCGCCGAGTCGGCGTGATATACACCTCGCAGCCGATGATGGGCTTCACCCCCTCGGCCTTGCACGTCTTGTAAAAATCATGAGCGCCGAACATGACGCCGTGATCCGTGAGCGCCACCGCCGGCATGCCCAGTTCTTTCACATGCCGGACCAGGGGTTTGATGCGGTTCGCCCCGTCGAGGAGCGAGAATTCCGAGTGAACGTGGAGATGGACAAAATCCGATGCGCCGATGGCCATTGCCTGCAACCTGCGGGAGAAGAGTGGGATCGCGTTTCAACGAGAGCGGCCGATGCGCCGTTGGAAAACGAGATATAGGGCCTCCCCGCCTCTCCGTCCATCCCAATTTGAAGGATGAGCGAGATTCCATAAACCCAA
>CAYFUR010000035.1:0-32042 GCA_964346275.1 uncultured Candidatus Sumerlaeota bacterium
AAGAGATGGAGGGAACGGAAAGCCTTCCACAAATCACCTCGGCAGCCGTCTATACGAACTACCGGTTTAACTTCGCCCCTTCCGAGGACACGTTCACCTTCCAGCCTCCGGAATCTGCCCGGAAAGGCCCGGCGGAAGGGGGAGGTGAGGACCAGCAAACCAGCGAGAATTAATAAACCATCGCTTCTTTTGCGAAAATTGATTGTTTTCTTTTCAATTCTGTGGTGTGCTTATCAGCGCACTACAAAACATTTCAGGAGGAAGGGTCACCATGTTTTCCCGCTACCTTTCAACGATCCTGTGGTTGGGGCTTCTCGCCACAGTGATCATCGGCTCGGCCAGTACAATTCGGGCACAGGACGGCAACTACGATCAAAAGGCGATAGAAATCATCCAGCAGGCGGATGAATTCTATTCGAGCATGGATTCCATCGTGGTCGATATAAATCAAGTCGTGAAAGTGCAAATGCAGGGGACCAAGACGGAACAGAATACGAAAATGAGGCTGGCAGTGAAGCGCCCGAACAAGGTGGCTTTGCGGACCATGGGCCAGGCGCCCGCCATGCAGAATTATCAGATCGCTTCGGACGGGCAGAACATCTTCGTCTATTCCAAGGGGATGAATTCCTACATCAAGCAACCTGCTCCGTCGACGATCACGGAATTGACCTCCACTCAGCTCGTCGGCGCGTCGCGGGGGGGAGCTATCGTCCTCGGCCTCTTGTCTGAAACGTCATCTCTCGATGAGTTGAAAGAGATGACCTCGGAAATTGCCTATCGCGGCCAGGAAGAACGAGCCGGCATTGCAATGCATCAGATCTACTTTAAAGACAGCACCATGGGCATTGGCCTCGATTACTGGATCGATGCCGGTGAAAAACCCATCGTCTATAAGGTCGCATTCGACACAACAGAGATGATGGGCCAGATGGGCGGCACGATGGGTGAACAGATGGAGAATATGGAGATGGAGAACTACATTCTTCTTTCCGATCTGAAATACGACCTGGACATTGCCGACGCGGCTTTCCAATTCAATCCGCCGGAAGGCGCAAGGGAGGCTGGCTCGCTTTACGAAATGATTACAGGCAACAAGCAACCACAACAATCACAGGGCGGCGCGATTCCACCGGGAACCCCCGCCCCGGCGTTCGAGATGAAAACGCTAAGGGCGGGCAACATCTCCCTGGCCCAGCACAAGGGAAAGAACGTTGTTGTTCTCGACTTCTGGGCCACGTGGTGCCCTCCCTGCAGGAAAGGCCTGCCGATCATCGACAAGGTTGCGCAGTCTTATTCGGATAAGCCGGTTGCCTTCTATGCGGTGAATGTCCGCGAGCAGCCGGGCAAGGCACGCCAGTTCATGGAGCAAAACAATCTTTCGCTGAATGTTGCGATGGATAGCGATGGAAGCGTAGGCCAAGCCTACGGCGCTTCGGCAATTCCAACTACCATCATTATTGGAAAAGATGGAACCGTCCAGGCCTCTCACGTCGGGTTGATCCCGAATCTGGAATCCCAGTTGAAGCGGGAGATCGACACGTTGCTCGGCGGCGGGAGCCTCGCACCGTAGTGAAATCAAAGAGGAAAGATTGGTTTCAGCGAGCGCGCCGTCCTTTCCGGGCGGCGCGTTCCCATTTTTCCTTCGATCAATACTCGCCCGCCCCCCGAGAAAATGATAGCCTCGCGCGCCATGCCTCTTCCAGAAAAGTCGGTGATTCATCCCGAACGCTAAAGGAACAAAAAACATGACTTGGACGAATCTGCTGGAGAAGGGCCTTTTCGTCGAATTGATTCTCGCAGCCGCCTGCCTGGCCGGGTGCCAGCGCATGGGTCCGCCGGATGCCATAGGTGAAGCACACCTGGACCAGGGAGCGCGCTTTCCCATGAGCGCGGGGTTCACCGATGGCAGCGAATTCTCCACCAGCCGCCGCATTGCTCCCGGCATTTCACACCGGTTTGTCTCGGATGCGGAAGAACCCCTCACCATGAACATTGTCGAGGTGGACACCAGCCTGCCGGATCTGGAGATCGAGACGGAAGCGGCGGAAGACCGTTTGCGCGTGCGCGAAACCGTTCCGAGCATGGTGGCGCGAAACTGGGATCCCAAGGCGCGGCCCCTGGTGGCAACGAACGGAGGCTTCTGGGGCCGCGACAACATGCCCATCGGCATGTTTGTCGACGAGGGCATGATCTGGCAAAGCCCATGGAAGGGCCGCGGCGAAGACGAGGGCAAAACGCGCTCTGTCTATGCATTCGACGGCCAGGGGAACCATTTCATCGGCCTCCCGGAAGTCGAAATGGGGCTCTATAATGACGAAGGCGAGCGCGTGCTCATCGATCGGGTCAACTATCACATGAACTCCTCCTATGGCACGGCCTACACATGGCCCCATGGCGATGAAACCCGCGCGATCCGCGAGGGCCAGTCGCAGATCGTGCTCAATCTGCCCGGCGGCGAGTGGCTGCCCAACAAGCCGGCCCCGGTTGTCGTGGATCGTATAGACAAGGGCCCATCCGCCGAAATCGGCCGGGAAACGGTGGTGATTCATGCCGATGATCCGCTGCCCGCATGGGTCGAGGAAGGAGCCCGGCTGGAGCTTCGTGCCGATTTCGCCGGGCTCCCGGGCACGGTGACCCATTGTGTCGGGGGCGTGCCGAGGCTCCTGGTCAATGGGGTGGCGGACCCGATCGCCTATGCGGAGGAGGAGGGTATCCGGCCGAACTTTGTCACGGATAAGCATCCTCGCACCGCCGTGGGTATCAAGGAAGATGGCAAGACAGTTGTTCTCGCCGTGGTGGATGGACGCCAGACTGGGCGGAGCAGCGGAATCAATCTGATGGATCTGGCCGAGCAGATGAAGGACCTCGGCTGCGTCGAAGCGATCAACCTGGATGGCGGTGGGTCGTCGACCATGGTGGTGAATGACGAGCTGGTGAATTTCCCGTCGGACTTTGGCGGGCCCCGGGCTGTGGGGAACGGGCTCATCGTGCGCCGGACGGCGCCTCTCGGGGGGCTGGATTCCCTGGTCCTGACGCCGAGCAATGTGACGCTGCCCACCGGCGGAACAATCGCCCTGCACGTAGCCGGGCGCGACACCTCGGGCGAGCGCATCGAAATGGAGCAGCCAATCGAATTCCGGGCGGACCCGGATGGCCTGGTTTCTTTCGATGGCAGCCAGATCACCGCTCTTGAACCCGGAAAGGTGGAAATCGAGGCCCGTCCCCATGAAACGAAAACGCGGAGTGTTTCCGGAAAGGCTTTCTATACGCTGGCCGATCCAGCGGTGCTCGAATTCGAACCGTCCGCTTTGCTCCTCGACGTGGGTGACGAAGCGGAGGTGATTCTGAATTCCAGAACCGCCGATGGAGAAGACTTCTACGCCAACACCATGGCTTCCGACGTCACTGTGCCCGAGTTCCTCGAATATGACCAGAATGCGCGGCGTGTGCGGGCCCTTGAGGAAGGAGGTGGCCGGATTATTCTGCGCATGGGCGGCGCCGCGCCGGCGGTTCTGAATGTCGGCGTGGAGACATACGAAAAAACACCGGCCTTTGGCTTTGAACTCTCACCGGGGGAAGGGATGGCGGGAGAGCTGCGCCTGATCAACGCGAGCGAGCAATCCTCCGTCACTCGCGACACAGTGCGCGTAAAGGAAGGCGATGCTTCCTGGAAATTTTCTTACGACATGGAGCGCGGCGGCGTCACGCTGGTCGGTATTCCCTTCGACCTGGAATTGCCGGGCGAGCCGCTGGAAGCCGGCCTTTGGGTTTACGGCGACGGCCTCGGCCAATGGATGCGCGGCGATTTCGAGGACTCAGCGGGCCATGCCTATAAGCTGGAATTTACCACCGCCCAGGAGGGGATTGGCTGGGACGGATGGCGGTTCATTCGCGCGTCGTTGCGCAATGCGCCGGCGACGACCGGGGGCGCGCCGGCCCCCGTGCCGCCCTTTACCATCAAGAGCATCTATATCGCTCAGCCCCAGGAAGCCGCAAAGCGCGACGGCGCAGTCTGGTTCGACGGCCTCGTGGCGATCAACCTGCCGCAAGGCCTGCAATAGGCCATGGGGGCCGGCACGCAGCCTCGTTGGCGTCCCGGAAGAGGGAAAGCGCGTGGTTTTCCTGAGCGCGAATCCGCCCCGGCCCCGATGACACGGCCGGAGTGGCAAGCCACGTTGCCAATACGGTTCTGAATTTCAGAGACGCCTGCTGAAGCCAGGAGAGGATGATGGAGCGCCATGACTATACACTTTGGCCGGGCAAAAGCCGCAAGGTTCATCCCTGGGCGATTTGTCCTCCCGAAGAAAATCCGCTCTCCTTCTGGCACATGACGGGCTGGAAGTTTCTCAGTTATCACCTCTGGAGCAACGAGGCGATCTATAACCCGATCACCTATTACTTTTTCGGGCGCCTGAAGAGAATGTGGGCGGAAGATCTCTTCGGCCTGGCCCCCTGGATTGTGGTTCTCATCCTGGATTCAGTGGGGTTTGTTTCGCTCATCATCTGGCAAAGGCCCGAGCTCCTTTTTCTTTCACTTTGCCTTCAGATTGCGTCCATGGGGCTGCTCGGCCTGTGGATCCAGATCATGGTCCACCGTTCCTACCGCCGGCTGGCTCTTGGGAATCTTTATGACCAGATCTATACAACCCGGATCACCCCGGCGGAATATGTTGCCGGGTTTACGCTGCGCCCATTAACAAACCAGGCGGCGATGCTCGTCTTCGCGACCATTGCGGAATTCGCGGTGCTTATATGCTGGTCTGCCTACCGGTTCGTCGCCTTTGGTGATTTCTTTCCGATCGTGGCCGTGCCGCTCGCCGCCGCGCTGATCTTTCGTTTTATCTACCTGCGCGTGGCGCTGGAATATCCGGCGACGCTGGCGATTCGCGCCCTGCTCTTTATTCCCCGGACGGGAGAGGCCTATGTCCGCATGATTCGCGACTGGATTTTTCCCTGGGGCCTCCTCCCGGGACTGATCGCCGCCTTCGTCGTCGCGGGATGCGCCTTGCTTATGCTCATCCTGGGAGGAGCAGCGATGATCTTTCTCGCCGTTTTCGTTTTGATCGGAGTGTGGATGCTGACGATCGGCCCTTCGATGATTCTCGAATCGGCAGCGGATGAAATGTTCTGGTTTCTCCGCTCGTCGGAACAATGGCACCTGCGCACCGGCGAGCGCAGTCCCGAGGCGCCGCGCTCCCTCCTGAAAAGATGGAGGCTCCACACGGGAGCCTCCAGCTAATACGCCGCGATTGCTTGCCGTCAGTCCGCCAGCGCAACCATCTCCCGCTGAAGCAGGATGCTCATGGCTTCGGCCATCATCTCGTTGCGCGCCGATTCCTCCTGGATCGCCTCAAAGGGGAATCCCATGAGAATCAGCCGGTAGGAATCCTCGTAAAGCACCGAGGCCGGCCCGCCGCCGTCCGCATAGACAAGCGGGCCATCTTCTCCGTCGGTGCGGCGGATCACATCGGGCGTTTGCACGGGATAGACATGGTCTCCGGTGGAATCGATGGACAGATTGCGGTCGGGCCCGCCGCTGACTTCATGGATTCCGGAATCGTTGCTGACGAATTCGGTTTTGAGAACGCCCTCAAGGAAGTCCGGCGCGGTTTCCGCCAGGTCCGCCGCAACCTCCGATCCCGAAATGAACATGGCCCCGCCATTGTCGAGATAGGCCGCGACAAGTTCGCGCTCGTCCGCGTCGAAGGTCGACCCATCATTTTCCTGGCCGAGAATCCAGGCCACGGCGTCGTAATTGCCGAGCAAAACGTCGCCCGCGATCACGGCCTCGTTGCTCGCGCCGTCAACAGCGACGCCGCACTGGGCCAGGGCTTCGGCATGCTGGATCGAATAGTCGTAAGTGTTCATCTTCGAGAGGATGCCGCGTTCGTTGCCGTTTTCATCGAGGTTGAGCCCGCGATCCATTCGGTCGAATCCATTCACGAGCAACACGCGCGGCCCGTCGATGCTGCTGACCGCGAGAGTTTCCGAGGGCCAGGATTCGCCGCCATCATTGACCGCCGCCACGCGGAAGTAGGCGACTTCCCCCTCTTCCAGGCCATTGACCATCAGCTCGGGCTTTTCCGTATAGACGCCATTGTCGAAGCCCTTGCCATTCGCTGATCGGTAAACGCGATAGCCCGTGGCCGCGTCGCCCTGGTTGTCCCCGCCGCTGGGGGGCGCCTGCCAGGCCAGTTTCGCCCCGCCGTCCGCCGAGAGAACAGAGAGGTGGGTCGGTTTTTCCGGAAGCAGCGTTGCGTTCTCGAAGCCGGGCATTTCCCAGGCATAGAACTTCACGATGCCCTGGTATGTTGCCTTGGCAACGGTATCGCGGAAAATGGGGTCCAGGATATACGCGGCATCTTCTTCGTTATCATGGAATCCATACTCGTAGAGCGATGCCGGCATTTTATTGTTATTGCGGGGATTCGTTTCGCCCAGCCAGCGCGTGACCTTTGCTCCATCGCGCCACTCTGGATCGAAATCCGCGTGGACGCCGGTCATGATGCGGTCGTGAACGATCTTGCAAAGCTCGATGCCGCCGGGAAAGCCCGTGAAGGATGTCAGCGGATCCCAGGCGTTTGGCCCGTATATAAAGCTGAAGAGTCCCCGCGATTTGCCGTTTCCGCTGGCGTTGGTGTGCCAGGAGACATAGATGCTTTTGTTTTTCTCCCATGGTTCCATCTCCCATGCGGCCCACATGGGCATGGCGCCCACCGTGCCATAGACGCGGGAGTCGTATTCATGGGGAAAGCCCATGAACTCAGTGTAGTAGCGCCCGGATTCTTCCCAGCGGGGATGGCCGCTCGGCTCGCCATCGCGGAGGGTGTCGCCCATGCCGCCGCCGAAGCGGATTGCATCGGCAATCACCCACCGGCCTTCCTCCGCGCTTTTGTTGTCGATCACGACCGAGCCGCTCTCGGGGTTTGCCCCTTCATCAAAGTAATAGGTGCCAAGGTACTTCCACGTATAGCCATCGTGGTTTTGATTCTGCACCCAAAGCGTCGATCCGCCGGTGTGGTTGATGGCCATTCGGGCGTCCGTGGTGGTTTCGCTGGAAGTGGCGGGCCGGTACCACGCATAGACAGCGTAATAACCTTCCTCTGGAATATGCGGCGTATAGCGCGCCGTGGCTGTCGGTTCGCCGGTGACGCTTTCCACTTTCATCTGCGATCCGTTCCATGTGCCCCGGGCTTTCTCTTCGTCCCAGCTTCCGGCGGCAGACCATCCGGCGTCCCCTGGCTCGACGATCACCATGTTCGACTGAAAATCGCGCTCGCGAGCCGTATAGACACGTGCGCCGGCGTTCCAGAGATACTTGACCAGGTATTGCAGCACCGCCTCGCCGTTGCTGTGGTCCTCGATGATTCCGTGGGAGAGGCCGCGCTGGGTCGTCCACCGGTCATCGGTCCAGAACCATCCATGGCCGGGATTCACAAAGACCGACGCTCCGGTGAGGGCCCCTTTCGGCTGTCCCTGGTGCTCGGGCGGCTTCTTATGGAAAACCGGCGGGGTCGTCGGCTCGTCGCGGTGGAAGCCATACCAGTCGAGAGCCTGGCCGTCGCGGTCGTAGATCACGCTGCGCCAGAGGCCAAAGCCCTCCGAGAGGTCCCGGCCGGTATCCGGGATGCGAACCAGGGCGGGGTCCTCCCCCTCGAGTTCGTAAAGACAATACTCGTATCCTTCTTTCGTGCGGCTCACATGATCCGGCCTGCCAAGATAAGCCTCGACTTCCACGCGCGAAGAATTCGCGGCGGGGATATAGTCCAGGCGTTGCTGCATGACTTCCACCGCTGGATCAACTTTCGCCTTCTTTGTTCCGCAGCCAGCCACCAGCAAAGCCGCAAGCAAACCGAGAAATACCTTCCTCATTTCATTGCCTCGAAAAAAAATAATGGCCCGTCCTGTTTGGGGTAAAAGAAAGGGTGCCATTGCTGGCACCCTGGGGGAAGAAGAATTCTTCAGCCGGTGGAGTCGTTTATTGCGAGCGGGAGCGCACGGCCAGAAAGACGGGCACAATGCGCTCGTTCCCCCCGTCGTCGGAGGGGATATTCACCACGCCGTGGGGGCTGTTTTCCCGGAGCATATCCGCGTGGTCGGCCCCCTCGATGGCCATGACCGAGGAACCACCTCCATCGAAATTGATCGCTGTGTCACACCCCACCCATTGCATGAGGTTCGATATGCCGGCCAGAGTCAGGCCGCAGCTATGCTCTCCGCTGTGGCGTCCATCCACGACGACGATCTTGAGGCCACCGGAAGGAAGCACGCCGAATGCTGTCCGCGGAGCCCGGGTCTCGGCCGTGTTGAAGGGAAACCGCGTCGGGGCCGGTCCGTCGGGTCTGAACTCTCCCGCGAAGGGAGGCGTCAGCATTTGCTCGGGATCAACGGCCTTGGAGTTTTTCACGAGAAAGGGCCCGGAACTGACCATCCAATTAGGAGGTCCCTGGTCAAATGGCCGGAGGTGGAGGGAGACGCGCTGGGGAAAATCCTCGCTGGCGGCGGCTTGAGCATGTTCGCCGGTCAGATAGACCAGCGCCCCGCCAAAAGGCGGCTTGATCGGCTTGTCCCCGTTAGCAACCCTCGTTAAGACCGCGCCGGTAAAAGCCAGCACGACGCTGTTCCGGGGCGGCGGGGTGGGCTGGCCGTCGAAATGGCGCCAGACCGCGCCTCGGGCATCGCGGGAATTCTTGCCGCGATGAAGCCGCACGGGCGTCAGCCCTTCGATGTGCAATTCCATGTCGTCGGGACCATAGAGGCCAGGCAGCGACGTCCCCTCCTCGAAGTGAAGCACACCGGGACGCTCGACCCACGGCGGCATGACCAGCCGACCATCGATCATGTGGCCGCCCAGGGGTTGGTGCAGGGCGGATATCCCATCGTCGTATTCTTCGGGGAAGTTCAGAAAGTAACCAGCGTTCGTCGCCGCGAGGATATCCTCGCTCGCCTGAACAAGGCGGGAAGCCGGGAAGGCCGGCAGATAACGCACCAGGCCGAATTCTTCGGTCCCCTTGTCCACATAATGAGGATCGAAAGCCTCGAACACTCGCTGGCGTTCCAGCACGCCCCGCCCCTGTGCTTCCGCTTCCATGATTTTCCGGGCAGGACCCGTTGTGTCGTCCTCATGGCCATAGAAGAGCGGAGCAAGGTTGAGATAGAAGCGCGACTCCTTTTGGCCGTCCTTGCGCCGGATCGCGCCGGAAGCAAAGGATGTCGCCCAATAGGCGTTTTCGATTTCCGAAAAATCCACCAGATGGGGATATTCCGCCGCGAGCACCGGGCCCATTTCGGCGGTGGCGTCGCTGTCGAGCGTCACCTCGTTGATGCAGAGTCCCTCCGAACGTTCCTGCGACGGATCGTCTTCCCTGGGCACGTAAAATCGAAAGCGCCTCCGCCGCCAGATGACACCGTCGGCGAGGTGCTTGTCCCGGTCTTCCTCCAGGGTGAAGTCCTTTTTCAGAACCGGCATACCCAGGATGCGGCTCATGATGGAGGAATCGATCTGGTTATGATTCAAGTGGCTGTCCTGAGACTTCTGTCGATTGATTCGCGAGAAAAAGCGTAACACGATCGGTTCCAATCGTCTTCTTATATGCTGTGGCCGGGGCGTTCACAGGACGAGAGCCTCCTGCTGCCGCAGCTGCGCACAAACGGCAATTTCAATGGGCGGGAGGAGGTTCCCTCACGGTTGTGCTGCTCACAGGCTCACGAGCTTCCGCCGAGAGAGGAGGTGGGCAAAGTCTATTCCCAATTTCCCCTTTCCGGAGAATCCGGACGCCGAAAAGCAATCATCCTCCATCCGCCGTCCTCATCCCGGACCCCTCGCCAATTTCGTTGATCTGATCGGCGAGATATCCTGCACCAAATCCGTTATCGATATTTACGACGCTCACCCCCGGGCTGCAACCATTTATCATTGTCAGTAAGGCCGAGAGCCCATGGAAGCTGGCGCCGTATCCCACGCTGGTCGGCACGGCGATCACCGGCACGCGCGTCAGGCCGCTGACGATGCCTGGAAGGGCTCCTTCCATACCCGCCACGACCACCAGCACACGTGCCCGGACAAGCAAATCCGCCTTGCGCATGAGCCGGTGAACGCCCGCCACGCCGACGTCGTAGGCGCGTTCGACGGGGCTGCCAAGGGCTTCCGCCGTGCAGGCCGCCTCTTCGGCAACGGGCAGGTCGCTCGTGCCAGCGGCCAGGACACCCACCAGGCCGCTTTTTTCTTCTGGGCGGCGTTGAAAAACAGCAAGAAAGCGCGCCACTGGTTCGTGGTGCAGATCTTCATTCTGGAATTCCTTTAAAACCGCGTCTTCCTGCTCCGCTGTCAGGCGGGTCATCATGACATTCTGGCCCGCCTGGCGAAGCCGCCGGGCGATGAGGAGGACCTGTTGCGGCGTTTTGTTTTCGCACAGGATGACTTCGGGCCGGCCCCGGCGAGCCTCGCGGTGCAGATCCAGCGCGGCGAATCCCATGTCGGCGATATGCAGCCGGTTGAGTTCCCGCTCGGCATCACCGGCAGACATGGTCCCCGCCGCGACAGCCTTCAGAAGGCCCTGTAAATCGGTGGATTGGTTGTTCTTTTCGCTCAAGAAGGTCTCCTTCTCCAGTGGCTCGGTTGGACGCACTTTAAGGCCGGCGGAGCAAAAAGCAACGAAGAGTGGGCTCCGCGCCGTTGACGCCCGAATTGAATGAGACCATCCTGAGGCCACCAGGTTTTGGAGGATGGAAGAGCGGAGGATGGTTTTTCGGAAAACTTCTCTCATCGCCGCGGCGGCCGCCGCCGCCCTGCTGGCGGGCCATGCCGCCGCCCAGCCCGTCTTTCGGCGGGCCGGCACCATCTTCACGGGCCTGAATCCCATCCACGGGCTCCTCGTGCCGCTGGACCAGGACCAGCAGCGGGACCTGGTGGTGGTGAATCGGTTCGCCAACATGGTGTCGATCTACCGTGGCGGAGAAACGGCCACGGCTCCATCCCCCGATCTATATGTCACAGGCATCCAGCCGATGCACGCCACGGCGGCGGATCTGGACGGGGACGGTGACCTGGATCTTGCCATCGCCAATTTGCTCTCCCCATTTTTGACGGTCCTCTGGAATGACGGCTCTGGAGGCTTTGCCGAATCAGACGATGTCCCGCTCGGCCTGGAGTCCAATTCCCTCGCAGCCGCGGACTTCGATGGCGACGGCACGATGGACCTGGCGGCCGTGGACCGGAAGACAGATACGCTGGTTCTGATTTTCAATGAAGGGGAACACCGTTTCAGCGCCGGGAGCCAGTTTGCGACCGGTATCCACCCGGTGCAGCTCGTGGCGGAAGATCTGAATGGCGACCAACGACCGGACGTGGTGATTACAAACTACTTTGACCAGTCGGTTTCGATTCACTGGAACGACGCGGGGGATTTCTCGCGCCGGAGCACCTTTCTGGTGGGAGAAAACCCCACCTTTCCCGTGGCCGCCGATTTCAACCAGGACGGCCGGAGCGACCTGGCGGTCACGGTCTTTGGCGATGACCGGATTGCGATCCTTGAAAACCGGGGAGGCGAGGAATTCGCTCTTCAGCCCTTCCTTGCTCCTGACGAGGGTCCGTCGGGCCTTGTGGCAGAGGACCTGGACGGGGACGGCGCGCCGGACCTCGCCTCGGCCAATTTCCGGGGAACGGTCTCCATCTTTTCCAACGATGGAGCAGGCGGGTTTTCTCCATCGGCCCGTGTCTATACCTACCAGGAGCCGTTTGGACTCGTGGCGGGAGACTGGACGGGCAGCCCGGCGCCAGACCTCCTGGCGTTGAACTACACCGCTCATGAAATCGTGGTGATCGAGAACTCGCCGGGCCGGGATCTGCCGGCGGGCTGGATCCTGTTCGGTACTCCCCCGCCGGAGTAAATGGGGCGATCAGCCTGTCGCCGCACCGGTTTCGTTGAGGGCCTTCTCGAACTTTTCCCACTGCGCCTTGTTCAAGCCAAAGCGGCCAAGGAGCGGCTCCGCGCCTTTCACGGTGCCGTGGCAATCGGAGCCGCCGGTTTTCAGGTAACCGTGATCCAGGGCAATGGCATCAAGGCGATCGGTGATCTGGTTGTCATGGGCGGAATGCCAGACTTCGATCCCCCGGCAACCAGCCGCGATCATTTCGGGGATCAGATCATACTGCTCTCCGAGCGCGGGATGAGCCATAACGGCAATGCCCCCGGCGTCGAGGATCACGGAAATACATTCCGTGGGATCCACCTGGAGCTTGGGAACATTGGCGGGCATGCCATCGGCCAGATACTTGTCAAAAGCTTCCTGAAAATCCGAAACGTATCCCGCTTCGATCAGGGCCCGGGCGACGTGGGGCCGGCCCACGACGCCGCCGTCCGCGGACGCCATCACGGCATCGATATTCACGGGGACGCCGCATTCCTCGAGCCGCCGGCCGATTTCCCGGGCGCGGGAGATGCGCGCTTCCTGGAACCGCTCGCAATGCTCCAGCAAATTCTTGTTCTCGATATCGATACCATAGCCGAGGATGTGGACTTCGCGCTTGCCCGCGTAACAGGTCAGCTCGACGCCGGGAATCACGCGGACGCCGAGGCGGGCGCCGGTTTCCTGGGCTTCGCGCACACCGGCGACGGTATCATGGTCGGTGAGAGCGATGACCTGCAGCCCTTCCTCGCTGGCTCGTTCGGCGACGCGGGAGGGAACGTCCGATCCATCGCTCGCGTTGGAGTGGCAATGCAAATCGGCATAGTAGCGTGAAGGCATCAGGCTTCCTTTCTGATCTGGCGCGAAAGCGTCCGGGCGATTTCTTTCGCCCCGGGTGTGGTCAAAATCATTCCAGCAGCGAATTCGTACATCTTTCCCGAAAGCAGCGTAAGCCGGAGCAGGCGGCGGGGGAAGCCGCTGACCGCAGCCAGCTCGAGTTCTTCCGGGCCGAGGCGAAGAGGCTTTTCGCCGCCAGCGGGGACAAACACGAAATCCCTGTCCTCCGTCAAGCCTGCTTCTCCCTGGACCAGTCCGGAGAACCCGGTCAATGCCGTGGTTCGGTAGGCCGCGGCAACGGGCCGGGCCTCACCTGCCTTGCGTGGCTGGTTCCATGTTTCCGGTGTGGCCTGGCGCGCCTTATAGCGGGATTTGGGCGCCCAGGTGACCTTTTCCTCTTCATCGGCGGGGTCGAGTTGCTTGGGGACGATGTCATCAGCGAGAAGCTTTTCCCGCGCGGCATCTTCATCCTCTGCGCGGAGCACTCCGCGTCTGACACGCCCCCCCTGGTCGATCGCTGTGAATTGGAATTTCATGGGCCGCCGAACCGCCTGCTCTCTCTTTTACTTTCCGCGCAGGATCGCGAGAAAGCTGGGATAGTCGGCTTCGAGGTCTTTGCGCCTCTGCTGGGCCAGCAAAGGCCCGTAAATCGAGAGATCATGGGCCATCATGGTAATCCGCTTGTCCAGGCGTTCGGCAACGACTTTGCCCTCCGCCTCCACTTCTTTTCCCTCCACGCCCGCGACGCCGTAGGGAAGGCTCCAACCATAGCATTGCCGGACCGCGGAACGCAGATCGTCCATGGCCGTCAGGCCTTTTTCGTGAGACGCGCAAACATAGGCGAACAATTTGCCGGTGAATTCGCGCCAGAAGTAATCCAGGAAATTCTTCAGAACTCCACTTGGACCCCCGTGGTAATCCGGGGTTCCGAGAACGTAGCAATCCGCGGCGACGACCCGCTCGCGGATATCCGCATAGTTTTCTTGCTGATCATTTTGACCGGGAACAAAGAGGGGAAGAGGTGTCTTCCTCAAATCAAGGAAGTCAACCTCGACTCCGAATTCTATCAGGCGCTGCTCGGCATGCTTGAGCATCGCCGCGGTCGCGGAATGGGGATTGGGGCTTCCTTGCACAATCATGAGGCGTAACATGGACAGGTAACCTTGGGGCAAAAATTTCTGCCCCCACTAAAGCCTGGGCAGGGCGCCGAAAGCCAAGGAAAAGTTCCGGGGCCGGAAAACCGGCCCCGGGGCTGGCCGTTAATCTGTTTTTTCTTCGACTTCGTCAGCCGCCTCTTCGATCTCATCCCCCGCCTCCTCGGCGGCTTCTTCCACGTTTTCTTCCGCTTCCTTCACGTTATCTTTCCACTCGGAATCATTGTTCGTGGTGGCGCAACCGCCCAGGGCGAGAATCGCAACCATCGCCAGAACACTTCCAATCATGCGGACCATGAGATTTCCTTTCTCTTGATTTGTAAAAATCTGTGAAGAGAAGGAGCAATTGCCGGTCCGGGGCAGCAAGAATGGCAGATTTCTCTTCGCCACGGCCTGCGATTCCTCCAGACTGGCGCACCTAAGGAGGCGACCGTATGCCCATCCGCTACTTTATCGATCTGGATTGCACACCAAGGGAAGAGCTTGGCCGCTCCGGACTGTTGAGCATGCTGGCGCGGTCGGACCGCGCGGAAAGCATCCGCCAGCAATTTTTGGAAAAATATCAGGTCGGCGATGAAAAAAAGATGCGCTTTCGCGAAAAGGTCACAACGGCGGATGGAGAGCCGGAAAAGCGCGAGATGAGCGTGGCCGATCTGAAAAAGGAAACCCAGCCCCTCGACGACTTGAAACATCATTGCCGGGGTTGTCCGGCGGCGCTCACCGGCGAATCCTATAGCTGTGTCGGGGTGATTTCCTTTCCCATCAGCGAGGCGGCGGAGAATTGGCTGGTGGAGCAGATTCCGCCGAGCGGATCGCGAAGCCTGGAACTTTTCTTAGATGCAAGCTCGCGTAACAGCTATGGCCAGTCCGAGATGCTGAAAAACTGGCGCAAGGCCGGCTTCTTCGAGCGCTCTGAACCCGTTCAAGGCGAGCGGGACGGCATCCTGGTCACCAGCGACCAGGTCTTGAACGAGTTGTTCTTTGTGGGAGACCTCCAGCCCTCCCACCAGCTCGGCGTGCTCATCCATCTCCAGGCCCTGAAGGCAAGTGATGGAAGAGAAGGGGATGAGCTTCTCGACTTGATCGAAGGGGTCGACGAAAAAGCTTCCGCCGAAGAAAGCCCGATGATTGACTTCGCCCTGCAGCCGCAAGAGGGCAGCGACGCCACAATCCGCGAATTGATCCACTTTCTCTTTGCCTCGTTTCGCGCGTTCTCCATCCAGCTGCCCCTTGGATTGCGGCTGTAGGTGTCCGGCGCGGCGGTGGTGGACTTTTCGCTTCGATACGCTCAACGCTCAGACATTTGTTCCAGATCATGAGGAGGCACCCCGATGCGCATACTTTATTCGAAGGCCCTTTGGGGGATGAAGGAGGGGAAAACCCTGCGGGAAAAGTTTGCTCTGAGCAAGGAAGCCGGCTTCGACGGCATCGAGGCCAGTGTGATTGAGCTGGACGCGGGCGAGATTCGGGATCTCTGCCAGGAGTTCGATCTCTACTATGTCGCACAGATTTTCCCTCTGAGCGTGGAAGATTTCCGCGAACAATACGACAAAGCACGCGACGCGGGCGCGCGGCGCATCGTTTCCCAGACGGGGCGCGATCGCTGGTCCTTCGAGGAGGGAGACCGGTTCTTCCGCGAGGTGCTGGCGGTTGAAAAGGACATGGGCCAGCCCGTGGCCCACGAAACGCACCGCCACCGCATGTTCTACGCGCCATGGACCACGGCGCGGTATCTCGCGGAGCATCCTGATCTGCACATTGCCCTGGATCTGAGCCACTGGACCTGCGTGTGCGAATCCATGCTGGACGATATGCCGGAATACGTCAGCCTGGCCATTTCGCGGGCCATCCACATGCACGCCCGCGTCGGTTATCAGGAAGGCCCGCAGGTGAGCGACCCCTCGGCTCCGGAATGGCGCGAGCACCTTCTCGCCTTTGGAAAGTGGTGGGACGAGTGGAAGCACTATCACGAGAAGGCAGGGGTGGCGGAGTTGACCGTTTCGCCGGAATTCGGCCCCCCAATGTATATGCACACCTTGCCCCACACCAACCAGCCGGTGGCGAGCCACTGGGACGTGAACCTCTGGATGCGCGACTGGTTGAGAGAGCGCTGGAGCCAAAGGTGAGCGCCCCGGGCGGAAAATCCCCCTTTACCCGATTGACCTCCCTTTGAACAGTGAGGCCAAATGACAGGCAGAAGGACTCATTGCCCACGGCGACGGAGATGAAATGATGGCTTTTTCTCGTTCGATACGGATTGTTTTGGGGCTGGCCTTAGGGGCTGCCTTCGCGCTTTCGGCCGGCTGTTCCCATGCCCCAAAACCGGATATTGGCGATTTCGATACGTATCAGGTCATCAATATCGGAGAAGTGAAATACATCACCCCCAACGGCCTGCGAGCGGTGGATTCCGGCCCCGGATACGTGGAGCACGAAATTGAAGACATCCCCGAAGCGCTGTTGCGCGTGGAAATCGAAACCGAGCCCCCCCGCCGCCTGGGCTTTGACGCCGATCAACGCACCCGCCAGTTCCTGCGGGAAGTGCCCAAGAGCCAACTGACCAATGTGCAGTATGATCGCCGCGATGGGCGCCATTACCTGAAGATGCTCTCGAAAGGCGAAGCGGAAAACGGATTGCCGCTCTATGCCGAAATGAGCCTGATTCGCGATGACAACGAAACGATTCTTTTCAAGATCGTCGGCCCCATGGAAGACCAGCCCGAGATGTCGCGGCTCCTCGAACGGCTTTCGGAAGCGGTGGTTTTTCAGGCTCCCTGAGAGTTCTGTGGACGCCAACCCGTCTCAAGTGGAACAAATCTGGCCCATGTGCCAAACGGGAAGCGCGCGGACCATCCGCCGCTTTCTTTTTTTCAGCCCGTCCAAGGAGGTTTCAGGGCCATGCCATTAAATGACAACACCCCGCGTTTTGGCGGCGAAGGGGGCGGCCTCTCGCCAGAAGATACCGAGAAGGTCGTCCGGATGCTGATCAAGTTTCTCATCGCGTTGCCGATTCTGCTGATCGTGCTGTGGGGATCTTTGTCCAGTTTCTACACCATCCAGCCGGAAGAGCGCGGCGTCGTGCTACGCTTTGGCAAATTCACGGGGCTGACCGACCCAGGGCTGCATTTCAAGCTCCCCTTTGGTATCGACGAGGTGGTCCCCGTGGCGACCGAGCGGGTGCTGAAGGAGGAATTCGGCTTTCGGACCACCCAGTCCGGCGAGCGCAGCCAGTTTAACGAGGATTTCCCCGAGGAGTCGCTGATGCTGACCGGCGACCTGAACGTCATCGATGTTTCCTGGGTCGTTCAGTATCGCATCGCCGATCCGGAAAAATACTTGTTTGAAATCCGTGAGGCGGAAAAAACCCTTCGCGTCGTTTCCGAGGCGGTCATGCGCCGCATTGTGGGCAACCGGTTGGGCAGCGGCGTGCTGACCACCGGGCGCATGGAGATTGCCAGCCTGGCCCGCGAGGAAATCCAGAAAATCATGGATTCCTATAATTCCGGGCTCCAGATCAACACCGTGGAATTGCAGGATGTTATTCCGCCGCAGCGCGTGCAGCCGGCCTTTAACGAGGTCAACGTCTCGCGCCAGGAGCGCGAACGGATGATCAACGAAGCCGAAAAGCGCCGCAATGAGCAGGTCCCCCGGACGGAAGGCGAGGCCAAGCAGAAGATCGCCGAGGCGGAAGGCTATGCCATCGAGCGCGTCAACCGCGCGAAAGGGGAAACCGTTCGCTTTGAATCGATTCTGAAAGAATACGAAACCGCGCCGGAAGTGACCCGCAAGCGGCTCTACCTGGAGATGATCGATAAAGTGCTGCCCAACGCGGGGCAGGTGCTGGTCGTCCAGGACGAACAGATGGGGCCGCTGCCGCTTCTGGACGTGAATGGCGCCCGCAACCTGAAGGAGGCCGGACAATGACATTTCGCAAACGAACCCTTCAAGTCGGCGTTTTCGCCGTCTTCTTCGGCCTGATCGCGGCATTTTTCGTCTTTGCCTCGGCCTATCGCATCAGCGAAGTCGAGCAGGCCGTGGTCGTCCAGTTTGGCGACCCTGTCGGAGGCGTGATCGACGAGCCAGGCCTGCATTGGAAGAAGCCCTTTATCCAGGAAGTGCGGCGTTTTGACAAGCGGCTGCTCACCTGGGACGGGGATGTGAACCAGATTCCCACGCTGGGCCGCGAGTTCATCATCGTGGATACGACCGCGCGCTGGCGCATCATCGACCCGCTCCTCTTCCTCAAGAGCGTCCGCGACGAAACGGGCGCGCAATCGCGCCTGGACGATGTACTCGATTCCGTGGTGCGTGATAAGATTTCCAATACCGAGTTGGAAGAAATCGTGCGCTCGAAAGGCTGGAGCGTCCGGCCCGAGGATGTCTCCGACGTGACCATGCAGCGTTCCGACGTGGATATCGTCACGGAGACGAAAAAAGGCCGCGAAGAACTCACCCGGGAAATCCTGGCCGAAGCCCAGAATATCATGCCGCAATACGGCATCGAGCTGATCGACCTGCGCATCAAACGGCTGAATTATATCGAAGATGTTCGCCGCAAGGTGGAGGACCGGATGATTTCCGAGCGCCAGCGCATCGCGGCGCAGTTCCGATCCGAAGGCGAAGGCCGCAGCGCGGAAATCGACGGCGAAACCTCGAAAATGGTGCGTGAGATCCTTTCGGAAGCGGAACGCAAGTCTGAACAAATCCGCGGCGAAGCGGACGCGGAGGCCACGCGCATCTATGCGGACGCTTTTGGCAAAGATCCCGAGTTCTACGGTTTCTTCAAGACGCTGGAAAGCTACCCCAACGCGGTGAAGAACAACACGACCATGATGATCCGGGCGGATTCGGATTTCTTCCGCTACCTGGAAAACATCGTCCCGGAAGGGGTGGATTTCCAGGGATCTCCGCCCTCGGAATAACGGCTTTCAGGTTGTTGCCACCACCTGCCAGCTTTGCGGCGGCGCAGCGAGTTCGAGCTGCGCCGTCGCGCTCAGGCTGATATCGCTGAATTCCCTGGCCTGGAATATCGGAGCGGCGGCCCCGGCAATCATCGCCGCGTTGTCCGTGCAGAATTCCGGCTCGGGAATGGCCACGTCCACGTCGCGCAACTGGGCCAAGGCTTCCCGCAGGCCCTTGTTGCACGCAACTCCACCCACCACCGCCAGGCGCTTGAGATCGTAATCCTTCAGGGCTTTCTTGGCCCGGCCTAGCAGCACATCAATGCAGGCCGCCTGGAACGAGGCGCACAGGTCGGCGGTGAGGCGCTCGTTGCGCTCGACATATTCCCTCCCGCCGAGCTTCTCCACTTCCCGGGCAAAGGCGGTTTTCAGTCCGGAAAAGGAAAAATCGTAGCCGGCTTTCTTGAGCAAAGGCCGGGGAAGGTGGAAGGCTCCGCTGTCTCCCCGGGCGGCCCATTCGTCCACCTGGGGCCCGCCGGGATAGCCCAGTCCGATGAGCTTGGCAATCTTGTCGTAAGCCTCGCCCACAGCGTCGTCGAGTGTCTCGCCGAGGGTTTCGTACTGGAGCGGGCCGCGCACCAGAACAAGGCTGGAATGGCCGCCGCTGATGGCGAGGCCGATATACGGCTCGAAATCGGCGGAGCGGCGGACGTCTTGGCCCCAGGCGTCCTTTTCCCGGCCGATGGAGGGGGAATAGAGATGCCCGGCGACATGCTGAACCGCAATCAGCGGCAGGCCCCGCGTGGCGGCCAGGGCCTTGGCGTATTCCACGCCCACCAGAAGGCAGCCGATCAGGCCGGGCCCCCGGGTCACCGCGACGGCATCGATCTCGACCAGGGAGACGCCGGCTTCACCAAGGGCGCCCTCGACGATGGGCACGATCTGCTCGAGATGGGCGCGGCTGGCGATTTCCGGCACGACGCCGCCATAGCGCTGGTGGAGCGGCACCTGGGACGCGATGCGGTTTGACCGGACGCGGCGGCCGTTTTCCACCACCGACGCAGCCGTTTCATCGCAGGAGCTTTCGATTCCGAGAATGAGCATAGAGAGCCATTCCTTTCGCGGCGGGAATGTGGCCGCACACGACGGGACATGGCAAGGATTAAGGGAACGGGAGGTGCCCCGGAGAGGGTCGGGCCAGCAGATTCGCGGGCACATACGGACCGCGGATTGCACGGATTGGGGCGGATTGTTGGTTCAACGTCCTCATCGTTCATCTGATTCTCATTCTCGTCTCTATACAACCAGCGAATTGGATTCAGAGTAAGACCACGAGCAGGATTAAGATGTCAACTTTCCCCGTGCCCTCTTTTTGATCCTTTGTGCCCTTCGCACGGATTGGCAAGGATGCCTGGCAACATCCTGTCAGGCTCTGTATAACATTTCTAAATGAATATACGGTGCTATTAGTCCTTCTTTATCTGTGATATTCGTGATGGAATTCGAAAAATTCGTTTCCTCATTTTGAAAGAGAATACTCGGCCATCTGGGCTGAACAACCTCAGGGGGAGGATCAATCCTTGGCGGTTTGCAACTCTCCGGTCAGTCGTTATCTTCCAGGTATTCTTCGATTTTTTCCCGGGCTTCGAGAAGATCCTCCCGGGCTTGGGGCCATTTCTGGGCCGTGACGTCGCGGGCGGCGAGGTCGAGATAATAAATCGCGGTTTTGATATATTCGCGGTCGTCGGTAATACCGCCATAGATGATCACCAGGGGGCGGTAATCCTCCCCGACCATGGCGCGGGAATATTCGATCTCGATGAGGCTGATGGTCGTCCGCCGCCAGAGATGATAAACTTGGCGCCGGGGAAGGGAATGGCGCAGCAACCGGGGCGATTCGCTGTAGACCCAACTGTCGCGGAGCTTGTCCTTTTCGTCGAACACCCGGATTTGATGGATATACGTATCGCCGCGGCGCGTTTCCAGGCTGAGGGCGCTGATGCGCTCGATAGGCGGATCGAAGACAAAAAGATCCTTGTCGGGGCTTTGGCCGGTGCTTTCCACGGTCCCCGAGTTCAGCCAGATCCAGCGATAATCAGACAGCGAACTGTGCAGGTCGTCGCGGTAATTGAGGTAGTTATAGCAACTGCGCACCATACGGCGCAGCGTCTCCGGCGAGTATTGCATGGATTCCGGGTCGGGATTGGCTTCTTTGGGGAGAGCCTTCTCGATCCGGTCGATCATGGAAAGGCATTCGTTGAGTGAGAGCGGCGGGAGAAAGAAAACGCGGGTCGGCTTTGGGGTGGGGGCGGGCTGCTGCGAGGATTCTGCTTCAGTGGGAGGAGGGTTTTCGCTGGCGTCCGGCTCCTCCTCTTCAGGCGTGGGCGTGGGCGTTGGAGTCGCGGTGGCCTCTGCTTGCTCTTCATTTTCCTGGGCAGGCGCAACAGCGATCAATCCGCCCAGAAGCATGGCGAGGAGAAGGACGCTGGCGATGGCGCTTTTGAGAAAGAACATGGCTGCTGTCTCGCGCCTCGAAGTTTCATCCCGGCGTGGCAAAAGGACTCGCCGAGCGATTGCTCCGCCTGGGAATAACTATAGGGTTTTCAATCCCTTGGCTTCAACTCATTTGGGCGGGCGGAAGTCATAAAGATGAGGGGTGCAAGGGGGCATCAAGATCAAGGGACAAAATGCGGCGGCGGACAAGTTCGAGGGCTTGCCGCATGGAGAATTCGCGCACGGCATCGCGGTCGCCCGGAAAAACGCGGCGCCGCGCTTCGCTTCCTCGCGCATCTGAAAGGGCAAACCAGACGGTGCCGACGGGCTTTTCCTCCGACCCACCGGAGGGACCGGCGATTCCCGTGACCGAGATCGCGATGTCGGCTCCGCTTTTCCGGCGGGCGCCCTCGGCCATGGCGCGGGCGGTTTCTTCGCTTACGGCCCCGTGTTCCTCGATGACTTCCGGGTCCACGCCCAGCTCGCGTGCCTTGGCCTCGTTGGAATAGGTGACCCACCCGGCAACCAGTGTGGCGGAGGATCCGGCAATATCGGTGAGCGCCTTGGCGACCCAGCCGCCGGTGCAGGATTCCGCCGTGGCCAGCGTCAGGCCGCGTTGCTGCATGGCGGCGAGCAGGGCTTCTTCCAGGGTGGTAGCGTCCTGGCCTTCCGAGTAGGGAAGCTTCTCCCCGATGCGGTCGAGCACTTTGGCCCGCATGGCGGAGATGCGGCGGTCGAGATCCGCATCGTCTTCTCCGGTGGCGATAAGCCGGATGCGGATGTGGCCGCGATTGGCGAGCAGGGCGAGTTCAGTATCCTGGCCCTCCCGGAAGAGATCGGACAGCGCTTCATTGAGCGTGGATTCCGCCGTCATGGAAACATGGAGAGAGTAAACCCGGCGCCGCGGACGACCGGGAAAAAGATCGGAAATCTCCTCTTCGAAAGCGCGCTCGATCATGGGGCGCCATTCCTTGGGAGGACCGGGAAGGGCCAGCAAGGCGGGGCGCGCCTGAACCGGGGGGAGGAAAAAGCCCGGCGCCGTGCCCCAATGGTTGTAAAGAGTGCGGCAACCGGCGGGCAGATCGGCCTGGACGACATTGCGCTCCGGCATGGTGATGCCCCGATAACGGAATCGTTCGCGCAGCATTTCCTCCGCCCGGGCATCTCGAACGAGGGCAAGGCCGTAGAGTTCGGCAATCACAAAGCGATTCACATCGTCCTCAGTCGGACCAAGGCCCCCGGTCATCACGACAAGTTCGGCATCGCTCAGGGCGTTTTCGAGGGTGGCCCGGGTGCGAGGGCGATGATCGCCCACGGCGGAATGGCCAACGACTTCGAAGCCCTGTTCGAAAAAGAGGCGCGAGAGGTTTTGCGCATTGGTATCGGGATAAAGCCCCTGCAGGATTTCCGATCCCGTACTGATGATGCGCACGCGCGGTGGTCTGGCCATCGTGTTCCTTTCCCGGTCAGGTTTACCTTTGAGATTCCTGCCTCCCATGGCGGGATGAGGGAAGGGAATTCTGGGTCCCCGGCGAGAAATCGGATTGGCCGCAACGCCCCGATTCGCGAAAGTGAGTTCCACGGGCAACCCGGAAATCCCGGGAGCGCCGAATCGCAAACGGGAGCAAACGGGACCCTCTGCAAATGAAAGCGGGAACTCGGCGCATATATCGAAGGACGTTTCGGCGGGTCCGGCTCTACCTGCCGCTGATTCTCCTTCTGTTTTCCTCGCTGCTGCTCTTTCTGCCGATTTCCGCGGACTGGTTGCGCCGCGAGGCGGAAGACCAGGCACGGGATGTTTTGGGCACGGAGGTGGAGATCGACCGCCTGGAAGTCACCGTGGCCCGGGCGCGCATCGAGGCCTTCGGCCTGAGGGCAGGCGCAAGTTCCGGGCGGCCTTTTGAGCTGGGCCGGGTCGAGTTGGACGGCCGCCTGTCCGGGCTGTTGGCGGGGGGAGAAAAATGGCCCGACAATGTGACCGTGGATGGGCTGCCATCGCTTCGCCTCGCCCGTGATGAGAAAGGCGTATACGATCTGAGGGGAGCCTTTCAAACGCTTTTGGGAATTATCGAGTCCATGAGCGGCGCGCCAGCCGCGCCGGGCACGTCTGGAGGAAAAGAGGGGCGCGGGCTGGGACGAACTCCCGAAGTGCTCTTGCGGGGGCTGCCGATCGAAATCGAGGCGTTCGGCCCGGAATGGCCGGGGATCAAAATCAATTTCGACCGGATCCAAGTGGACGAGCGCCCTTCGCGCAACGCTTCGGTCGTCCTGCGCGCGCAGGGCAGCGCCACCGCGAACACAACCGAGTCTTTCAATTTCGGCGCGACCTACTTTCCCGGCCAGGAGCGCATCGTTATGTCGGGCCAGTTGTCCGGCGTGAGTGTGCCCTTTTCCATCCCGGGAATCAGCGTCTTCAGCGGCCGGGCGGACGGCCTGGAATTGACGGTGGATCTTTCGCGCGGAAACGACGGAGCGATCGTTGGACTCGTGAAGGCCGAGGCAGCGCGTTTCGAAGTACGGCAAAACCGGCTTGGCGGCGAACGCTGGGCCGATGAGCCCCTGCAGATCGATCTTCAGTTCCGTTTCGAACCAGAGGACCGCCTGCTGACCGTGGATCGGCTCTCGCTCTATGGCGAACAGGTCGACATTGCAATGGGCGGGACCGCGACGCTGGGAGGCGATTTCCCCGGCGAGGCGCGGCTGGAAATCGAACGCCTGCCGCCAGCAGCCATGGCGCTTGGGCGAAGCGAGCTGACCGAACGCATTGGACTGCGCTACGAGGCGGCCTCCTCATCCCCGACGCTTCGCCTGGAGGCTGAAACAAAGGGCCTCTTTGCCAAGCCCAAGAGCTTGTCTCCGCAGGTGAACCTCGAGCTGGCTTCCTGGAACCTGATCAGTAATCGGCTCCCCCAGCCGGTTCTGCTGGAACAGTTACAGATACGCCTCTCCGACGGTGCGGTTCGGCTGGGTACGCTGAACGCGGCCATGGGCGACCTGCAGCTTGCGGCCCAGGGGACTTTGCCCCTCATGACGCCGGAGGCCGTAGAATACGGCGCGCTGGACGTGCAGCTCGATGGCGACCTGCAGGCGATTTTCGATGCGATAATGCGCCAGCGCCTGTTGCCGCGCGAGATCAACTCGCTCTCGGCTCCGATCAGCCTGGACGCCTCGCTGCCGGTCGCCGCGTCCTGGTCCATTCAAAAGGGCTGGGAATTCCTCTGGAAGCGAGACCAGCTGACGGCCTCGCTGACCTGGCGGGAAGGCGAACTGGGCCTGAGGACATTCGGAGAGCCCTTGCGATTCGATCCCGGCGAGGTCCGCTTCGAAGGAGGCAACCTGGCGGTCGACCGAATTCGTGCCCACCTGGGAGATTTGGATCTTCGCTTCTCCGGATCGGTGGTCCAGCCCCTCGAGCACCTGGCGGATCTGGAGAATCTTTCCGGTCAGGCCACCATCATTTCGTCGGGCTCGTTTCCGCAGTTGGCCGAAGTGGTCCGGTGGTTTGTCAGCCTCCCTCCCCTGCCGCGCGACCTGGCCGGCAATTACCGCCTGGAGCTGGATCTGGACGGCCAACTGGCTCATCCGGAGCAGGCCTCTTACGAGGCGCGGCTGCTGATCGAGGAAGGGGCGGCCACCATCGACACCCCCTTTGAGGAGCTGCCCTTCACCGGAATTCAGACGGAATTGGTGATGAATCGCGAGCGGCTGGAAATCCGGCAAGGCCGGCTCCTTCTGGAAAACGAGGAAGTCGGTAATGCCACGGTGGACTTCACGGCATCGGCCGATGCGAACCTGGTGCGCGCCGATGTGAACGTCAGAGGGCCGCTTGGACTGGCAACCAGGCTGGCTCCGCGGGCTTTGAAAGACTTGTATATGGAAGGCATGGCGAGTGTGACGGGCTGGGCGACGCTGGAGCCCCGGCGCCCGCTGCCCGAGGGGCCCGATGCCGCCCGGCGATGGCTTGCCTTGATCGAGGAAAATCCAAGCCTCGGCACGGGAGAAGACGCGGATTTGCGGCTGAACTTCGAAGCCGTCAACCGCCAGGAAGAGTCCTTGGCGGTTTTCCCCAGGGATTTTCCCGTGCCCATCCGCAACATCCGGGGAAACGCGCGAGTGAGCCCGGAGGGATTGAGAGTGGTAGACGCCCGGGCGGACGTCGGAAGTTCGAAGGATGTGGAAGTGCAAGAGTTTACCCTCGAGGCCGGGCGCCCCTCATCGATCGCCTTCACGGCCCACGTGGAAAGGCTGGATATCAACGAGTGGATGACCGGGTGGAAAGAGCAGGAGTGGGCCAGCAAACCGGCGTCGTTCACGCCCCGCTGGCGGAGGTTTCCCGAGCCTTATCAGTACACCGAGATAACCGGCAATATCACCACGGACGAGATTCAGTTCATGCAATTCGAGGGGGGAGAGACTTCGGCGAGGCTGATCTTCGAGGCATGGAGCCGCCGGCCGGGGCAGCTCACGCTGGAAGACATGAAAGTGAACGCCTACTCGGGGGAGGCGGCGGGGAGGCTGGAATTTGCCTTCCCACGCAACTCGAAGGCGATGCTGAAGGCCACGGCGGATATCGAGCGCATCGAACTGAACACGTTTCTCGATACGCTCCAGAAAAAAGACCAAAAGCTTGACGGTTTTCTTTCCGGGAATCTGACCTTTGCGGCACATCTCCTCGACTATCCGACATACGAGGGCGAGGGCGAATTCCAGGTCGATGAATCGTCGCTGGTGGATACGATCGTGCTGGCCAACGCACCGTCGGCGGTCCGGTCGCTTTCCCTGGTGAGCGGCCGTCTGGCCAGAGTGAAAGGCGAAGCCCGGATGGCGGGCCAGGAAATCCATTTTCCGGAACTGTTGATCGAGCATCCAGGAATCCGGCTGGCCGCGGAAGGTTACCTGGATTTCGAAGGGCGGCTGTTTTTCGACGTGGTTTCGAGCATTATCGGCCAGAGACTGGAAAATGTCCCCTTGATCGGCGCCCTCGGCACGGTGCTCGACCGGATCAGCGACCAGATCGTCGTGTATCGGGTGCGCGGCAAACTGGGCGAGCCAAGCTACTCGGCGATCCCCGGAGTCGTGCCCAGCCTGGAGAAGCTGGCGGAGCAGTTGGATTCCACGGGCGATGAGGAATAGCAGGACCGTGAGAAGTTCCTGAATCGCCCTGGCCCGGTAGTGAATCTCTCTTGTCAGAGGATTCAAAGCAGGTTATAAATAAGCCTCACTTGGAAGACTTTATCCATGAAAAGGAAAGCACGGATGGGCCTCTTTGCGCGATTGTTTGGCCGGAAGGACGAAAACAAGACGAACACCACCCCACAGATTAGAGAAGAAGATCTTCACGAGGAGAAAACCCAGAAGGCGGATTGGGAGTCTGTATCAGGGGTGCCTCAGGAGCTCGCCGCTTCCGAGGTTCAGGAGTTGTATGAATCCGAAGCCCCCCCGGTGCTTTTAGACGTGCGCGAGGAGGCGGAACGCCAGCAGGATGGATGGATTCCCAACAGCGTGCATATTCCGATGGACGAGGTGGAAAGCCGCCTCGAAGAGCTGGAACCGGGGCGGCCGGTGGTTGTCTATTGTGCCAGCGGCATGCGCAGCATGGATGTGGGCGTCATGTTGCTGGAAAAAGGCTTCCAAGACGTTTCGAACCTGAACGGCGGCCTCTCGGCCTGGAGCGGACCCCGGGAAACGCCCAATAATTAGAATTCCATATCGCGCCTTGAAAACCGAATGCCAGAGACGCGAAGGGAGATTGACGATGTTTTCTTTAGCAAGGCGAATTCTTCTGCCAACCTTTGCGCTGGCGGGATTGCTGGCTGCGCCTCTGGCGGTCCAGGGTGGGTCTGATTTTCCCGCGCGGATCTCCGTCCCGCTGGAAACCGTGATCGGGCCCGTGTCCGGCGCGGGCGACAGCATAGCTGAAGGCAGCGTTGTCTATACCGACCGGGAGGGTGTGGATCTGGCGGAATCATCGCGCCCCCGGGCAGATGCCGTCGCGACCCTGAACAAGGGGGCCAGGCTGACCATCGTGGAAACGCGGGGCCCGCGTCTGAAAGTGCGCACCGAGCAGAACCTGGAAGGTTGGGTCATGCGTTTTCTTGTGACAGACAGTAAGCCAAAGCGATCGCTCGGAGACGTGAAAGTCGTGTCCTCCGGCGACCTCGATCCCCAGGAACGATCCGATATCAGCTCGATTCGCGGCCTGAAACCGATCACGGAAGAATACGCCGAAGACGCGGATGTGCCACAGAAAGCCGTGGAAGATGCGCGCATGATGGAATCTATTGCCGCTTCGATCAACGAGAGAGACGTCGACCGGTTTCTGGAAGAGGGAGGAATCTAATGAATTGGATTAAATGGACGGCGGCCCTTGCAGCGCTCGTTTTCCTGGTTTCCTGCACCAGCAAGGAAGTGCAGACATTCACCCAGGTCGGGCTGATCGCGGCGGGTGAGGATGAAGAAAAGGCCAAGGAGATTTCCGAAGCGGTCGGCAAAGGCGTCGGCGCATTGGGACCTGTGCCCTTTGAGCAAGAGCGATCGATCGGTGGCGGAATCGCCGTGGATTCTTTTGCGCGAAAAGGAGAGCTGCATCCGAATGAGGACTTGCAGCGCTACGTGAACCTGGTGGGAAGCGCCGTGGTGCGGGAATCCGAACGCAAAGGCTTTCCCTTTGCATTTGCCGTGGTGGACAGCGGCGAGGTGAACGCCTGGGCCGCTCCCGGCGGATATATCTTCATCACCAGCGGGGCCTTGCGCGAGATGGAAGACGAGGCCATGCTCGCGGGTGTTCTGGCCCACGAGGTGTTCCACGTGACCGAAGGGCACATGTTGAAAATGATGAAGCGCCAGCAGTTTTTCGACGCGGCGTTACAGGGCTTGAAGGCCACAACGGACGAAGACGTGGAGTCTTACAGCAAGTTCGTCGACGCCGGATCCGAGCTGCTTTTCGAGAAAGGGCTGGATCGATCAATGGAGATCGACTCGGACCTCGCGGGCGTGGAGCTGGCCGTGATGGCGGGGTACGATCCAACCGGGCTGCTCCGGTATTTGCGCAAGCTGGACCAGGGGACGGCCGGAACGGGAGGGGGATGGTTTTCATCGACGCATCCTTCGCTGCGCGAACGCGCCAATGCCCTGGAAACCAAAATCAACGCAGAAATGCAGGGCCTGGAAGGCCCGCGCGTGGAGGATCGATTCCGCCGGATGGTGGGTGATGCCCTGGCCCCCTGAGGGTAGATCGGCTCCGAAATGATGGATGAAGCCGCGGAATCCACTCGCGATGGCGGAAAAAAAACCCGGCGCCGCTTTCGGCGCTTGTGGCGAATTGTCCTCGCCGCGGCTCTGTCCTTTGTGCTCCTCGTCCTGCTCCTGCCGACCCTTATCAGTTATCTCCCCACGGAGAAGATCGCCGAGAATATTGTGAATCAGCGGCTGAATGGCCGCCTGGAGTTGGATGGTGTGCGCGTTGGATGGATCGCGAAGACGCGGCTGGGCGCTGTGCGTCTATACGACAACACGGGGGAATTGATCTTCGAGCTGGAAGGCATGCGCACGGGGAAAGGGCTGCTGGGGACGGCATTCGGCAAGAGCCGCATGGGGGCCATCGATGTCGAGCGTGTCTCCGCGCACGTTGTCCGGCGGAAAGATGGGACGATCAACTTCGCCACCCTGATGCCGGCTGAACCAGCCGAACCAGCGGCTCCCGTGGAGGCCGGCGAACCCTTCGTCATTCCCGAAACTCTTGAGAACTTCTTTCCCGCCGCGAACATCCCCGTCGACCGGATGGACATTGCGGTCAGGGAGATCGAACTCGTCTATACAGATCAAGCGATGGAACCCGAGCAGGAGTTTCGGTGGGACGAATCGCAATTCTCCCTGAAGTGGCCGGGCGGAAGGAACCCGATTCGCGCCGTCCTGGCCGGAGACCTTTCCAGGGCAGGATATACAGTGCCGGCGGCCGCGCGCTTCACCCTCCAAGACTGGACTGATGGCGAAAGGCTGGCGCTCGCCACGGCCTCCGCTTCGGCAAACATGGTTCTCAATGGAGAGGAAGCCCTTTCCTTTTCGGCAACGACAAACGAGACAAGCATCGATGGGAAGCTGAAGATACCGCTCGTCCCGTGGGGCAAGACTGTGGAGGTATTATTCCCGGGGATCCCGAATCCGGTCGCCCAAGGCGTTTCCACGGCGTCCGTGCAAGTCGATCTCGGTTCGAACGCAGATCTCGTCGTGATAAGCTGGGAAGCCGCCGCCGAGGACATCGCGGCGCAAGGGCATGGCCGCAGCGGAAGTGAACTTGAGCTGCCCTCCTTTTCCGCAAGGGGCACCCTTCGTATATATCGCGATACATACAAGATGGCGACCCTGGCCCTCGAAACAGAGTCCGGCTTTCACGATATCGACGTAACCTCCGTCGAATCGAGAACGGGCTATCGCAGCCGATTGCAGGGGGAACTGCTCCTCGAGCCGCTGACACAATTCGCCGCCCGGACAAGGTGGTATGGTCCCCGGATTCCACTGGTTTCCGGGGCACTTCGGCTGAACGTCTATGCGGTGTCAGAACCATTGCCGCTGTCGGACCTGACCGCCCACCTTGAGTGGGAGGGCGAGAGTCTCGCCTTTGAGACACACGAGTTCTTTCCAGCCGCTCTTCGGCCGCGAGGCGAGCGGATCAATCTGAAGCCTACATCCTTTGACCTCTATACGACGGCCACGCTTGGCCAGAAAAAACACGTGTTGTTGCGGGCGGACTCGGATCTGCTCCAGCTTGGGGCGGAGGGGACACTGGAAAGCCCGGAGAATTTTCAGGCCGACGCGGCCGTTTCCGCTCCCCTCCCGGCGCTTTCCAAATACCTCGATGAAACCTTCGCGGACCTTCCGGCGCGCATCACATCCGGCGCGTTGCGTTTCGATCAGGCGGTGGCTGCTGATGCGGAGGGATACCGGCTGGCCGGTGGCGCCTCCGTCGAACCGCTTGTGGTGAAAGGCGAATCGATTCCATCGGGGGTTTTCCGGGATTCAATCCGGTCGGCCTGGAATGTTCACCTGCGCAGGGACATGTCGCGCATCGATGCAAAAAGCTTTTCCCTGGGAAGCGACTACGGCTCCGTGGACGCTTCAGGAATCTATACAACGCCGGCGACAGGCGAGTGGGATCTGGGGGCGCGTGTGCTGTTTCCCGCGATTCAGGATCGCCTTATCAACCCCATGGTTCGCCCTGGCCTTGTCTTTACAACGGGAACGCTCTCGATGAAAACATCCGGGAGCATTGATGGACGAACGGGCAGCGGGCGCCTTGACCTTTCCAGTGAAGATGGGTTCCGCATCGATTCGCCGGACTTTGGGCTTTCTTTCGAGCAGGCCCAGGCGTCCGGGCGGATGCGCGTCGCGTCGGAGGGCGAGGCTCTTCGGGCGCGAATGGACGGCCTGTCAGCCCAGATTGACGATGTCTATACGTTCGAGGGCGCGGTGGAAAGCACCCTCCGGCCAAACGGCGGCGAAGCGGACTTCCACAGCACCCAGACGGTCAATCTTTCCGGGCTGCGGGAGGAACTGGCGAAGGCGCTGGCGAAGCGGGATCTGGGCGCCCTTGTTCTGGAGGGTTCGCTGGTCGCATCGTCGAAAGGAAGCGGCGGATGGAAAACCGGCCCGGCGGGGACAACAGTGGAGCCGCCCTTTTCGATGACAAACCGGATGCGCCTGGACGCACCCGAGATCACCTGGTCGAAAGCGGATAGCAGCTTCACCCTGGCCAATGTTCAGGACGAGCGGACGGAGCAGGTTACATTGCGCAGCCTGGCGGCGGAGGCTTTTGAGCTGAGTGACTCCGGCAGCGGGGCCATCGAGGAAGTCGTTCTCGGGGAGATGGGCAGCCTCTACGGGCTCGACTACACGTCGGATTTTTCTTTCTCCCAAAAGGAAGGGGGCCACGCATCGCTGGATGCGAGCCTCTCCGAGGCATTGCTATACGGCGAGCGTCATGAGGTTTTTCTGCCGGAAATGCGCTTTCTCGCCGATGCTTCCCACGATGTGGGAAGCGGCACTTCGCGGCTGAAGTCCATGCGCTTTACCATGCCGGAGACACTCGAATTGGCCGCGAGCGGGCGTTTCGACCAGAAGAGCCGCCGCCTGGAGGCGAAAACAGAGGGGCGGATCACTTCTCTTGAGGCGATTCAGGGGTCCGTATATACGAATGAAGGGTCTACTCCGATTGATCTGGACCTGGAGGGAAACTGGTCCGCGGCCATGGAGGCCGATCTGAATGCATTGATGGAATCCCTCGGCCTGCAATATCCCGGGGGGATGGATCTGGAGTTGGAAGCGGACTGGAAGAACGGCCGATTTTCCTTTGGCGACGAGGCCCGCATGGATACGTTCCAGGGTTCCGTGAGGGGGGAGGGCGACGGCGAGTCATCGCGCATGGAGGCGACCGTGGGAATCGGGAACAGTGTTTTCCGGGGGAGCGAGGTCGTCTATACCACGGACATGGCAATGTCCGGCGCGGCTTCCCTGGGGCGTGATGGCACGGCTCGCCTGGAAAACGCGGAATGGGACCTTCCGGCCCTGGGCACGTCGATCCGGGCCGAGGGCCAGGCGGGAGACGTTTTCGGGCTTGTGGAGGCGTATCTCCGCGCGGCGTCCCTTTCCGATCAACTCGGGGCTCTGGTTTCCCGCGATTGGAGCTTCGAAACTCTCGCTCGGCAGGAGCTTCCATCGTTTTCGATTCCTTTTCCGCTGAGGGACAAGGCCGGTA
>CAYFUR010000035.1:32142-34413 GCA_964346275.1 uncultured Candidatus Sumerlaeota bacterium
CGGCAGGAGCTTCCATCGTTTTCGATTCCTTTTCCGCTGAGGGACAAGGCCGGTATGCTTTCCCAGCGGCTGGCCCTGGAGAATGCGGCGGGGCAGAATCTGCGCCTGGAGTTTTCCGCCAACAGCACGAGCGCGACGCTTGCATGGGCGGATCTCGCCCGGCTTCACCGGCTGGATGGCGGCATGGCGCTGGAGAAACGCTGGCCGGTTGAATCTCCGGAGCAGGATGATCTCCTGACCGGCGGCGGGCGCTATTCGCTCGAAGAAGTGTCTATAAGCCAGCCGGCCCCCATGACGCCCATCCGCCAGGCCGTGATGGATATGGGAGCGGCCGGGCCGGACATCAACCTGGGCTGGCTGCTGGAGGAATTTCTGGGAGGAACGGCGAACCTGAGCCTCCGAGCCGTGGAGTCCGGCAGGAATATCGGCATCCAGGGAGAGTTGCTCGCCACCGATCTGGACGGGGCGCGCCTTCTTTCAGACATGGATACGGGCGGGATCAGCAAAACGACCTTCAACTGCTATGGCACGATCCAGGCCGCGCTCACTCCACGGCCTTCCGCGGTGGGCATGGCCGAAACGGTTTCCGCCAGGCTGCAGGTAACAGACATCGGCTCGGGAATGCTCCGGGCGTTTCTCAAAGCGGGGAACACCGGGGGGCGCAGCCCGGGCGTTGAAACGACGCTGGCGGCGCTTCACTTCAGCCGGCCCGACCGGGTCCTGATCGATATGCGCAACGGCCTGCTGACATTGACGGTGACGCTGCGCAGCCCGGGAAACATTACTTACCCAATAACCGTTTTCGACAAGCTTCGCGTGGCGCCCCTCATCGGACCGTATATTCCCGCGCCCGCGGACAAGGCGTTGGAACTTTTGCGCTTGATCATCGACATCACATCCACACGGACGAAATCCGGGCTCGTGGAACAACTGGCCCCAACAGGAGATTCACCATGAGACTTATCGTCTATACACTCATTCTGGCCGCCGCCCCTATCTTTCTCGGCGGCTGCCGGGGTTCCTTCCTTGCCATCGATCTTTTCGTGGTGGACGAGAAGACGGCCCTGGAGAGACAAGTGCTCGGCGCCTACGAGGAGATTGGCCGCGATCTGGCCTCCTACGCTTCCATGCGGGCCGTCGAGCCAGACGGCTCTCTGATCCAGCCCCGGGAGATGACCGGGAGCCAGCGCGATACGGTTCGCGCCATGAACAATCGGCGATATAATCGCGACGACCTGGACACCATGCTGGCGGAAGGGGTCGTTGGGGAAGGCCGCAACGGGTTTCTCGTCTGGCGCACGGATTCGCTCCCGGCGGATTTCCCACTGGAAGAAGATCTGGCAAATCAGGTGTTCGAGGAGGACAACGCGGACCGGCGGACCATTCTTGAGCGCCTGTGGACAACTGCTCCCGGGGCCACGGAGGAGGACCGCGAAGAAATCGAATTCATCCTTGCCGAGTTAAACCAGGACCTGGCCCCGGCGGGATCGCCTATCCAAAGCCGGGACGGGGAATGGAGCCGGAAATGAAAACGAACTGGAGCGCCTGGCGTTCTGCCTGCATCGCTTTTTTCGCGGTCAGTGTTCTCGCCGCCCACGCGGAGCCCGACCGCCTGGTGGTGACCGCGCCGTCGGCCGATGGCCAGCCGGCCGTTTCTCCGGAAGGGGATTGGCTTGTCTATGCAAGTGACCGCGATGGGTCGACCGGGCTGTACGGTAGAGAGCTGGACAAGAAGAGACTGCGACCGGACGAACCGCTTTACCCTCATCCAGCGCGCACCGAATCGCCGCGGTTTTCCCCTTCGGGGAAGAACCTGGTTTTTGTTTCCTACCGGCGCGACGCGATGGGAGATGTCTTTCTCGCCCGGTTTCCCGGTGGGACACCCGAAGCCATTTCACCCAAGGGGAGAATCGATAGCGATCCCTCCTTCTCGCCAGATGGAACAAAAGTCTATTTCGAAAGCGCGGCGATTGGCGGAGATCCGATCACTTACGTCTATACGATCAAATCAGGAGAACTCGCCCCTCTTCTGAAAGCGAGGCCGAAAATCAATCCCCCCTATCCGGCGCAAGAAATCAACCGGACGGAAGGCCTCGCCCTCCTTTTCTCGGACGATACGGACGGTAATGGAACATTGGGCTCCGGCGACCAGGCGTCGGCCTGGGAATTCCGTGGAGATGAATGGCGCCAGCTCACGTTTCCGCTGAGAGACGCGAAGGGGCTCAGCCGCGGTTCGGCGGCCGGCGCGTTGTATATCGGCGCCCGATGGAA
>CAYFUR010000036.1:0-34310 GCA_964346275.1 uncultured Candidatus Sumerlaeota bacterium
CGAAAAAATGCGTTATCGCCACTGCGGCCGCAGTGGCGATAACGCATTTTTTCGTATCGATCGGGGGCAAATGCCATCGGGGAGAACTCCTCGGAGAATGCTTTGGGCCACCATCCTTGCCAGCAAAGAGCTTGGGGCGAGGGAAAAGCGCCGGAAAAGAACGTTATTTCCTTGCGGCAGTCTCGGAAGTGGACAACTCTTTATCGACTTTTTAAGGCTTATTCCCCGAAAAATGGCTCAAAAAATCAAGATTCTCTTCGCGGATGACGATCCGGAAATCCTGACGGTTTATTCTCTCTACCTCCGGCAATTCTACGACGTGGTGCAGGCGCGCGATGGCCTCGAGGCCTGGAGGCTCATCGAAGAAACCCGCCCGCGCCTTGTGGTCACCGATCTCAACATGCCGGGGCTGAATGGTCTCGACCTGACTGAGCGAATTCGCGAACACCCCGAGCTGAACAAAACACCGATTATCATTCTGACTGGCACAACGCGTAACAGTGATCTGCCGCCGGGGTTCTGGAAAATCGGCACCAAGGCCAATCGGTTTCTGGAAAAGCCTGTCACGCCCGAGCAAGTCCTGAACTCTGTCCGCCGGGTCTTGCTCGAATCCGCCGAGATTAAGCCTTTGCCCCCGGGCAAAGGCTATTACGACGTTCATTAGGCTCCCCCTTCTTTCTCACCCACTTCTCATTGATGAAGCTTCCAGCCACGAGCAGGATCAAGAATTTCCCCGCAATTGTCAAAGCGAGCGGGCAGCCCTTTCTCACGCAGTGGCGGATTTTGTCCCTTGCCGATGGAGGGTGGATGTGGCCACATTGGTGGCAGGTATCTCTTTGTTCCTTTGGGCGTGGAAATGAGCGAGTGGCAGGACAATCTGAGCGAAGCGGAAGCCCTCTGCGAAGAGGGCCAGCGGCTGCTGGACCAGGGCCACTTCATCAAGGCGGGTGAATGTTTCGAGCGCGCCGTGGAGCTGGCTCCTGATTACGCTGAGGGCCTGTTTCAATTGGGCAGCTATTACATGGAAGTCAGCCGTGCGGACGAGGCGATCGATGTCCTGAAGCAGGCCGTGCGGCTCGAGCCGGATCATGGCGAAGCCCACTTTCTCCTCGGCGACGCCTATGCCCGGGACGAACGGCCCGCCATGGCGGTGGCTGCGCTCAAGGAAGCCCAGCGCCTGCGGCCCTTCAATCCCGAAAACTTAGCGGCGCTCGGGCGATGCTATCACATGCTTCACCGGTTCGAGGAAGCGGTGGATGCCTTCGAGCAAGCTATCGAACTCGACCCCAATTGCGTGGATGGCTGGCTGGGCCTGGCCAAGATTCATCACGACCAGCGCAACCTGGGCGAGTCGCTGGAGATGCTCGAGCGGGCGTCGGTTTGCGATCCGGCAAACCCGATGCCATTGATCGAGCGGGCGTTGGTCCTCACGGACAGCGGGCGTCTGGAGGATGCCGAGCTTTCGCTTGAGGAGGCGCTGGACCTGGATCCGGAGGAGCCCTCGGCGCATTACCAGCTGGGAAAAGTCTTTCAGGAGCAGGAGAAGTTCGACGAGGCGATCTCGGCCTACGAAAAGGCGATGGACGCCGCGCCGGATTACCTCCAGGCGGCGCTTTCTCTCGGCGCTCTTTATTATAATCTGGGCTTGCACGAGGATGCTGTGGAGGCGCTGGAGCGGGCGCGATCCATCGACTCCGAGAATCCGGATATTTATTTCAACCTGGGGCTGAACTATCATGCCTTGGGCCGCTTTGGAAAGGCGTTGCGGGCTTATCGGCGGGCGACGGAATACGATCCGCGTTTTGTGGATGCATTCAATAACATGGCCTTGGTGCTGCGCGAGCGAAACCAGATCCGCAAGGCGATCGAATGCTGCGAAAAGGCGCTGCGCATCGATCCGACCCATGGGCTGGCCCACAGCAACATCGCTTTGGCCTACGAGCAAATCGATCGTTCAGAGGACGCGCTGAAACACTACCGCCTGGCGATCAAGTATCTGCCGGGGGAACCAACGCCGTCGGTTTACCTTGCGGCTTTGCTGGAGAAACTGGGCCAGTCGGACCGGGCGATCGAGGCTTACCTGGATGTGCTGGCGCTCAATCCACAAGATGATCGAGCCTTGTTCCGGCTGGGTAATATCTACTTCGACCAGCGGCGCTATCGCGAGGCGCTCGATATGTATGGCCAAGCCGTGGAGGAGGCGCCGGGCAACGCGGGCTACTTGATGAACTACGGCAGCACGCTGTTCCATCTGGGCCGCCATGCGGAATCGGAGCGCATCCTGGAGCAGGCGTTGGAACTGGAGCCCTCCTGGGGCCAGTTATACTTGAATCTGGGATTTGCGCGGAAGGCGCTTGGCCGTAACGCGGAGGCGGAACAGAGCCTGCGCCGGGCGGTGGAACTGGAGCCGGACCAGCCGGAGCCGCTGGCGGCACTGGCGCGCCACCTGGAGGATTGCGGCAAGAGGTGGGACGCGGTGGATGTCCTGGTGCGGCTGCTGGAATTGGCGCCGGACAACCAGCCGGCGATCTTTGCCCTGGGGCGCAATGCGTTCCGGACGCTGCGCATCCGGCGGGCGAAGACTCTTTTTCGCGAGCTGGTTCGCCGCGACCCCCACGGACCGGCGGTGAATTTCTGGTTGTTCTATTGCGAATTGGTGATTGGGCGCTTTGCCCATGCGTTCATGCACTACGAGATCTTGGCGATCTATTCACCGGAGCATGCCGGAGAAATCCGCCAGACGTTGCGCCAGGGCCTGGAATACGCGGCCTTTGGCGTTCTCTTACTCATTCTCTTCCTGACAGTCGTGGCGGTTCTGCTGGGGGCCTGAGGCGTTCCGGCAGAGCCTGTGGCGAAAGGATGACCGGCGGGATGTTTCGATGAGCGAATACCGCATTTGCGACAATTGCGGCCGATGGGTCGAAAAGAACGAAGTCCTGTATATCATGGAAGTGGCGATCATGGCAGAGCCGAACCCCGAGGTGATGATGGAGGAGCCCCAGGGGGATGCGCGGGAGGAGTTGGAGAAGCTGGTGGAAGCGATGGAGGGAATGACTGAAGAGCAGATCGACGAGGCGACGGACCAGGTTCACGAGAATTACCGCTATACGCTTTGCCCCGAGTGCCGGGTGCTGGTGCACCGGCGATTGAAGCACCGGTCGAATCTGCTCGGCGAATAACGATTCCCATCGAGAGAAGGAGCCGCATTGGAAATGACCAAGCCGCTGGTGGGTGTGATCATGGGGTCCAAGTCGGACTGGGAGACGATGAAGCACGCGGTGGAGACGCTGGAGAAACTGGGGGTTCCTTGCGAGACGAAAGTCGTTTCCGCGCACCGGACACCGGAGTGGTTGTTTGAATATGCGCGGACGGCGGAGGAACGCGGCCTGGAGGCCATTATTGCGGGCGCGGGGGGAGCGGCGCATCTGCCCGGCATGTGCGCGTCGAAAACGGCGCTGCCGGTGCTTGGCGTGCCGGTTCAATCGAAGGCGCTGAATGGCATGGATTCGCTTTTGTCGATTGTCCAGATGCCCGCGGGCGTGCCGGTGGGTTCCCTGGCGATCGGGCGGTCCGGCGCGGTGAACGCGGCGTTGCTGGCGGCGGCGATGCTCGGAAACAGTCATCCTGAAATCCGCGCGGCCTATAAGGAATACCGCGAGGCTCAGACCCAGGCGGTGCTGGGCGCGAAGGATCCGTCGGCATGAGCCGGACGCGGGTTGGAATTATCGGCGCCGGCCAGCTTGGCCGGATGCTGGCCGAGGCGGGGGAGGACCTTTGCCTCGACTTTACGTTTCTGGAACCGAAGGACAATATCTCGGCGGCGGGGCTGGGGCCGCATATCCGGGCGCCCTATGATGACGCAAAGGGCCTGGCGGAATTGGCAGCGACTTCGGATGTCGTGACCTACGAGTTCGAGAACGTGCCGCCGAGGGCAGCCGCGTGGCTGGCGGAGCGCGTGCCTGTCTATCCGCCGCCGGAGGCCTTGCGAATCGCCCAGGACCGTCTCTACGAAAAAACGTATATACGCGGCCTGGAAATCCCGGCGCCGAAATTCCGTGATTGTTATTTTCGCGACGAGTTTGACGCCGCGCTGGAGCACGTGGGCGTCCCGGCGGTTTTGAAAACACGGCGTTTTGGCTATGATGGGAAAGGCCAGCGTGTGATCCGCGCGCAAGAGGATGCCGATGCCGCTTTCGAGGACCTGAGCGGCCAGCCGCTGATCCTGGAGGAGTTTGTTCCCTTCGACCGCGAGGTGTCGATTCTGGCAGCGCGCGGGCGCGAGGGGGAATTCGCCGCGTGGCCGCTGGTCGAGAATACCCACCGCGACGGCATCCTGCGGCTGTCGATCGCTCCGGCGCCGGGGGAGGAGTTGAGCCGCAAGGCGGCGGAATACGCCGCGAAAGTCATGGCCTCGGTGGATTACGTGGGCGTGCTGGCGATGGAGCTTTTCGAGCGCGATGGCGAGCTGATTTTCAACGAGATGGCGCCGCGCGTTCACAACTCGGGCCACTGGAGCATCGAGGGATCGGAAACCAGCCAGTTCGAGAATCATCTGCGGGCGATTCTTGGGAAGGAATTGGGCAAGACCGGAGTGCGCGGCCACGCCGCGATGCTCAATCTGATTGGTGACCTGCCAGCGGAGAGCGCACTTGATGGAATGGCGAATGCTTTTTTTCACGGATACGGCAAATCGCCCCGGCCAGGCCGAAAGGTCGCCCATGCAACGGTGGTCGCTTCGGACGAGACCGAGGTTGCAACCCTTGCACTCGAAGCCGCGTCTCGGCTGGGGGACCGGGTTCTTTCGGAAGTTGTGGCCGAGCGGTTTTCGTCGTAAAAATTTCCTGGAAAAGATTTCCAATGAAGAAACGCGAAACTCCAAGCCGGTGTGTGTTTCATGTCCAGCGCGCCCTCTGTGTCCTTCTCCTTGCCGGAATGATTCCGGTGCTCACGAATTGTTATGGCACCTTCCCACTGACCCGGACGGTGTACAAGCTGAACGGAAGCATCACCGACAGTCAGTTGGTCCACTCGATCATCTTGTGGATCTTTGGTGTTTTTCTGGGCGTCTACGGAATCACGGTTTTCGTCGATTTTGTCATCCTGAATTTGATCGAATTCTGGAGCGGCGACCCGATCGAGCTGTCGCAGAGCTATGAGCAGGACGACGGGTCGGTGGTGGCGCTGGGCCCGGGGCTGCGTCCCAACGAAGCGGTGCTGACGGTTTCCCGCGACGGGGTGGTGGAAACCGAGCGCCGGTTTGTGCGCAATGACGAGGGAATCACGACTGTGTATGATGGCCAGGGCCGCGAGATGGGCCGGGTTGTGCCGGACGGGCAGAAGGGCTTTCTGTTCGAGGATGCCTCGGGGGCGGAGAAGGCCCGCCTGAGCGGCACGGATATCAAGCAGTTGACCCGCGAGCTGGCCGCGGAAGAGCAAGAATACTCGCTCTAGAAATACTGGCCGGGGAAGGATGAAATGGGGCCCCTGATTTCCAGAGCTTGACCTGGAAACAGGGGCCAAGTCTATTGCTCAGGCTTCTTCTGTGTGCTAGCCCATGATGACCAGATGGAAAGAAAAAGAGGCGGACCGCGACTATGATTTCGACAGGTAAAGAACTTCGCCAGGCGTATCTGGACTTTTTCCGGAACCTGGAGACCCATCCCCATCCGATTATTGAGAGCGGGCCGTTGGTGCCGCCCGACGATCCGTCGCTGATGTTCACCACGGCGGGAATGGTCCAGTTCAAACAACTCTATTCCGGTGATGTCGAGCTGCCTTATCCGCGGGCGGCCTCCTGCCAGAAATGCCTGCGCGCGGGGGGAAAAGGGTCGGACCTGGAAAACGTGGGGAAAACGCTGCGGCACCACACGTTTTTCGAGATGCTGGGGAACTTCAGCTTTGGGGATTACTTCAAGCGCGAGACGATCATCTGGTGCTGGAAGTTCGTGAGCGAGGTGATGGAGCTGCCGGCGGATCGACTGTTTCCAACGATCTATCTGGATGATGACGAGGCGGCCCGGATTTGGAAGGAAGAGACGGGGTGCGTTTACGAGCCGATCCGGCTGGATGAAAAGGAGAACTACTGGGGCCCGGCGGGGGAGACGGGCGCCTGCGGCCCGTGTTCCGAGATGTGTTTCTTTCTGGGCAGCGAAGAAGAGCTGGCCGAAATTCGCAAGATGATGGAAGAATCCCCGGAGAAGGGGCAGGAGGAGCTGGCCCGGCGGATTCCCGAGGAGGGCGATCTGTTTCTGGAGATCTGGAACCTGGTCTTTCCCCAGTTCGACCAGCAGCGCGATGGCAGCCGCGTTCCGCTGAAGCACGTTGGGATCGATACCGGGGCGGGGCTGGAGCGGATGACGACGGCGCTGATATTCGCCCGCACGGGCAAGGCCGCCACGCCCTATGAAACGGATCTGATGTGGCCGATCGTGGAAGGGGCGGCAAAGGCCCTCGGCGTGGAATACAAGAAAGTGAGCGAACCCCACGACGACGCGGCGGCGCGTGTGCGCCTGGCGATCAATGCCATCGCCGATCATACGCGGGCGCTGGTGTTCTGCCTGTCGGAGGGAATCACGCCGAGCAATATCGGGCGGGGCTATGTGGTGCGGCGTATCCAGCGGCGGGCGCTGCGCTTTGCGTCGCTGCTCGGGATGAATGAACCCTTCATGGCGAACCTCTACGAGCCCGTGGTGGAGACGCTGGGCGATGCCTATCCGGAGATCAAAAAGAACTCGGATTTCATCAAGACTGCCTTGCAGAAGGAAGAGGAAACCTTCCTGCGCACGCGCGACCGGGGGAATAAAATCCTGCAGGAACTCGTGATGCAGGCGCAGTATCGCGGCGATAAGACGATCCGCGGCGAAGACGCCTTCCGCCTGTGGGACACCTATGGCTTTCCCGTGGATATGACGCTGGAGGTCGCCGAGGACCAGGGGCTGAAAGTGGACATGGCGGGCTTTGAAGAGGCGATGGCCAAGCAGAAGGAGACGGCCCGCGCGTCTGGAAAGGGGGACGACATGGCGAAGGAAGTGGAAGCGGTCGAGCCGCTTTTCGAGGAAAAGGGGGCGACGGACTTCGCCGGCTACGACACGATGGGGCCGGTTCCCGCGAAGATTCTGGGGATGCTGCGCCTGGGGGCGCTGGTCGACCGTATAGACGAAGGAGACGATGCGATCCTGATCCTGGATAAGACGCCCTTCTATGCGGAGTCCGGCGGCCAGGTGGGGGACAGGGGGGTGATCTCTCATGCCGGGGCCGAGTTCGTCGTCACCGATACCCAGAAAACGCCGGGGGGCATGTATTTCCATATCGGGCGCATGGCCGCGGGATGGCTGCGACATGGCGACGAGATCGAGGCGGAAGTCGATGCGCGGCGGCGCCGGCGGATCGTGCGCAACCACAGCTCGGTGCACCTGCTTCAGAGCGTCCTTAAGCGCGTGGTGGGCGATCACATCACGCAGGCGGGTTCGTTTGTGGGGCCGGATTACTCGCGTTTCGACTTCACGCATACGGAGGGACTGAGCAACGAGAAGCTGGCGGAAATCCAGCGCGAGGTGAATCGCCTCATCTCGGCGGAGTTGCCGGTGAAGACGGAGGTGCTTTCCCTGGAGGATGCGAAAAAACGCGGGGCGATTGCGCCGTTTGGCGAAAAATATGGCGCCAGGGTGCGGGTGGTGGCCATGGGCGATACGAGTCTGGAATTTTGCGGCGGCACGCATGTTGGCAACACGGGCGAAATCCTGCACTATCGCATCGAGGGGGAATCCTCGATCGCGGCGGGTGTGCGGCGGATCGAAGCGGTGACCGGCGACGCGGCCGCGGACCATGAGGCGGACGAGCATTTCTCGCTGGTGGTGCCTCTGGAGAATACGCTGGCCGTCAAGGGTTCGGAGGTTCTCGGTCGCATCAAAGCGATGCAGGATCGGACGAAGGAGTTGGAAAAAGAGCTGGCGCGCATGAAGCAGGAACTGGCGACCAAGGACCTGGACCAGTATGTCGAAGGGGCGCGTCTCCTCGCCGGAGAAGTCCGGCTCGCAGCGGTGCGCATGGATGGGCTGGAAGGCGGGCAGTTGAAGGCCGTGGCGACGGCGCTTCGGGATAAGCTGGGCGAAGATGGTGTTGCCGTTGTCATCACCGAGCGCGATGGCAAGGTCGGCATCGCGGCGGCGGTCGGCAAGCACGCCCAGAAGGATTATGCCGCTGGCACCGTGGTCAACAAGCTGGCGGCGCCGCTCGGCGGCAAAGGGGGCGGCAAGCCGGACTTTGCCCAGGGCGGAGCAAAGGACGCCACCAGGATTGACGAAGTGGTGGCGGAGGCACCAAAACTATTGAAGAGCTAAATTCTTTTGATCCTGGAGCATTGCGATGCATGGTCCCGAGGAACTGGAAGGCGGTGGTGCCCCGCTCAGGTTTTCCCTTTTTACCGATGTTGCGTTTTTTTTCTTCGGTGCGGTGCTGGTGCTGCTCGAGTTTTTCTTTGGCGTCCATCGGCTCTTTGCCATGGGCTTCGAGTTTCTCAAGGAGCAGCCGGATTGGATCATGGCCGCCGGGGTTTATTTCGTAGCGGGTCTTCTTTGCCTCTATGGAACACGCCGGGTGACAACCATCATCGATCCGGCGAGCAAGACCGTGCGGCGCGTGCATAAGCTGTTGCTCTTTCTTCCTGTCTATACGTCTTCGTTCCATTTTGGCAAAATCCGCTACGTGGATTTTGATCACCCCCAGTCGGGGGTGATGCCTTACAGCAACGCCCAGATTTACTTTAATTATTACTGGTGGGGCGGTTTGAGTTTCTTGTTCTCGGGAATCGCGGATTCCGCGCCCTACGAGATCTACTTTTTCCTGGAGGATCGTTCGCGGATTCTTTTTCACGCGGGGCTGGGCGAGAAGAAGATGGGAGAGACGGCGAGGAAGGTCGCTCAAACCGTTGGCGCCCGGTTGAGTTGAAAAAGCTACTGGGCCGTGGGCGTGGCCGGTGCGTCGTCCTCGTCGTCGTCTATCCTGAGCCCTTCGCCGATTCCCACGATCCAGCAGCGATAACCCTTTGATGCGAACATTTTTTGAAGCTTTTCGCCTTTTCCAGGGCAAAGGAAGAAGAAGGAGCCTCCGCCGCCGGAGCCGTTGATTTTTCCGCCGAAAGCGCCGGCGGCGATGCCGTGATCGATCATCTCGTCGATTTCATCCACGGAGACCCCCAGATTGATGGAAAGCTGGCGGTGGTGCTCCGTGAGAAGCTGACCAAGAACGGCCTGGTCCTTAGAACGCAGCAGGATGTCGCGCGCGCGGTTTGTCAACTCGGTGTTGATGCGTGTTGCTTCGAAAAGGCGGCGCTCCTCCGGTTCCAGAGCGTTGGAATCGTTGCTCTGGGTCTTGAGGGCTTCGATGCGCTGGCGCGTTTCGCCGAGAACGCGATTGGTGTCTTTCGGGATCCCGGAATCGACAAGGAGAAATTCTCCCGGCCAGGCGGGGAGGCTTTCGACGCGGTAGGGCTTGGCCGTCTCCAGCCAGATCAATCCTCCGATTGCGGAGGCGAAATGGTCCATCATGCCGCCGGGGGAGCTGAATTCGACGACCTCGGAGCGATGGGCGAGGCGGGCCACGGCGGCGGCATCGCGGGCGCGTTGATCGCCGGCAAGGTGGAGCAACATGGCGATCCAGGCGATCTGGAGCGCGGATGAGCTGGAGGCGCCGCTGTTAATGGGTACTTTGCTGCGAACCGTGAATTCGAAACCGGAGGCCCAGCGAAGTCCTTCCCGCAAGAGGACGTTGAGCCCACCCCGGAGGTAGTCTCTCTCCCCCGTATAGGCCGTTTCCTGGTGGGGGTCGAGGCGCAGCTCTCTGTCTATATCGGGTAGGAGGACATGGAACTCCGCTTCCTTGATGGGCCGGGCGGCGATTTCCACCCGCAGGCCGATGGCGGCGGCGATCACCGGAAGGCCAAGATAGTCCTGGTGTTCGCCAAAGAGGCAGATGCGGCCCGGCGCGGAGACTGTGCAGGCGGGGGAGTCCTTCCTGTCCATGGCTCACGCCCTCGCGTTTTGTATCGAGGGGAAGAGGGTCCGGCGAAGGCCTTCTTCCAGGCTGACCCGTGGCTTCCAGCCGAGGGCGTGGATCCGGTCGGTGTTTCCCCGCGAATGGCGCACGTCGCCGGGGCGTTCGGCGGCGTATTCGATGGTTGAGGTGGATCGGGCCGTCTCGATCACCTGGCGCGCAAGGTCGTTGACCGTAATCCGCGTGCCGCAGGCGACGTTATAGACGCCGCCGCCTTTTTCCGCCGCGAGGAGATTAGCGCGGACAACATCGTCGATATAGACGAAATCACGGGTTTGCTCTCCGTCGCCGTAGATTGTGAGGGGCAGATTGCGGCGGACGCGTTCGCTGAAAATCGCGATGGCGGCGGCATAGGGCGAGTTGGGATCCTGGCGCGGGCCGTAGACATTAAAGTTGCGCAGGCAGGCGGTGGGCAGGCCAAAGCCTTCGCTGTAAAGACGCATGTAATGCTCGCCGGTGAGCTTTGTGATGGCATAGGGCGAGGCGGGAGCTGGCAGGTCGCTTTCCTTGTGCTGGGCCCGGTCGGCCATTCCGTAGATGGCGGAAGAGGACGCAAAGACGACGCGGCGGACCTTCGCGGCGCGGGCGGCTTCGAGAACATTCAACGTTCCGCCGACGTTGATGGATTCCGTGAGGCGGGGCTTCTCCATGGATTCGGGAACGCTGACCAACGCGGCCAGGTGGTGGACGTAATGGACGCCCGCCATGGCGCGCTCGACGGCGGATGGATCCTCGACGGAGGCCTCGATGAACTGGTGGGGAATGGCTTGCAGGTTCTCCCGGTGGCCGGTGCGCAGGGAATCCAGGACGACGACATGGGCGCCGCGCTCGGCCCAGGCCTGGGCGAGATGGCTGCCGATGAACCCGGCGCCGCCGGTGATGAGAACCTTGGTTTTTGCCTCGGGCATGGGACGGACCTTTTTCAGAATTCCGAGAGAGATTAAAGGGGGGAGGGGCGTGGTCGAGGCAACCCCTTAATCACCGGTGGGGGGGTGCAGGGATGGTCCCAGGTTTGCAACTCTTCGCTCAAAGCAGATTATTCAAACGCCGAGGTGTATCCGATGGCTACAGATGCGACTTCTCAAAAAGAGACCCACGACTTTCAGGCGGAAATTCAGCAGTTGCTGAGTATCGTCATCAACTCGCTTTACACGGATCGCGAGATTTTCGTCCGTGAATTGGTTTCCAATGCGGCGGACGCGCTGGAGAAGGTGCGCCACGAGTTGCTTGTGAACCCGGATTTGCCGGGTAAAGACGATGAACTGGAAATCCGCATCGATGTGGACAAGGAAAAGAAGACCTTAATAATCGCCGACAATGGCATCGGGATGACCCGGGAAGAGCTGTCGGAAAACCTGGGGACGATTGCTCACTCGGGAACGAAGGAATACTTGCAGAAGGCGCTGCAGGCGGCAAAGGGGGGCGACGTGAACCTGATCGGCCAGTTTGGCGTCGGGTTCTACAGTTCCTTCATGGCCGCGAAGAAAGTGACCGTGGAAACGAAGTCGTATCATCCCGACTCACATGGCCTGGTTTGGGAAAGCGAGGGGGGAGGCACCTACAGCATTGCGGAAAAAGAAGGGCTGAGCCGCGGCACCCGGATTGTGATCGAGTTGAAGGACGACGCCGAGGAGTTCGCCGAGGCGGATCGCGTGAAGGAAATCGTCCGCAAGTTTTCCAACTTTGTTTCCTTTCCCGTGCTGGTGGATGGCGAGAAGGTGAACACGATCCAGGCGATCTGGAAGCGGAACCGGTCGGATATTTCCGAGGAGGAATACAAGGAATTCTACAAGTTCATCGCCAATGCCTGGGACGAGCCGATGATGCGGTTGCATTTCTCGGCGGACGCACCGCTGGCGATTCAGGCGCTCCTGTTCGTGCCGGAGCGGAACATGGAGGAATTCGGCTTTGGCCGCATGGAGCCGGGGGTGGACCTCTACTGCAAGAAGGTGCTCATCGATAAGCATCCCGATGAGTTGCTGCCCGAGTGGATGCGTTTCCTGCGCGGAGTGATCGACAGTGATGATCTGCCGCTGAACATCTCCCGGGAAACCATGCAGGATAGCCGCCTGGTCAAAAAGATTTCCAATGTCGTGGCGAGCCGCTTTATCCGGTTCCTGAACGAGCAGGCGGAAAAAGAGCAGGAAACCTATGGAAAGTTCTTTGAGACGTTTGGCCGCTTTATCAAGGAAGGGATCACGACGGACTTCAGCCATCGGAAGGACCTGGCGAAACTGCTGCGCTTCGAGACTTCCAAGACCGAGCCGGGGAAAAAGACTTCGCTGGTGGAATATACAGGCCGCATGCCGGAAGAGCAGAAGGAGATTTATTTCATCAGCGGCCCTTCGCGTGAAGCGATCGAGGCGGGACCGTATGCCGAGGCGCTTATCGAGCGCGGCTACGAGGTGATCTATAATTTCGACCAGATCGATGATTTTGTTTTCGACCAATTGGGCGAGTTCGACGAGAAGCCGCTGAAATCGGCGGACCGCGCGGATGTGAGTTTGCCGGACCGTGAAAACAAGGAAGAAGAACTCAGTAAGGAAGATGCCGATGCGTTGTGCGGCTGGCTGAAGGAGAAACTCGGCGAGAAGGTCGGTAAAGTGCGTCCCAGCAACCGCCTGGTCAAAAACCCGGCGGCGATTGTGACGGAGGGTGGCATGACGGCTTCCATGCAGCGCCTGATGCAGGCGATGAACAAGGAAGCGGCAGGCGCGACCGGCGGCCAGTTGACGCTGGAGGTGAATCCAGGCCACTCGGTGATCCGGCGGCTGCACGAGCTGAAAGGTTCGGACGAGGCATTTGCCGCCGAGCTGGCCGAGCAGCTCTACGATAACTCGATGCTGGCGGCGGGCCTGCTTTCCGATCCCCGGGCCATGGTCAGCCGACTGAACGACTTGCTCTCTCGCGCGGCGGGCGCCTGAGCAAAAGCACCAGAGGAAATGAAAACGGGGTCCGCATGATGCTGCGGCCCCGTTTCTTTTTATGCGCCCTGGCTCGGTGCTACTTATAGCCCTTGAGGAACTTCTTCTCTTTCTCAAAAAGCTCATAAGCCATCTCGCGGATTTCCTCGAGAGAGCAAACCGCTGATGTCAGAGGGTCGAGCATGAGGGCGTGGACGGCGGCTTCCTTGCTCTTCTCAATAGCTGCTTTCGCGGCGAGATCGAAGTAGCGCATGTTGGAATCGCAAATGGCCGCCATTTGCGGGGGAAGAGCGCCGTAAACCGTGGGGTTGAACCCATTGCGATCGATCATGCAGGCGACCTCGACGCAGCCATCATGGGGAAGGTTGGAGATCAACGGCCCCGCTCCATCCCGAGTTTTGTTCATGACATTGCCGTATATGCGATAGGGAGCATCCTTTTCCCGCGCCTCGATGATATAGGAGGCGTATTCCCAGGTGCGGTTGTCGGGGAGAGGGCGCTTCCCCTGGATCATTTCCTTGCGATGCTTGTCGCCGTCCCGGCGCCACTGGGGCCAGTTGTTGGCATAGAATCCCGACTCTCCGTCGTAGTTATCGCCCATGTATTTCTCGAGCAAATCGGCCCGTTTGCGGTAGTAGGGGAGGTATTCGCTGAGGTGGCCGGAGGATTCGGTAATAAAAGCGCCGAAGTGGAGCATCATATGTTTGCGAACGAGATCCGGGCGGTCTTCCGGATCTTCGACGGGCTTGCCGGCGAGGTGCTTGCGCGCCTGTTTCATGAGGCGGGGATAGAGATCCTTTCCCTTGTGGCGCAGCGTCGTAAACCACGCGAGATGGTTGATCCCGGCGCATTCCCATTCCATTTCTTCGTAGGGGACATTGGCGCGATTGGCGAGTTGGCGGCTTGTGCCCTGGACGGAATGGCAGAGGCCGACGACCTCCATGGAACTGGCTCGGCCCGAAGCGAGGCAGAGCATGCTCATGGGGTTTGTATAGTTGAGGACGAGAGCCTCGGGGCAGAGGTCTTCCGCGTCTTTCAGGATATCCAGCCAGACGGGAATCGTGCGCAGGCCTTTGAACAGGCCGCCCGGGCCAAGGGTGTCGCCGATGCATTGGTCCACGCCGTATTTCAAGGGGATATCGTTGTCCCACTTCACGCAGTCGACGCCGCTGACCTCGATGCAATTGATGATATAGTCTGAGCCGGGCAGGGCCTCGCGGCGCTTCGTCGTGGCCGTGATCATGCCGGGATCCTCGCCAAGGGACTCAGCAATTTTCCGGCAGAGTTTATAGATGATTTCCAGCCGTTTGCGGTCGATATCGACAAGAACCAATTCGACGCGTTTGCGGCGGGGAATGCGCAGGATGTCGCCGAGAAGAAACAGGGTGAAGCCGCTGCCGGCGCCCATGAACGTGACCTTGATGGGGCGATGAAAGGAACCGGGCATGCCTTCCTGTGTTTCCATGGCCTGCGAGTGCTCGACGTGTCCCTTGCTTGCCTTGCGTTTCTTTTTTGTCATCTGAATTTCCTTCATTTTTGTTCATGTGATTTCCTCGGAGGGCAACATAGAGCGTGGGCGGGAATTTTCACGGATGCAAGAGCCAATCGCGCAAGAAATTCAAGGCACGAATCGGATTGACCCCGCTTGGGTCGTGCTGGATATTCCGTATTATTCCTCTGTGGGAATATGTTCACTAATGCCAGTTTTGATCTGACTCTGCCATGGATTCTTCTCAATCGAATTCCAACCGCCTCGATGCTGTCTCCCGCGCTCTGGGGCGGTTTATCAATACCCCGGGACCGATCTTCATTGCACTGGTAGCGCTGGCGCTGGGCGCGGCCTCGCTGGTTCTGACGCCACGGGAAGAAGAACCCCAAATCGTTGTGCCGCTGGCCGACGTGATGGTGCGGGCGCCAGGGCTGAGCGCCCGCCAGGTGGAGCGGCAGATTGCCACTCCGCTGGAAAACCTGCTCTACCAGATCGAAGGAGTGGAATACGTCTATTCCATGTCCCGGGCCGGATCAGCGATCGTTACGGTGCGTTTTTATGTGGGTGAGGACCGCGAGGAATCGCTGGTCAAGATATATAACCAGATGTTCTCCAATACGGACAAAGTGCCCGAGGCGGTGGAGTCGTGGGTGGTCAAGCCCATTGAGGTGGATGATGTTCCCATCGTGATTGCAATGCTGTGGAGCGAAGACCCAGAGCAGACGGATGATCACGGATTGCGGCGCCTGGCAGAGGAAGTTGTTCTGAAGCTGCAGGGTATTCAGAACACCAACGAAGTCGGGGTCACCGGCGGCCGGCCGAGGGAAATCCGAATCGAATTGAAGCCCGAAGCTCTAGCCGCCCGGCGAACGGCACCGCTGGATATTCTGCGTGCGCTGAATCTTTCGAATGATGAAATGCCCGCCGGTGATGTGAAAAACCTGAATCGCGAATTGGTGGTGCAGGCGGGGCTTTTCTTTCGAGATGCGGACGCATTGGCGGATTCCGTGGTGAATGTTGTCGATGGGCGGCCCGTCTATATGAAGGACGTGGCCGATGTGATCGATGGCCCGGCTGAGGCCGATGACTATACGTGGATTGGATTTGGCCCCGCCTCTGCCGGGGACGATCCGAAAAAAGGGGTTTTCCCGGCTGTTTCCGTTTCCGTGGCCAAGCGGAAGGGATCGAACGCCGTCTGGGTGGCGGATAATGTGCTGAACCGCCTGGAGCGCATGGAAGCCGAGCTGTTCCCTCCCCACGTGAACTATCGCATCATACGCAATTATGGCGAGACGGCGGACGAAAAAGTGAATGACCTGGCTTCGAGCCTTCTCGTAGCGATCCTGACCGTCGTTGTCTTTATCGGTGTGGTGATGGGATGGCGTTCGGCGCTCGTGGTAGGGCTGGCGGTACCGATCTGTTATGGGCTGACGCTCGGGGTGAACCTTTTTACCGACTATACAATCAACCGCGTGACGCTGTTTGCCCTGATTCTGGCAATCGGCCTGCTTGTCGACGATCCGATCACGGGAGTCGATAATATCGATCGCTACCTTCAGATGGGCCGGTTCCGCCGGATCAAGTCGATCCTCCTGGCGATGCAGGAGGTCCGGATGGCGCTGATTATGTCGACAATCGCGATTATCCTCTCTTTTGTCCCGTTGTTCTTTATAACAGGAATGATGGGGCCGTATATGGCCCCCATGGCGTTCAATGTGCCGCTGGCGGTGATAGCGTCCACAGTGGTGGCCTTCCTGGTCACGCCCTGGCTTTCTCGAAAAATCCTTCGGCCCAAGGCGCGCGAAGCAGGATGGGATATACGCCAGACGGGCCTCTACCGTTTCTACAATATGCTCCTCCGCCCGATGGTGACCAGCAATCGGAAGGCCGCTTTTTTCCTTGGCTTGGTTGGAGCCGCTTTCCTCTTGGCAAATATTCTGCCCGCGTTCCGGCTCGTCCCGCTCAAACTTTTGCCCTTCGACAACAAGGATGAGTTTCAAATCGTTGTCGATATGCCCGAGGGCAGGACCCTGGAAGAAGCGGAAGGTGTGACACGCGCCGTGGCGGAGTATCTCCGCACGGTGCCCGAGGTGAAAGAGTTTGCGGCCTTCGCGGGTACCAATTCGCCCATCGATTTCAACGGCATGGTGCGCCAGTATTATTTGCGCGAGGGATCAAACGTCGCGGATATTCGGGTGACTCTGGCTCCCAAGGGCCAGCGGGCGCACCAGTCCCATGAGATCGTCCTGCGGATTCGAAACGATATCGACGAGATCGCAGCGAATCACGGGGCGATTATCAAGCTGGTCGAGACGCCGCCAGGGCCGCCGGTGATTTCCTCCATTGTCGTCGAGCTGTACGGCGAGCAGGCAACGCCCTATGAGCGGCTTCAGAAAGCGGCGCAAGACGTCGTTGCCCGCCTCGAACGCGAGCCCCACGTGGTGGATATCGACACGAGCGTCGAGGCGGACCAGACAAAACTGATCTTCGAGACGGACAAGGAGAAGGCGGCTTTGTCGGGCATCGCGACGGAGGACGTCGCCCAGACCATCGCTCTGGCCGTAGAGGGTGTGACAGCGGAACATTTAGAGATTCCCAGCGAGGCGAATCCCCTGCCCATTCGAGTGCAACTGCCGATGGGCAGGCGCAATTCGCCAACGGACGTGGAGACGGTCACCGTGAAGGGGAGGCCGGGGATTGCGAAAGTTCGCGAGGGGGGCGGTGTGTCCGATGCGCCCCAGCCGCTGGTGCCGCTCGGCGAGATCGGAGAATTCTCGGAAACGCTGCAGGACAAGACAATTTACCACAAGCAGCTCAGGCCCGTGGTTTACGTCTATGCGGAAACGGCGGGCCGGGCCCCCGCGGACGTGATCCAGGATGTTGCCTGGGACCGGGGAAAAGGCCCGGGAAAGACATCGTATAGACCTGTCGAGGATCGCACCTATCTGACTTTCGGGGCGGGGGATTCCTGGATGTTGCCGGATGATGTGACACCGGTTTGGTCGGGCGAGGGAGAGTGGAAAATCACCATACGTGTCTTTCGCGACCTGGGGCTGGCCTTTGCCGCGGCCATGGTGGGCATTTTCATCGTTCTCACGATTCAGACGAGTTCGGTGGCGATTTCGCTGATCATCATGCTGGCGATTCCGCTGACGGCGATTGGGATCATGCCGGGGTTCTGGGTCTTGAATTCCATCGGCGAGCTTTCCATCGACGGCCATCCGAACCCTACGTTTTTCACCGCCACAGCGATGATCGGCATGATCGCGCTCTCGGGGATTGTCGTGCGGAACTCGCTTATTCTCGTGGAGTTCATTCATCAGTCGCTGAAGGAAGGAATGGCTTTCGACGAGGCGCTTGTCCAGGCCGGAGCCATCCGCATGAGGCCGGTGGTGCTCACCGCCGGGACGACAATGCTGGGCAACCTGGTGATTACGCTGGATCCAATCTTCAGCGGCCTCGCCTGGGCGATTATTTTCGGGATATTCGCTTCCACGCTCTTTACGCTGGGGGTGATCCCAATCGTCTATTATCTTGTCTATAAGAATGTGGAAGGCCATGGAGTGCCTTCGGAAAGGGTCCTGGAAGAATGAAGATCCTGGTGAAAATCCTGCTGATGGTGCTGGGCCTTCTGCTGCTCGCTCTCGTGATGGGTTATCTGGCCGGTTTTTTCAGCAAGACCATCGAGCCGGGAAGTGTGGCTCCACCGATGCCAGAGGCGAAGGGAGAGACTTTCCGCGTGGCCGCAGAAAGCGAGCGTGTCGAGGAGCAATCGCCGGGAACGATCCGGGCGAAGAATGAAACGTCTATCTCTGCGCGCATTACAGCTCGAATTCTCTCGATTACGGTTCGCTCGGGAGACAGCGTGGAAGAAGGCCAGATGCTGGTGACGTTGGACGACCGGGATTTGCAGGCGCGTTTGCGCCAGGCGGAAGAATCGCTGCGGGCCGTGGAGGCGAGACTGGAGAATGCCCAGGCGGAATTCGAGCGGGTGGAGGAGCAATTCGAGAGCGGTGTCGTCGCAAAGTCCGCGCTGGACCAGGCGCTGGCGAACGTGCGGTCGCTGGAAGCGGAAACGACCCGTGCCAAGCAGGCGGTGGACGAGTCGCAAACGACGCTGAGCTATGCGATGATCGAAGCGCCCATTTCCGGAAGGGTGGTCGACCGGTTTGCCGAGCCGGGAGATCTGGTTTCTCCCGGCGTCCCGATTCTGAGGCTTTATGATCCGGAAAGCTTGCGTCTCGAGGCGGATGTGCGCGAATCGCTGGCTACGACATTAAAACGCGGCGACGAGCTGCGTGTCTTCATCGACGCCCTCGAGAGCCAATACGATGTCGTTGTTGACGAAATTGTTCCCCAGTCGGACCCTGCATCGCGCTCTTTTATCGTCAAGGTGGCACTGCCGGATGCCGAGAACCTCTATCCGGGAATGTTCGGCCGGTTGCTGATTCCGCGAGGCGAAGTGGATCGGATGTATATACCCGGGAGCGCCGTGGAGCGTGTCGGCCAATTGGAATACGTGATACTGATAGACGGGGAGGATCCCGTGCGGCGATTCATCCAATCGGGCCGCCAGGGTCAAGACGGCCGTGTGGAGGTTCTCAGCGGGCTGTCGCCCGGCGACGTCATTCTCGCAAGCGCTGGATAGTTCAGGCTCCCGCGCGGGAAAGAGCGCCTTCGATGGATTGGAAGAGATATCGCCCGTCGGTGCCGCCGAGAATTCCTTCCATGGCCCGCTCAGGGTGGGGCATCATTCCCAGGATATTGCCCGGGCGATTCTGAATGCCGGCGATATTGCCGACGGAGCCGTTGGGATTGGCTTCTGGCGTGGCATTCCCGAGTTCATCGCAGTATTCAAAGACCACCTGCCCGCTTTCGTATAGCGCGTCCATGCCATCTTTGTCTATATGATAATTTCCTTCTCCATGGGCTATGGGAATGCGCAGCGCGCGTTCTTCCGGGATGGCATGAGTCCACGTTGTGTCGTGGTTAACAGGCTTGAGGTGAGTCCAGATACAGCGGAACTGCAGTCCGCGATTGCGGTGGAGCGCGCCTGGGAGCAGGCCGCTCTCGCAGAGAATCTGGAATCCGTTGCAGATTCCAACCACCAAGCCGCCGTGGCGATGCTGCTCGCAGACCGAATCCATGGCGCGGCTGAAGCGCGCCAGAGCTCCGCAACGCAAGTAGTCGCCATAGCTGAATCCACCGGGGATCAAGACAACATCGACGCTTTCCGAGAGCAGGTCGTTGTGCCAAAGAGATACCAGGTCCCAATTCATGAGCCGCGCGGCGCGGTGGATGTCCTGGTCGCAGTTTGACCCCGGGAATGTAATACACGCGGCTTTGACGCTCATGCTGAGGCCTCCGTTCCCTTACGAAAGACGCGACGTTCCACGCCAGTTTCCGTTCCGATAATTAACTCGTCGCAAAAGCCGACGAAGAGGCCGTATTCGAGGACGCCGGGGATTCCATCGAGCGCGATTGCTGTACTCTCCGGATCGGCGATGCCGCCGGCGAATTCGCAGTCGGCGATATAATGCCCGTCGTCGGTGGTAAAGGGTTTGCCATCGGGGCCACGGCGGAGCACGGCGTTGCAGCCAAGCTTATCTTCGATGGCGCGGCATGTTAAGAGAGCGCAGAACCGGGCGATATCGACAGGCAAGGGGAAGCCTCTGCCGAGGATTTCAACCGGCTTGCGTGAATCGACAACGATGACGCGGTGGTTTGCGTTGTAGGCGACGATTTTTTCGCGGAGCAGGGCTCCGCCGCCGCCCTTGATCATGCGCCCCGATGCGTCAATCTGGTCGGCGCCATCAATATAGAGATCTATGCGCTCGTCACGGTCGGGTTCGGAGATGGGAATTCCGTATTTTTGAGCGATGGAAGCTGTTCGCAACGAGGAAGCGACTGCGCGTATATCGAGTTCACCGGCCTGGAATCTTTCGCCGATGCGGCGAATGGCGATTTCCGATGTCGAGCCGGACCCCAGGCCAACGATCAGGCCGCTTTTCACGGAAGCGGCGGCGGCGAGTGCAGCCTGTTCTTTTTGCTGCTGAAACACTTCAAACCCCTTTTCCGCGGGAAAATCCAACGCCCCGGAGGCCTCAAAGGGCCCCGGGGCGAAAGTCTGCGTTGAGGCCGCTCGGGGAGGCAACCCCGTTGCGCCGTTATTCTTCTTTTTTCCCTTCGGTTTCGCTGGCTTTGTCTTCACTCTCTTGTTCTTCGGAGGAGCTTGTCTCAGAGGCTTCCTGGTTCTCTTCCTCCTCATCTTCGTATCCGAGGATTCCCATGGAGACACCGACACCGCTTTTCTTGGCGCGTTCTTTATCCTTTGCCATCTTTTTCTTGTACATCTGGCGCAGGCCGTCGTTGATCTGCTCCATGACCTGAGACTTGCTGACCTGGCGGATGTAGGAAATCTCGTCGCAGAGAAACTTCTTCGCCTGATCCATGATTTCTTTCTCTTTGCCCTTCAGATCATCGGACTGATCGAGGATATAAAGGTCGCGGAGCAAGCGGGCGATCTTCATGGGGTCGCCGGATTTCATGATATCGCGGTAGTTGCTGTATTGCAGCCGGGCGTCATCGCGGTTGGGCGAAACGGGCTGTTTGAGACTTGCGAGGACGCGCTTGACTTCTTCCCGGTCCATGGGCCGGCGAATCCGGCGCTTTTCGATTTGATCCGCAGGGACATAGACTTTCGCATTCGCGGCGCTGAAGATGTAAACGGTCATTTCCTCGCCGTCCACTTTCATGCGCCGCATGCCCTCCATGGTGCAGATGCCATTCGTGGGCTCGATAATCGTTTCCCCGATATTGAATTTCATCATGATAGGCAATGTCCTGTTTCGCTGCGCTTTTTGGCTGGGTGGGTGTGTTGGATAAGAAAAAAAGAGTTCTTGCGAACTCAATAAAGGGAGGGTAGCACACGACTTCTCCCCGATGGAAGGGAAAACTCCTCTCCCATAGCACAAAATTCATCGGTTTTTCACTGGACTGGGCCGCGTCCTTCAGTGCGTGGCGGAGTCGCGGCCCGCCCGGTGACATGGCTCTTTTTCTACGCTGTTTTCTTGTTTACTGAGAGCTGGCTTCTTCCAGCTCTTCAGACTCTTCCAAAACCTTTTCCCAATCGAGTTCCGTGGCGTCGCCCCAAAGTTTTTCGAGGCGATAGAAGGAGCGGGACTCGGGGCTCATGATGTGAATCACGACGTCGCCGTAGTCCAGGACCATCCAGTTGGCATCGCGTTCGGAATCCTGCTTGGGGGCCTTGTGGCCGACTTTGCGGAAGCCGTCCTGGATCGCGTCGGAGATCGCATGAAGCTGGATGCGGTTATTTCCGGTGCAGATCATGAAGGCGTCGGTGAAGTTGCAGAGTCCACGAAGGTCGAGCAGGGAGATATGTTCCGCTTTTTTTTCATCTGCAAAGCGGGCGGCCAGCGCCGCTTTCTGGAAAGTATCGAGCACGATTGAAATCAATCCTCCATAGTTTGGGCGAGGGTTAGCCTTCCTCCAGCCAGGTTTTCATGCGCAGGGTGCGGCTGTGGAGGGGCCTGTTCTGGTTTCGCACATTGAGAACTTTCAGTTCGGCGATGCGGCGGGCAGCCTCTTTCATAGGGAGCGGCAGGATTTCGCGGCGGTATTGTTCGACCCCGTCAAAGCTGCGCGTCGGCTCCAGGAAATCGGCCACGTAAATTGCCATCGCAACAGCGCCTATGTTTTCGTTGCCGGTTGTATGCCAAGCGATCGCTTCGTGAATTTCCGGATCTTCGATGCCGTATTCCGTGCGGGCGACATGGGAGGCGCCGATGCCGTGCCACATGGCGGGAAACTCGAGATCCTCCTGGGTCAGATCCACGTCCCGGCAGGCCCGGGCGTATTGCTCCTGGGTTTCCCGCGGTTCGGATTTCAGCAAATCGTGAAAAAGGGCGGCGAGAAGGGTTTTTTCTTCATCGGCCTCCCATTGGAGGGCGAGGGAGACGGAGAGTCCTTCTACTCCCATGACGTGCGCGAGGCGCTTGGGCGAGAGCCGCTCTTGGAGGCGGTGTCTCAGTTGGGCTGCCAGCGGAGCAATTGCTGCGGAAATGGGAGCGTCCTTTCATTCAAAAAGGTCTTCTGGTTTAAGGCCATACCAATCCCGGCCGGAGATGCAAGCAAATTTCCGAAAGTTGGGGAAACGCCTTCCAACCTTCAGGGAATTGTCCGATACGGCTCAGTTGAGATCCGCGGGTTGGTTTTTCTCGATCTGTTCAATGTCTGCTCGAGCTTTTTGGAGAAGGGAAGCGGCATCGGCTTCCAGTTCGATCAGCCATCGTGGTTCTTCGCCCGGCTGGGCCGGGGGTTTTTCCTCGCTCCGCACGACGCGCGCGTTTTGCAAGCTCTCCTGAAGCAGAGCGGCATTGTCCGGCGCGATGGCGGCCCAACGGGCAATGGTCCAGCCGGGGCGTGGGGCGAGGGCGCCTAGTTCTTTTGTCAGCTGCTCCCGGGCCTTTTTCATGGCCTGGCGCTGGGCCCAGCTGCGCTGATTTAATTCGCTGGCGATTTCCGTTTCCGGCGAGAATCCGCCCCCCTGGAGGAGCACCACCTCGGCAATAGGCTTGAGGGAAAGCTTCAGTGTGAGAGCAAGGCGGCCCTGGCCTCCGGAAACGACCTCTTCCGTCCATCCATTCTCCAGGGCGACACGCACTGCGGTGTCCACCGATGGATGCCGGCGGGCAAACTCTGCAATCGCCAGGTCCTGAGTTTCGCCAGGTGGCGCCTCGGCCGCCGGATAGTTCGCGATTCGCTCAGCTAGGGTTGCGATCGCTTTACGCCGGGCGTTGAGGCGTTTGACGGCGCCCTGGAGTCCGGGAGAAGAGCTGGCCGACCGGCTCAGCTCATAGCTTTCGGACGCTTCGAGAGTCAGGGTGTCCCAGGGGACGATGCGGCTTTGATGGCCGGGGGAGACGAGCTGGTCGCTGATCGGGGCCTCTCCGCTCGCCGTGACAAGGCGCCGATCATTTCCCCCTGTGGTGGCGCAGCCGAAAACCAGCCCGATCAGGATGGCCAGGACGAAGAAATTGCCAGGGAGGTTGGATGATCGCATGGGCGAAGTTGCTTCAGCCGGATTCGCGGGGATGGTCTCGAAGGATACGATCCAGGATGCCATTAACCAGGCGCGGCGATTCGGAATCGCCGTATCGTTTGGCCAGTTCAATATACTCATTTATGATGACGCGGGGCGGGACGTCGGTGAAATACAAAAGTTCGGTGGCACCAAGGCGAAGTGTGGCGGCGTCCTCGGCAATGAGGCGGCGAAGGCTCCAACTCTCGAGGGAACGATCGACGAGGTTGTCGATGCGCTGGCGGTTTTTGTCGAAGGTTTCCAGCAGGCGAATCGCGAATCCCTCGGGGTCAAAGAGGGTGTGAGCCGTTTCCAGAGCCTGGGCATGCTGGCGCATGGAGTTGATTGCGTCGCGGCGCGTTGCGCCCACATCGAGGACAGTGCTGAGGGTGCCGCTTTCGACATTTTTGTGTTTTCGCTCGCTCACCGGTTTCTGAGCTTCTTTGAGGGCGCCGATAGCCTTGCGCAGCGTCGCAATCGCGGTGTTTGCCGAGCGGACGCTTTCTTCGAGTGATGCGATGGCTTCCTGGAATGACTCGACGGTGGTTGTTGCCTCAACGGCGCGCACTGAGCGCGACAGTTCGGAATCGGTAAAGGACTGGCAGAAAAGCACCTGAAGAGCAGTTTCCCGGCTTTGGCTGCGGTTGACTCGGGCTTTGGCCACGGGTGGGGCGATCTCCTTCGAATTCGGACGCGTCCGGCGCGAGAGCGTCCGCAAGGCGCGGCTGGAAAGCAATGGTTAATGCGCCCTTGCGTCTGGACCGGGAAGAGGCGGAGGGGAGTAAAAATCGGCCACGCCTCGGCTTAAGGAGGGCCGAGGCGCGGCAAATCAGAATTTACGCGAGAGAGTTACCAGCTCGATTTTGTGACGCCGGTGATCTGGCCCTCGTGGGCGAGGCGGCGGAATTCGTTCCGGCAGAGGCCGAAATACGAAAGATTGCCGCGCCCGCGGCCAGTGAGCTGGCAGCGCTTGCGATAACGCACCGGCGAACTGTTCCGCGGAAGCTTCTGAAGCTTATGGAAGGCTTCCATGCGCTCGTCGATATCGATCTCGGGATCGTTGACGATCTTCTTCAACTCGATCCGGCGTTCCCGGTACTTTTCGATCATTCTTTTGCGCTTCTTATTGCGAGCAACAACGCTGGTTTTAGCCATATTATCTTCCGGTGTGTCCTTTTTTCCTCGTTTTGTGGGCGTATTTACCCCTCGAAGACGCGCTATGGAGCGGCAAACGCGGGGCGGCTGTCAAGGGGTTTCGCGCTGAATACTTTCCGGCCCTATCCATGCTTGATACTAGTGGGGTATTCTCGGCAGATGAGACGTTATTCCAAGAAGAAAGGTGGATCGCGATGACCTGGCAGGGGAAGATTTCCGCATTGTTTCTGGCTGGCGTGGTGTTGCTGGCCGTTGGAGGCCCGGGGCTGCTGGCCCAGCAAAACCAGCAGGCCGACGGGGCGAAGGAAAAAGAGGTGCGCTACGAGAAGATCGTTTTTAGCCCGGACGAGGAACATTGGACGGAAAGGCATCTGAAGGCGCTGCAGGCGGAGCGCGATGTCGAGCAGTCCATTTATCTCTCCGCCGTGCAGATGGTGCGGATGCAGCGCGAGCAGGGGGATGCCTACAAGGCGATCCCGTTCCTGGAAGGACTGGCAAAACGCTCGCCTTCGCAGCCGCTGCGCAACGCCGTGCGTCGCCTGATCGTGGAGATCGCTCTGGACGATGGAGACTGGAAGAAGGCCGAAGAGCAGCTGAAGTTGATTATCGAGGAGAGTCTGCTCCAGATTTAAGTCGAGCCCATTTTCCCGGATGGAAAAAGAATCGGCGCCGGAATTTTACCCGGCGCCGGTTGTCTTTTTACGGTCGGAGGATTGGGATCACTTCGAGTCGAAGGAGTCCTGGTATTCCGGTAAGTGCCGGAGAATGGCATCGGCCAGGTTGCGGCGGACATCGCTGATACTCAGCTTGTGCTCTGGCTGGGATTTGTCATCGGGGTAAACGCGGTTGGTGAAGAAGACCATGTAAGTGTCAGTGCGCTTATCGATCCAGATCATGGTCCCTGTGTAACCCGTATGGCCGATCACGTAGGTTTCCGGCGTGTTGTTGAGATCAGTGCAGTAAGGGGCTGATTCGTAGATGCCCCATCCGAGGCCGCGCTTGTTGTCCACGCCCTCGGGAGTCTGGTCCTTGGTGGCCATGGCGATGGTGGCGGGTTTATAGATCTCGCGGCCATAGTAATCGCCGTCGCGGGCGATCATTTCACAGTAACGGGCCACATCGGTTGCCGGAGCGAAGAGGCCGGCGTTGCCAGGACAATGGTCTTTGACGCCGTGGTAATTGGCGAGGGGATCATGGACTTCGGAGATGAGAACGGTGCCATCGCTTCGCTTGAGCGTGGGCACAACGCGCTTTTTCTGCTCTTCGCTCAGCGAGTAGACGGTGTTGCGCATGTCGAGCGGCCCATAGACACGCTCTTTCAGGTAGTCTTCCATGCGCATGCCGGCGATGTTTTCCGTCACGCGGGCGGTGGTCTGGAAATTCAGACAGGAATACCTGTAGTCGGTGCGCGGTTCGTAGGAAACCTTGAGGGCGGCGTAATGATTGATGAGGGCGTCGGACTGGAGGGTGCCTTCGGGGCGTTCCTTCTCGACGCGGTTTTTGTTCTCATAGGCTTTCAGGCCGGAGGTGTGCGTCATCAGGTCGCGAATGGTGACCGTTTCCTTGCCAGCGGTGCCGAAGCCGGGGATGTATTCCGCCACCAGATCGTCGGGGGAGAGCTTGTCATCCTCCATCAGGGCAAGGGCGGCGCTGGTGGTGCCAAGGACTTTTGTGACGGAGGCGAGGTCGAAGATCGATTCGAGCGTCATGGACTCGGCATCTTCGTCGTAAGTTTTGTTGCCGTAGGCTTTTGCCCAGATGATTCGGGAAGGCTGTCCGACGATCAGCACGGCGCCGGGATATGTTTCATCGCCCAGGCCCGCTTCGACGAGGTCGTCGAGGACATCCCAGCCGGGAGTCTCCGTCGCTTCGATGGGCGGAGGTGGAATCGGCTCGACGCGGGCGGGGATGTCGGCTTCCAGCGAGGGGGTTTCCCCTTTTTGAAAAGCGGTGCAACCGGTGGCCAAAAGGCCAGTAAGCAGTGTGAAGCTGAGGGAGACCAATTTCATTCGGGAGACCTTCCGTTCTCAATGTTGGATGGAATGTTCCCGGGTTGGTTTATCAGGTCAATAATTGCTTTCGCCCGCGCCGCTGTCCGGCGAAAAAAAGCTCCGGCAGGATGCCATTCCAACGAAGGAGCGATCCCCTCCGATTTCCATGAGGCCCAAACGCGTCCGCGAGATTCCATTTGAACGTGTTGTTTATGATGACACCGCTCTGCCCGTTGTGGACGAGGGGCGTTTCCAAGGCAATCCGCGGGGTGGAGAGCGTCTTGTTCCGCCAGATGAGAGTTGGGTGGAGGCGGCTCTCGCCAGCATGACGCTGGAAGAAAAGATCGGCCAGATGCTGATGACTTCTCAGGCCGTGGATATGGAGGAGCATCTGCGCGAGGCGCATCTGGGCGGATTCGTTTTCATCGGGAACCAGCGGTGGGCCGGGGAAATTGCGGAAATAATCGAGGTGCTGGACGAAAAGTCGAAATGGCCGCTGTGGTTCGCTCTGGACTCCGAGTCGGGAGTGGGGGCGCGGGTGAGAGAGGCAACGATCTTTCCCCAGGCCATGGCTCACGGCACGGCCCGGCGATGGGACTTGTCGGCTGAATGCGGGCGGATTACCGCACGGGAGTCGAGAGCGTTGGGCGTTTCCGTGATTTTCGGGCCGGTGGTGGATTTGAATACGGAACCGGCGAACCCGGTGATCTGCACGCGGGCGCCGGGCGACGATGCGGAAATCGCGGCGGCATTCGGCGAGGCGTTTCTCTCGGGGGCTTCGGAGGAAGGCGGCTTATGCGCGCTGAAGCACTTTCCCGGCAGCGGCGCTTCCACGGGAGACAGCCACGAGGGCCTGCCCTCGGTGGATTTGAGCGAAGGGGAACTTCGGAGAATCCACCTGGAGCCGTTTCGCCGGCTTGCCCGGCAGGCCGCCATGATGATGGTGGGACACGTCTGGTATTCGCAGATCGACCGCGAAGGGCCGTGGCCCGCGACGTTTTCGCGGCGAGTGAATGAGGAGCTGTTGCGCGGCGACGCCGGTTTCGAGGGCGTTTTGATTTCCGATGCCTTCAATATGGAGGGATTAACGCGGGCGATTCCCGACAGGGGCGAGCGAGCGGTTGTGGGGGTCGAGGCGGGGCTGGATGTGATTCTGGACGTGGATGAGGCGCTGACGTATCATGAGGCGTTGGTGGACGCGGTGCGCGGCGGGCGAATTCCAGAGGAGCGCATCGACGCCTCGGTGCGGCGGATTCTGCGCGCGAAGAGCCGCGCGGGGCTGCATCGAAGTCCGGCGAAGCCGGATCCCGGCTGGGCAGGAACGTTGAATCACCCAGTCCATCGCCGGACCGTTCGCGAGTTGTGCGAAGGCGCGTTCACCCGCGTCTGGGGCCGGACGAGTGGGCCAGTCGCGAACGAAAAACAAAAGCTGGTGGTGATGGCGCTGGCGGGCTCCCACGTCATCTTTTACCGGTTTGGGCCGGAGCCGTTTCTGGAGCGGATGCGCGCCCTGGGGCGGCCTTTCGAGTTTCTCCGGGTGCCTATCGAACCGGAGGGAGAGGCGCTTGCGGAAATCCGCCAGAAAGCGGAGGAGACGGATCGGATCGTGGTCCTGGGATTCGATTGGTTCCGGATTGCGAGCGAGCGGCAGGCGGGACTGCTAAAGGAGCTTTGCGGGCGCCATTGCGTGGTTTTTGTGAGTTTTGGCGGGCCGTACCAGGCGAACCAGGTATCCGGGGCGCGGGCGTTTTACTGCGGCTATTCCAGTGTTCCGGCCATGCAGGAGGTGGCGGCGGAGGTGCTGGCGGGGGAGAGAAAAGCCTTGGGGAAACTGCCGGTGGCTCTTGAGGGAAAAAGGGGACGTTGACAAACTTGAGGCGAGGGGCCTATAGCTCGTTCCTCGCACGCAAGAACCGCGAGGCGGTTCCGACCATCCGATGATAGAAAGCTTTGATTGATTATGATGCGCCGAACGCAGGACCTGAATGTTATCAAAACGATTCCCCTGGTTTCTCCGCGGGCTTTGGAAGAGTGGCATCCGCTGGGGGAGAAGGCGTGCGAAACCGTCGCCAATTCCCGCGATACGCTGGTGAATATCCTGAATGGAGACGATCCGCGTTTCATGGCGATTGTGGGGCCATGCTCGATCCACGACCAGAAGGCCGCGGTGGAATACGCCGAGAAACTGAAAAAGGTGGCGGATGCTGTCGCCGACCGAATCTTTGTCGTGATGCGCGTCTATTTCGAGAAGCCGCGCACGACCGTTGGATGGAAAGGCCTGATCAACGATCCGCACCTGGATGATTCCTTCGATATAGACGAAGGGCTCCACCGGGCGCGCCGGATTCTGCTGGAAATCGCGGAAATGGGTCTTCCGGCGGGGACGGAGATGCTGGAGCCGATTTCCCCGCAGTATATCTCGGACCTGGTCTCCTGGGCGTCGATCGGGGCGCGGACGACGGAATCGCCGACGCATCGCCAGCTCGCCAGCGGCCTCTCCATGCCCGTTGGGTTTAAGAATTCCACCGATGGCAGTGTCGAGGTGGCCGTGAACGCGATGGTGTCTTCACGTTCGTCGCACAGTTTTCTGGGGATCGACCACGAGGGGCGCACCTGCATCGTGAAGACGCGCGGCAACGCCAACGGCCACCTGATTCTGCGCGGCGGGCGGCGCGGAACCAATTACGACCGGGAGAGCGTTTCGCAGGCGGAAGAGGCTCTGCGCAAGGCGGGATTGAATCCCAAGCTGCTGGTGGATTGCAGCCACGCCAATTCGGAGAAAGATCCCAAGCGCCAGGAAGTGGTCTGGCGTGAAGCCGTTGATCAGCGCACGGAGGGCGACTCGGCCGTGATCGGCGCGATGCTGGAAAGCAATTTGATCGAAGGCAAGCAACCGATGGCCAAGGATCAGGCGGAATTGAAATACGGCGTTTCGATCACCGATGCGTGCATCGGATGGGACAAGACGGAGGAGCTGCTTCACTGGGCCTATGAGAAGCTGGAATCCACTGTTCCGGCGGGCACGGCAAGGAAGTGACGTTTACTCCGTAAATCGTTCGAATCCATCCTCTGAACTTGCAAGGGCCTGGCGAATCAGCCGGGCCCAAATTTCGTATCCCTCGCGGTTGAGATGGAGTCCGTCTCGCGTGAGGGATGGTGTGAGCTGGCCGTTTTCCGCAACCACCGGCGTATGGATGTCGATCAGCTTCAACTCTTTCCCTTCTGCGAATTCTTCCAGCCATTGATTCCAGGAGACGATGGATTCGTTGAGGTGGGCAAAGCGCCCGCCGGTGGGCGAGCAATTGGTGATATACAGGCGGGCTCCGGGCTGTCGTTCCCGGATGGTATTGATGATTCGCTGAAACTCCTCGGCCATGCGCTCTTCCGTTGGTTCGCCGGTGTCGTTGCGATGCCTGTCGCCGATGTCGTTGGCGCCCATGTTGATGATGACGCAGTCAGGATCCATGTCGAAGACGGATGCCTCCAGGCGCTTGGAGAGGCCGCGTTCGTAAATTCCCAGGTGGTCGGAGGCGATGCCCCGGTTATAGACGCGGTAATCGGGCAGGAGATCCCGGGGGAACCCTTCGAAAGTGGAGGAACCGGCGAGGCAGACGGTGGGTGTTGTCGGCTGGTTGAAGGGGATATGGGCGTTTTCTTCGAGGAAGATGTCCATGCGCTGGAAATAGTGGCGGAACCAGCGTTCCGGCTCTTCCATGGCGTCGAGCATGGAGGCCTGGTGGAAATTCAAATGATCGGGCAGATGGCCTTGCCAGTATTCCCAGGAATGCGTGCCGGGGTGGATGCGCCAGATATGGGGCACGCCGAGTTTCACCAGGCGTTCGTGGAGCATGCGCCCGTCCCAGATGGCACCGGTTTTTGTATCGTCTCTACCGCAGTCAAAGAGCAGGCGGGTCCGGCCGGTCTGGAATTGCGCGGCCTGATCCCACACGGAGTTCGCCTCCCAGCGGGCGCGGTTCTGGGGCCATGGACCGAGCCGTTCCGTCACCTTGTCGCGCTCGTGGTGGGTGGTGAGCTTGAGGATGCCGGAGAGTGAGGACGCCGACGCGAAAAGATTGGGATGATGGGCCGCCATGAGCAGTGCGCCGTGGCCGCCCATGCTGAGGCCCATGATGCCTCGTGCCTCCTGGCGCGGGATCGTTGGATAGGTGGCGTCGATATACGGAATCAGCTCTTCGGTGAGATAGGTTTCGTATTGGGAATCGGACATGACGGGGCTGTCGAGGTACCAGCTGAACTGGCCGCCATCGGGAAAGACCAGGATCATTCGGTAATTCTCTGCCGCCTCCTGGGCGTTGCCGCGCTCAGTCCAGTCTGTATAGTCGCCCCATTTTCCATGCAAAACGTAGAGAACGGGAAAGCGTTCGCCTTCGTGCCGGGCCTCGGGGATATAGATGGAGTAGGGCTGTTCCTTGCCGAGTGCGCGGCTGGTGTGGACGCCTTCTTTCAGTTCACCTGCGCGGGCGAGGGGGGCGGGAAGGAGGGCAAGGAGGAAAAGTGCGGCAAGCAGGCGGGCCATGGACGGAAGCCTCTTTTTCGAGAATTGAGGCGAGGCTTCCGGAACGAGAGGCGGGAGTCAAGAAGGGTGGTGGGAGATCGTGCGATGACGAGGAAGATTCAGAGGAGGAGGTTGTTCTATTTGAAGATATATTCCAGGGCGTCGAGAGCCTGGGCGGGCGTTTCGACGGTGAGCTGGGCGCGCTGGGAGAGTTCCTTGAGCGCGTGGGTGAGTTCCGGGGGGCGGACGAGGATGACCGGTTTGTCCTGGGCGATGCCAAAGGCGGCGTCCATGGCGCTGTTCCACTGGCGAAACTTGTCGCCGAAGAGGGCGATGACGACATCGGCGCGATTGAGCAAAACGCGGGTGCGGAGGTTATTCACCTGTGAGGCGGTTTCGTCTTTCCAGCGTTTGCAGGGCTGCTCGCCGAGGATCTGCTCGCCGATATTGTCGGAGAGGTCGTGGTTTTCCTGGGGACCGGCAAAGTCGATGGGGAGATTGCGTTCTTTGGCGGAGCGCCGGAATTCTTCACGCCAATCGTCGTGGATGTGTCCGGCGAGATAGACAATCAGTCGCATGGGGGGGACTCCTTTATTCGGAACCTGGTTTAGCGGAGCATCCAGATATTCACGGGATCGGTTTGAAAGACCTCAATGGGGGTGAGCTTCATGGCATCGGCGATAACGAAGTCGCCGGTGCCAGTCCATTCATCGCTAAGCATGACTTCGGCGGTGCCGCTGGAGAAGGGATACGTGCCGAGCTGGTGCCAGCCGCCGCCTGCATTGTTCTGGCTGGCGAGGATTTCCTCGCCCGGGGCGGGGGCATTGTCGTGCTTGATGTAATAGTGGGCATCGGCGGCGTAGTCGCTGTCGTTGACCCAGAAATCGAGGCGGTAACGGCCGGTGGGAATGGCATCAAAGGTCCAGGAGGCCATGGAGGAGCCATCGCCGGGTTCGGCATAGCGCTTGTCGTCTCCATAGTTGTCGCCGAAGGTGCTGGTTTCCCAGGTGCCTGTATAGTCAAATCCGGGCTCATCGTTGTCGATGATGAGTTCGTCGAACATGCCGGGGATCTGGAGGACGCGGACGTCGTCGATGTTCCATCCGGCATAGGTCCACCCGACGTCGGTGGGCCCGAGGCCCCAGCGAATGGCGACCGCCTGGCGGCGGTCGGCGACACCGGATATGTCGTATTCCACGAGCTGCCAATCCGAGTCCGTGATGGTGCTGTCGGGGTTGGCCCAAACGGTGGACCAGTTCTGGCCATCGGCGGAGACTTGGATAAAGGCGCGGTCGTAGGCGTTTTGTTCGACCTGGAGCCAGCGGCGGAACTCGAGCCTGGTTTGCGAGCCCTGGGAGGCGTCGATGGCGGGGGAGGTGAGCCATTCCGTGGCCGCCATTTCGTTTGTATAGCCACCGTCGAGGTTGTAGCCATAGACGTTATCGCCTGTATAGCCACTGGTGGGATCGGGGCCGCCGTGACTGCCGGCGTTTCCCTGGGGGACGCCGAAGGCCCAGTCTCCCTCGGCTTGCCAGGAAGGATCGCTGTCGAGGGGCTCGTCGTAGATGACCACGTAGACATCGACCTCGGCCTCGGCGGTGGTCGTGGCGGGACCGGTGCCGTCGAAGGCGTCCTGGTAGGTGATTGTCATGGAGCCGCCGCGATTGACCTGGAGCTTGCCGTCGGAGGAGGGCGCGGCGTCTTCGAGCTGAATCGTGCCCTGGAAGGAGCCATTCCCCTGGGCCGAGAGAGTGAGCGTCTCCGAGGTGGCTTCGCGAAGGCTGGTGGCCTGGACGTCCACTGAGCTGTCTCCCGCGAGATCGCTGTCGGTGAGTGTTACCGTGACCATTTCGCTGGAGAGGTATTTGTCCTTGTCGAGGGAAAGCTGGCCGGCGGAGGTGCTGAGTTGAAGATCGACTTCGATGACGTCGCCAGCGGCGACGGTGACAGTGTCCTCGGCGGAGCCGACACCATCCTTTTGGGCTGAGATGGTGTATGTGCCGGGATCGATATCCAGGATAGAGTAGAAGCCATCGCCGCTGGAGAGATAATTATAGGAATCGCCGGTGATGTTGACGCGGGCGTCCACGACGGGGTCGCCGTTGAGATCGGTGATCGTGCCGACGGTGATGGCGGTGGTTGGATTGGTTTTCCAGGGCATCTCGGGCGTTTCAACTGATTCCGTATAGACGGTTGAGGAGTATTCCGGCAGGTCGAGATAGCTGTAGGCGAAGATCGTGGTGCCCAGGCCGCCCTGGCTGCGGGCTTCCTGAATCTGGGCAATGGCGTCGTTATTGCCGTGGGCGCCGGCATAGATGTGGCGGCCGCCGTCGCGGTCGAGAAAGTCCGCCAGCAGAACCTCGAAGGGGTGGGCGGAGCCGATCTCCCAGTAGATCATGGGAAAGATGCAGTCGAGGACGTGGTTTTCCATCCAGCCGAAGGAGTCCTGATACCAGCTATAGTAGCTTTCCGTGCCGGTGCCCTGGTAGCCGCCGGGGACGCGGCGGCAGATGCCAAAGGGAGCCGCGCTGATTTTGACCTCGGGCTTGCGGAGCATGGTGGCGCCATAGATGCGGCGGAGGTCGCGGGTGATTTGCGAGCGCATGAATTCGCCCCAGGATTCGTTGTCCGGATTTCCGGGCCCGGCAAAGCGCGCTTCCGTGATGGGGTCGTGGGAATACTGGGCGCCCGGCGTGCGGATTCGGTCGAAATGAATGCCGTCGATGTCATAGTTGTCCACGATGTGCATGATTGCGCGGCGGGTCCAGGCGCTGGCATCGGGGATGCCGGGGCTGAGCCAGGTATAGCTGTCGGTGGAACTGACGGGATTGCCGTCGGCGTCGTGGATGACCCAGCTTTCCGAGGCGTCCGGGCCGTGGATGTTGTAGAGATGCTGGGGCGATGTGGTTGAAGGCGGCGTAGCAGCCGACATGGTGTGGGTGTTGATATATGCGTGGAATTCCAAGCCGTTGGCATGGGCCTCCTGGATGGCGTAGGCCATGGGGTCCCAGCCGGGATCGGTGTAGTCGAACTGGGAGGCCCAGGGCTCGTAGGGGCTGGGGTAGAGGGTTTCCGCGGCGCCGCG
>CAYFUR010000037.1:0-33739 GCA_964346275.1 uncultured Candidatus Sumerlaeota bacterium
ACAGACCTTCAATCCCTTCATCATGAAGATGAACGCGAACTTTACCTAGGACACGCAGGGGTATCTCGACCGGCGCCTGGCCATGGCGGCGGCAAACCTGCTCTGCACCATCGAGGGCAAGCAGGGCTAAAGCGCAGCGGGCTGCAAAGCAACAGGCTGGGAAAGGATCATGAAGAGGCCGGTATCAAGATGAGGTCTCCCTCGTCATCGCCGGGCACGCAGTCGCCTGCTGGGCGAAGGCGGGTCATCAAGATCGTGTGCCAGGCGCGATTGAGAGAAGGCGAGAGAATATACACAGCGTATGCTCAAGAGCAGTGTATGAAGGCCATGTTGCTGCTGCATTCGGCGGGTTATTCTGGAAACCAACCTGGCCGCGTCCATCCACTTCATCCGCGAAGTAACAAAGCAAGCCTTCATTTCGGATCCCCTACACCTTCAGGAAAATCCGGTTGCGGTAAAGCGGATATGTCAGAAGCAGCCACAACAGGATATAGCAGATCGCATAGGCGAAGGACGACAGCTTGTCCGGATCGATATTCGCCTGGAAGACGTTCGCATAGACCCAGCTCTTGACGTTCCACGATTCACCGCCGGATTCCCACTGGATCATGTAGAACACGCGCGCCAGAATCCCCGACGCAAAGAAGACGAAAATGGCATTGGTTCCGAACACCAGGAACGGCGTGGACCAGCGTTTGTTGCCCTTGGCATCGATGAGATAAAAGCAGAACGCGAGGAAAAGCAGCGCCCAGCCGCTCATGAACACGACGTAGCTGCTGGTCCAGATCTTCTTGTTGATGGGAAACCAGATGTCCATGCACTGGCCAACCAGCACCAGCGCGCCCCCAGCGATGGCGAGGCCCGTCGCCTTGTCGATGCGGTCGCGATTCGTGTGAAGCCAATTGCCGGTGAGAATGCCGAGCAGCGTCGTGGCAATGGCGGGGATCGTGCTCAGAAGGCCCTCGGGGTCCGGGCGGCGGCTATACAGGTGATCGCCGAGGAGCGCGTGGTCGATCCACCCGTTGAGCGCCCCGGGATAGGACACGCCGTCGGGTGCGTCGCGCGTGGCGTCTTCCGCCGCGCCGAGCGTATAGCCGCCGGGCGGGTCGATATACTTCATAATCAGCCAGTAGCCGATGAGCAGCATCATGGTCCAGACGATGCGCCCGCGCACACCCGTTCGCATGACAATAAGCGAGGCGAAGAAATAGCAGAAGGCAATGCGTTGCAGCACGCCGGGAACCCGGAGGACTTTGCCGCCCTCGACCTCGTTGCTCAGGGGGAAGATGGAGGAGAAACTGAAACTGATCACCGGGGATTGGAAATGCCGGAAATCAAACAGGAACCAGAGCACGCCAACGGCGAAACAGCCGATGGCGATGAGCTTGTTCCGCCGGACACGCGGCTCGCGGCCGATGTCCAGGATGGGCTCGTCGTTGAAAAGAAACCCGAGTCCCGCGACGACCAGTATATACGGCATGATGAGGCGAAAATTGGGAAAACCGCCGAGGATGAGTCCGAGGAGGAAGATGATGATCGTGCGGCGCACCACCTGCTCGAAGAGGCGGAGGCGGCTGTCGCCGCGCTTGATCCGCCGGTCGAAGGAAAACGTCATGGCCACGCCGACGATAAAGAGGAAGAAGGGGAAGACGAAATCCGTGGGCGTCCACCCGTGCCAGGGGGCGTGCTTCAGCGGCCCGTAGATATGGCTCCAGGTGCCCGGATTGTTGACCAGCACCATGAGGCCGATGGTGATCCCGCGAAAGACGTCGAGGGATACGAGGCGTTCGGATTTGCCAGCGAGGGCGGTTTCAGCCAAGAGCCTGCCTCCGGCGTGGGATTGTTGCGGTCCAAACGGGGGTGCGGTCCCATTGCGCGCCGCGCTGCAGGGAGGGTCAACCGGATAGCTGGGCAAGGGCTGGACTGTGCTATCGTTGATCGGGATTTGCTTCTCAAAATGAGGTAAAAAGGAAACGAGTTTGTGTGTCCAGCCACGGATGGCACGGATTCAAATGAAGGATAAGGAGGAAAAGACCTGACTGTATTTCCCTTTGACGTTTTGGGGCGAGGGGGGAAAGTCTCCGTGCTTCCCGGGTCGGATGGCTCCCGGGAAAGTGAAAACTCTTTTCATTCGAACGGTGATCATGGCCGAAAAAGAACAGGATACCGCCGTCAAGTCCCAGGAGCTGGCGGATTTGCTGGCGGACGTGAAGAGCCTGGCTCCCCAGGCGCGCCAGGAAATTTCGCAGGCGCGTGATCTGCGCGAGATCGAGGATTTGCGCGTCTCGTGGCTGGGCAAGAAAGGCCGCTTTGCGGACCTGAATAAGCGCATGGGCAAGCTGAGCCAGGAAGAGCGCCCGGTGGGCGGCAAGCTGCTCAACCAGCACAAGCAGGACATCATGGCCCTGCTGAAAAAGAAGACCAACGAGCTGGAGCGGGCGGCGTTGAACGAACGCCTGAAGTCGGAAACGGTGGACGTGACGCTGCCCGGGGAAAAACCGCCGCGCGGGGCGCTTCATATCGTGAACCAGGTAACGCGCGAGGTGACGGGCATCTTTCGCGACCTGGGCTTTCGCGTCGAGCGCGGCCCGGAAATCGAAAGCGAGTGGCTGAATTTCGATGCGCTGAATGTGCCGGCGGAACATCCCGCCCGCGATATGCAGGACACCTTCTATACCGAGCGCGGCTTTGTTTTGCGCACGCACACCTCGCCGACGCAGATTCGATCCATGCTGCGCGGCACGCCGCCCATGGCGGTAGTGACCACGGGCAAGGTGTACCGCCACGACAGCGACGCGACCCACACCCCCATGTTCCACCAGATGGAGGGCTTTGCCGTGGGCGAGGACATCAGCTTTGGCCATCTGAAGGGCGTGCTCCATGAATTCCTGCGGGCGATGTTTGGCCAGGATGTGCAGGTGCGGTTTCGGCCGTCGTTCTTCCCCTTCACCGAGCCAAGCGCCGAGGTGGACGTCTGGTCGCCGGCCCGCAACGAGTGGATGGAAGTCCTGGGCAGCGGCATGATCCATCCCGATGTGCTGCGCAACGGCGGCATCGACCCGGAAAAATACAGCGGCTTTGCCTTCGGCTTGGGGCTGGATCGCCTCGCGATGATCAAATTCGGCGTGACGGACCTGCGGCTCCTGTTTGAAAACGATATCCGGTTTCTGAAACAATTCTAGTTGGCGGGCCGTTGCCCCTGTCTTAAAGTCCTTCTCGACGGTTCCCGGGAAGGACTTTGGCGTTTTTATGTGGAAATGGGCCCTTGCAATCACAGCCGGTTTGCTGGTCGTGGTGATCACGGCGTTTGAAATCGCCCGGCGTTCGGGCGAAGAGGAAAACTCGCCGGTCGGGGCCGCCCCGGAGAGCACCGAAGTGGAGCAGGTGGGCGCGCCGGGCTACGACCCGTCGGATCCTTCCACCGACCAGGAATTCGACCAGGCCGGGGATATCACCGATTCCCGCAAAAATGATATTGAACGGGCCAAGGGGAAGGTGAAGGTTTTCACCGACGCCGTGAAAGAAAACTGACCGATGGAGATCTTCCGATGAAAGCAGCACTGATCATCTTCCTTGCCTTGGATATATTCCTGGTGCTCGGGGCGGGCATCCGCGTGGCCACGTCCTCCGCCAACACGGATCCTTACGTCGATTTTTCCGCTGTCACCACGGGCGGGTCGTCGAGCAGCACAACGGCTTCTTCCGGGGAAGCGGGCGTGGGCGAAACCGGCGCGAGCGGCGCCTTTGTGGACCATATGAAGGGCTCGCAACGAGTCGATGAGATCGGCGAGACGGGCTCTGTTTCCACGTCCAGCCCCCACGGCAACGCGGGCGCCAGCGCCACGGGATCGCTGGAGCGCGCCTCCGCGGTGGAAGACAACCGCGAGTCCGATCTGGACGACGCGAAAAAGAAGATGGGCCAGATCGGCAAATAAGCATCCAAAAAGAGGCAGGTTTTTTCTGATGTCGGTTTCCCTCGCGCGGCACCGTTTCACCGCCGATCAGTTTCAGCAGATGGTCCGGACCGGGATCATCGAGGAGGATGCGCGCGTCGAGCTGATCCAGGGGGATATTGTTGATATAACACCATTGAGCGATCCACATGTCGCCACGGTGAACTGGCTCAACCGGTTCTTCAGCCGCAACCTTCCCGAGGAGGCGATTGTCTCCGTCCAGGGAACGATCAATGTGAATCCGCTGAATGTACTCCAGCCCGATTTGGCGATTTTGCGCTTTCGCGATGATTTCTATGCGCAAGAGACGGCCCGGCCGGAAGAAACGCACCTTGTGATCGAGGTGTCCGGGACCTCGCTTCGCTTCGACCGTCACACCAAGCTGCCTCTCTATGCGGCGGCGGGAATCGCGGAATACTGGATCGCGAATCTGGAGGCGATGGAGCTGGAGATCTACCGCGAGCCGGAGGGGGACGGCTACAAGAGCACCCGGATTCTCAAGATGGCCGATTCGGCCTCCCCACTCGAATTTCCCGAATTGACGGTTCCCGTGGCCGAAGTCTTCGGCCCGATTTCCCGCAAATAACTGGGCGAGGCCGCATTCGCGGTTGCCCTGATATGCCAGTGTTCAAATCGTGAGGCATCCTCGGGAAAAAGGAATGCCAGATGAAGAAAGTGCTTCTGCCCCAGGACGGGCGCGTGCTTTTCCAGGGCGACAGCATTACCGATGGCGGACGGGATTACAGTGATCCGGACAGCCTCGGCTCGGGCTATGTGCTGATGGCGGCCTCGCTCTTTGGCGCGCGCCACCCCGAGCGGAATGTCCAGTTCCTCAATCGCGGCGTGTCCGGCAACCGGACGGTGGAACTCCTGGAACGCTGGCAGCGCGACACGGTCGATCTGAAGCCGGACGTGCTGACGATCCTCATCGGGATCAACGACGTGTGGTATCATCCCGGCGGGCCAACCAACACGGATATCTCGCGCTTCAAGGAGGACTATCGCAAGCTGCTGGCGTGGACGCGCGAGGCGCTGCCGGAGACGGCCATCATCCTCATGGAGCCGTTCAACCTCCCCTTCGACGAGGAGATGAAAAGCTGGCGGCCTTGCCTCGACCTGGAAATCGACGCTGTCCGCCAGTTCGCCGTGGAGTTCGAAACGTCCCTGATCACCCTGGATGGCGTCTTTGCCCGCGCGATGACGCTGATGCCCGGCGAGTGGTGGTCCTACGAGGGAATCCACCCGCGCAATCCCGGGTGCGGGCTGATCGCCGATCAGTGGCTGGCGGCGGTGGAATGAGCACCGAACGGCCATTGCGCGGAGCGGCGGTGATCCTGGCCGCTGGGGAATCGCGCCGCATGGGCGAGGCAAAGGCTCTGCTCAGAACCGCGGACGGCAAATCCTTCTTTGAAGAAGCAACGGAGGCCGCCCGCGACCCGCGCCTTGTCGATCGGCTCGCCGTGGTGAACCGGCAGGTCCGCCCCGAGCTCGAGCGATTTCCCGATCCGCCGCGATTTCTGCTCAATCCGCGCCCGGAAGAGGGCCAGCTCTCCTCGCTGTGCCTCGCCCTCGAGGATCTTCACGGCGTGGAAGCGCACACGGCCGGGATTCTCGTTTTATTGCTGGATAATCCGGGCAACCTGGCCGGGCGTGTGAGGGTGCTGCTCGATGCCGCTTCACGGCGGCCCGATGAAGTCCTGGCCGCGGCGTGGCGGGGCGAGCCGGGGCATCCGCTGTGGCTGCCGCGCCGCCATTGGGAGGGGGTGCTGGCGTGGAATGGCGTCGAAGGCTTGCGGGGATACTTGCGCGCGCGTGGCGAGTTTCCCCGCCCCGTGGAGACAGGCGATGTGGGAACCCTCCGTGATCTGGACACTCCCTCGGAATACAGAGAATACCTGAGAGACAACCTGCCCGAGAGGAAAAACCCCGAGGAATCCTGACGGGGATCATGCACGTGTATCCCAGCCGGATCGGGCATTTCCTGTTTCGGGAAGGGGTTTCCCTTGCTTGACACGCGTCGAAGCCACCAATTTTATTGGATGTTGGTTACTGGATTTTGACGCTGCTGCAAGGTCCTGCCACAAATCCTCAAAGCATCGTCCCTTGCTCGCGGAATCGGGCAGATACCATGAACAAATACACAGATGAGGTTATAGACCACCTTCTCCAGCACCTCGACGGTCTCGACGTTCTTGAGCTGATCGATTACCATCCGGAGTCGATCCAGCTCGAAGACGGCGTTGTTCATTCCTATTGTCCCCTGTGCCAGGACATCTCGGATCGCTACCTGACCGTGGACCTGAAAGAGCGGACCTTCCGCTCCGAGCCACCTGGAATGCCCCCCCAGGTGGGAACGCTGGTCGACCTCTTTGCCCGCGTGCGGCGCATCGATCTGGACCAGGCGGTGGAAGAATTGGCCGATGAATTCGGCATCCTCCTCCTCGACTCGGAAACAGAAAAAGATCCGGATGCGCTGCTGGAGGAAGCGGAGACTTTCCTGGAGGAAGCCAAAGCGGAAAAAGGAAAGCCAGCGCGGAAGTCCGAAGAGGCGATCAAGCGTTTCTCGCACATCCTGGAGAAGGATGCGGAGAATCGCCGCGCGCTCGCCGGGCTCCAGGCCGTCCGCCTGATCGAGAAAAACCCCGTTACCCTGTATCAGGCGACGAGCAACCTGATCGAATGCGACAAGGCCGCGGGAAATCACAAAGGGGTGATCGATGCCGCGAAAGCTCACCTCGATCTGATCCCCGACGACCTGCCGGTGCGCGGAGAAATGGCGCGGGCCTATGCCGCGGCGGGCCAGCGCGAGGAGGCCGTGAACGAGCTTCTGACCCTTGCGGAGATGGCCGAAAAAGCAGGCCAGCTCGACCAGGCGCTTTCCGCCTATCACGAGGCCCGGAACATGGAGTCGGACGCGGTCGATGTGTTTCCCATGATTTTCAGCTTCCTGACCTCCCATGGGATGAACCAGGAAGCCGTGCGCCAGACACGGCAGGAAATCGACCGGTTGAAGAAAAGGGACGATTACCGCCAGGCGAGCCGCGTTGCCCAGAATCTTCTCAAGCTGAACGCAAACGATGACGAAGTGAGAATCCAGTCGATCGAACTGGCGATCATGGCCGGGCTGGACAGCGAATCGCGCAAGCGCTGTCTCGGTCTTGTCGATGATATGATTTCCGCCGGCCGGCATGAAAACGCCGCCGAGGCGCTCAGCTATCTCAGCGCGGAACGGCCCGAAGACGGGGAGATTTTGGAAAAGCTGATCGAGACATTCCGCAAGGCAGGAAACGAGGAGGCGGTGGAGGAGCTGGACTACCGCCTGATGGATCTCTGGATCGAGTCCGGCCAAGGGGAAAAAGTCCTGGAGAAGCTGCATAAGCGGCTCGAGGAGAATCCCGAGGACTGCCGCGGACGCATGCTTCTGGGCCGCACTCATGATTCCATGGGCCAGAAGGAAAAGGCCATCGAGGTTCTCCGCGAGGCTGTCGATTATTGCCTTCAGTCAATGGACGAGGAGACGGCTCTCGAAGGCGTGCGGATGATCAATCAAATCGATCCGGCGCTCTGGAATGACCGGGAGCAGGAAGTGGAAATGCTCTGGGCCATGGGGAAAGCGGAGGAATCGAAGGAATGCCTGCGCGAGTTGATCCGCGATCTGGATTCCGCCCAGGAAGACGACCGGCTGGTGGAGATTCTGGAGGGCCATCGCCATCGCGATCCCAATTACCTGGAAACATTGGATACGCTGGCGCGTCTATACGATAAGAAGGGCCAGGCGGAAAAAGCCTCGGAAATCCGCCATGAAGCAGTGGACCGCCTTGTTCAGAATGAGGCCTATGAGCAAGCCGAGACGATGCTGCTGGAGTTTCTCAAAACGCGCCCTTCGGAGGCGGGGCTGCTGGAGAAGCTCGACAGGATCTACAAGAAAACGGCTCAGAAGAATATGCGGCGCGAGGTGGTTTTGAAGCTGGCCGCTTGCTATCGCGACACCAGGCGAGTCCAGGAAGAAGTGGATCTGCTTTCCGATGCACTCGAGGGTGCCCCCAATGACCTGGAACTGGTCAATTGCCTCTACGAAGCGCAAAAGGAGGCCGGCGATCGGGAGGGAATGATCCAGACCGCGGAACGTCAAATCGAGCTGCTGACCCTCTCCTCCGACTACAAAGCCGCCTTGAAAAAAGCGGAATCGCTTCTGGAGGAAATGCCGGGGCACGAGGGAATTCTGAAGTCCCTTCTCACGATTTACGAAAAGCTTCAACGGAAGGAAGATGTTCTCAATACGGCAAGACAGCTTGCGGAAAGCTATCGCGAGAGCGGCCGCACGCCAGAGGAACAGGAAATCCTCGAGTTGTTGCTGGCCCAGAACCCCGGTGAACGTGAAGCCCGCGAGCGCCTCATCGAAATCCTTGCCCAGCAAAAAGAACACGATGAACTTCTCGCCCAGATTCGCACCTACGGCAAAGAACATGGCACCAGCGGGGAAAACCTCATCGAATTGATGAAGCGGGTTCTCGCTGAATTGCCGGAAATGACCGATCTTCGGCTGGAACTGATCGGGATTCTTCGGAAGCAGAACCGCCAGGACGACCTGATCGAGCAACTCCAATCCGCGGTGGAATACCTGGAAGAAGAACAGGACTCCGACTCTCTCATCGAGTTGTATCGAGAGCTGCTTTCTCTTCGGCCGGATAACCAGATCGCTCGGGCGCGGCTGGTGGAGCTTTTGAAAGCGGCGGGCAAGCACGAGGAAGCGGTGCGCCAGCACCAGGCCCTTGCCCAGCAGTATCGCGAGGCGCGCCAGTTGAAGCAGGCGGCGGAAGCCTACGAGAAGATGTCGGCGGACAATCCCCGCAACGAGGAAATCCTTTCGGCTTATGCATCGCTGCTCCAGGAGATGGGCCAGAGGGAACCAGCGGCGCGCAAGCTGTGCCAGCTGGCCACGGTGCTCGCCGAAAAAGGCTCGCTGGACAAGGCGATCAAGCTTCTGAAAGAAGCGATTGAGCACGACCCCGAGGATGTGGATCTGCGGCACGCCTTGATCGAAAAACTTCGCGACGACCAGAAATTCGATGAAGCGGCCGGGGAACTGCGCGCCCTGGCGGATTTTCACAAGAAAGGCGGGGACACGAAAAGCAGCATCGCTTCGCTGCGCGAGGCCGTGGCGCTCGATCCCGACACCAGCGCCAGCCGCCGGTCGTTGATCGATGAACTGGAAGGGATGGGCCGCCACGAAGAAGCCCAGGCGGAGCAGTTGCGCCTGGCGGAGAGCCTCTCGAGCCAGGGCCTGCCCCAGCGCGCACTCAGCGTGACGGATGAGATTCTCGGCAAGAACCCCTCGAGCCTGCCGACGCGGCGCCTGCGCGCCCAGATTTTCGATGCCATGGGCGAGGAGATGCAGGCCCTCGCCGAATATCGCGAAATGCAGAACTATCTCGACCGCGTTGACGTGCAGGTGGTCGATCCCGAGGACCCCGAGGAGCAGACCGGCGGGTTCTTCCCCGGGCTTCAGGTTCTGCCGGAATACGATTTCGATTCATTTATCGTGGGGAGTAAAAACAACTTTGCCTACGCCACGGCCAAGGCGGTGGCCGATCATCCCGGCACGGTTCACAATCCCCTGTTCCTCTACTCCGACGTGGGCCTGGGCAAGACCCACCTCCTTCACGCCATCGCCAACGAACTGCGCCGCAAGAGGCCCGACATCCGGATTCTCTATGCCAGCACGGAATACTTCACCAGTGCCCTCATCGAGGCGATCCAGAACAACACGGTGACGGCTTTCCGCAATCGCCATCGGCGGTCGGACGTTTTGTTGCTGGACGATGTGCAGTTCCTCGCGGGCAAGGAGCGCAGCCAGGAAGAATTCTTCCATATCTTCAACATCCTGCACCAGGATGGCCGCCAGATCGTCGTGACGTCGGACCGGCCCCCCAAGGACATCGCCCACCTGGACAAGCGCATTCGTTCGCGCTTTGGCCAGGGCGTGATCGTAGACATCCAGCCGCCGGACCTGGAAACGCGCACGGCAATTCTGAAAGCGGAATCCGAGAGAAGGAAAATCCGCGTGCCCGACGAGGCGATGATGGCCCTCGCGGAACGCATCTCCAGCAACGTCCGCGAACTGAAGGGCGCCTTTAACCAGCTTGTCACCCAGCACGAACTCTGCGGCGACGAGTTGACGGCAACCACCGCGAACAGCATCGTGGACAAGTTCTTTGCGACGTGATAGACAATGCCTGCGCCAGCGGGCGCAGTACTCCCGCCTCCACTCCATGAGGGAAAAACGTCCCGGCCGTGAGCATTGCCTTTCTCGCGTCAGCAGGCTCGCCGCAGTTCGATGACTTCGTCGAATTGCTGGTTTACGGTATCGTCATCGGGGTCGGGATTATTGCCCTTTTTATCCTGACGCTCGTGCTGCGCACGACAATCGGAAGCCGGATCAAGAACCAGGGAATCCCCTTTGGCATGTCTGCTGAGGATATCGAAAAGCTGAAACAAAAGGGAAACCTGACGGAGGAAGAAGTGAAGAAAATCCGCCAGGCCATGGGGCGCAAGTTTATCGAGCGTTCGAAAGAGGTGGAGGAAGCATCGCGCGAACCGGCGAACGCGGAACTCATGCTCAAGAGGGAAGAAGAACGCTTGAAGGCGGCGGGGTTGAACCGGGAAGAACAACCGGTCGAGGAGGACAGCGCATCCATTCCCGAACCGCCGGACGAGAACCACCCGAAAAAAGAACCGCTTCGCCCAATGCCGTCCCCGGCCACAGAAACGCCTCCAGTGGAGAGCGAAGCCCGGCAGCCGACTGCCGCAGGCAGCCTTCCCGAACACCTCGCGGGCATGGTGGATCGATCCGAGATGGAACTGGAGGAGTTGCACTCGGCGGGCTTTCTGACGGAAGAGGACCTGGAACGGATCCGGCAGGCCAGAGAGGACCTATGATTTTCCGACTCCCGGCATTTTGTCTATACGCTTTACTGCTTGCGGCTTTCATCTCTCCCGCATGGTGCCAGGAAGAGAGCACGCCGGACGCCGCTGAGGAGAATGTCGCCAAAGCCTTGCGCGCGGCGTTTCTTGGCGACGCGGATGGAGTGCACCAGGAGGCACGGCGGCGCCGCCAGCAGGAGCAGTGGGCCGAAGAAGGCGGCCGGCCGATCGCCTCTCTTTCAGAAAACATCGAGGCGCTGGCCATCGCGGCGCGGCGGCCTCTGCCAACGTTGCAGGAAAAACGCGAGGCCCTGGCCGATTTCCGTTCGGACCAGATCACCTCGAACCTTGACCGGCTGATCCGGAGAGAGGAGCCGCGCCAGCGGTTTCTCGAGGCGCACAAGGATCGCCGCTACGAGAAGTTCCGCGCCCTCTTCAACACATTCGCCGGGCCGGCCTCCTCGCTGGTCCAGGGCCAGTTCTTTCCCCTGTTTGCGCTCCCCTTTCAAGGCCTGGAATACTTGGCGGTTGGCCGCCTCTATCTGACTCCGGAACAACGGCGCGAGTATTTCCTCGCGCGCGAGGCTGCGCAGTTCCCACCATCGGACGAGGTTTCGCGCCAGGCGCGTAATACGCGCGAGGAATGGGATCCTCGGCGCCGGCGCCTGTCTGCGCTCCAGGCAAAGATCAATGGCCAGCGGGCCATGGAGGACGGGCGCCTGGAGACGGCGATTTTCTGGTTCGAAAAAGAACAGGATCTGCGCAGGTGGTCGGAGCCCCAGAATAAACAGCACCTGGAAGTGCGCCAGCGCCTCGCCCGCGAGAGGGCCCATCGGCGCCAATCCCTTACCGTGGTTGACGGCGATGCGCTTTTCTTTTCCCCGGAGGAATTCTCTGTCTATACAGATATTCTCCGCGCCCTGATGCTGGAAAACAACGACACGCTGACATCAACGACGCGGCAACTTGCGGTCAACTATCCCTCCTCGGCTGCTGCCGACGATGCCCAGGCGGCCCGGGCGGCCCTCGCCCGCCGCAAAGGCAATAACGCCCTCGCGCGGCTCTACCTCGAAGACCTGGAAGACGCGCGGGAGGAATCCCTCTGGGCGAGCCGGGCCGCGGATTACCTGAAACGCCCTGCCTATGCGCCTGGCGAGGCGCTGGAGGATGCCCGGGGAGAAGCCCGCGATCGATTCTGGGCCTATCTGCTCAAGGGGGAGAATCCGGAAGTCATTGCCCGGTCGCTGACCGCGGATGAGGCGCGGCTCGAGCGGCGCCGATGGTTCGACTCCGCCCGCGGGCTGTTTATCACGGACACGGCAGCGCGGGCCATGGCCCTTCCCTTTGTGCTTCCCTTTCCCAAGCCGGAACTGATCGACACGGCGGCGCGCATCGACTCGGACTATTTCGAAACCTCCGAAGGGGAGCGCTGGCTGCGGCGCGTGATGAAAGCCCAGGCCACCGGCGGACAGTATTTCGACGCGGCGGAAACGGCCCGGCGCCTGGGGGACACGAAAAAGGCGCTCGCCCATGAAAAGCGGGCCGCGCGGCGGCTGGAGCGCCTTGGCGACGAGGCGCCACCACGCCTTGCCATTCCGATCTATACGCGGATTCTCAATGCCTATACAACGTATCCCCATCGCGCCCGCGTGGAGGAGAAGCTGGAGGAAAGCCGATTCGAGGCGGGAACCGTGGCGGTGCTTTCGCGGGAGGAGCTGCGGGCCTGGCCTGAACTCTGGCGCAATGGCGGACTGCCTCTCAATGAGGCGTTGCTGGACGGTCGGAAAGAAAACGGCGAGATCAGCGAAGAGGGGGTGCGGCTGCTGGCCTGGGATGCCTTTGTCTATAATGACCGGGCGGCGGACCGCCGCGTGGAAGTCCCCATAGAGCCGGAACAGCACCGCACGGTGCGCCGCTTGCTCGAGCCGCGCCGCCGGAGCCAGGCCATCCGCGCGGAGGTGAAGGAGCCCCTTCCGCGACGAAAGATTCCCATCGCCCTGGAGGCTGGCGCCGTGCCCGGGTTCCAGATTGCGCCCGCGCTGGTGCCGCTGCAGCCCGATCCCGCGCAGCGCGAGCTTTACGAGTAAGGACTCCCCATGGCCAGGTCCTGGCGCCAAATCAAGTTCGACTTGATCGAACGGGTGTTGCTTCCGCCAGCTTTGATCATCCTCAAGCTTTGGGTCCGAACCTGGCGGGTTGACGACGAAGCGATTCGCGAACTGGAAGAACTGTTCAAGGAAGAGCGCGCCGTTGTTGCCACGCTGCATGGCCTGGGGCTTTCCTTGCTGGTTTTCCCCCGGCTTTGCCTGGAACGGGGGCGCACGCCGGCAATTCTAACAAGTCCCAGCCGCGACGGCCGCCTGATGGATGCAATCGCCCTCCCCATGGGACTCCATGTGACAAAAGGCTCCTCGCGCAGCCATGCCTCCGCCGCAATACGCGGCATGGTTCGGGAAGTCGAGAAGGGGAAAATCGGCGTGATCACCGTCGACGGCCCGCGCGGTCCCCTCGCTGTGCCGAAGCCGGGGATCTTCCGCATCGCCCGGGATACCCGCTCCGAAATCTATACGGTCCTCGCCTCCGCGTCCCGCGCCATTCATTTCCGCAAAGCGTGGGACCGCGCGTTTTTACCGCTCCCTTTTGCGAAACTCCAATTTCGCTTTTGCCGGTTCGAAACGGCAGGCCTTGACGAAGAGGAACTGAAAAACAAGCTCCGGCGCGAGCTGATCAACGAAGGGCGCAAGGTGGGCTGTCCCATCGTTGAGGGCCTTGAGGCGCGACGGGAGGAGGAAACGCCCTCCTCATGAGTCTGCGCATTATCTCCGGCGAACGGCGGGGGGCCCGCCTGGCGGCCCCGCGCGGGGAAAGCACCCGCCCGCTGCGCGATCGGGTGCGCGAGGCGCTTTTCAACATGATTCGCGGCGAACTGGCCCATGCGCGGGTTCTGGATGCTTTTGCGGGCAGCGGCGCCGTGGGCCTGGAAGCGCTGAGCAATAGCGCGGACCGCGCTGTCTTTGCCGACAGCTCGGAGGGAGCGATACGCGCTTTGCGGCAGAACGTGGAGAAGCTCCGCTACCAGGACCGGGCGACGATATTGAAAGGCTCCTCGCCCTCCGTCCTCCTCCGCAGCCGTCTCGACATCGAGGCGTTCGACCTGCTCTTTCTCATGCCGCCCTACCACAGCGGACTCGGCCAGGAAGTCCTCGGCCATGAAGGAATGCAGCGGCTGTTCGCGGAACGCTGCCTCGCCGTACTCGAACTCCACAAAGATGAACCGGCCGAATTGCCGGAAGGATGGAAACGGCTCCAGGATCGCCTCTACGGTATCACGCGGCTGGTTTTCGCGGAATATCAGGGGCCGGAGTGATTGGAGAAAATGGAGTGATAAGAGCAAGCTCAAGAGGAAGTGTAAGCAGAACCTCGACCCTCCAACCTCCATCTTCGATCTTCGACCCTCGACCTTCGCCCCTCCCCCCTACGCCTCCTCTTCCCCCTCGATGGGGATCTCGATCGTGACGACGGTGCCGCCCTCGGTATGCGGCGCGAGGCGGATCGTGCCATTGTGCGCTTCGATGATGCGGCGCGTGATGGCAAGGCCGAGGCCGGTGCCCTGGCGGCGCCGAGTGAAGAACGGTTCAAAGAGCCGCTCGGCTTCCGCTTCGCTGATCCCGGGCCCATTATCGCGCACCTCCAGGCGCACCGGCGGGCGCGGACCCGTCCCGCGAGACAGCGTGATCGCGACGCGGCGCGTTTCCTCCTGCCCATCCACGTGCTCGATCAGGATTTGCCGGGCGTTGACCATGATGTTGAGGAACGCCTGCTTGAGCTGGACCGGGTCTCCCTGGACCTTGGGAATCTCCTCGGCGATTTCCAGGTCCGCTTCCACCTTTTCTTCCTGCCCTTCGTGGAAAACGAAAGCGACCGTTTCCTGGACCATGGCGCTGACGTTGACAGACTCGAAGCCCTGGATCTGCGGGTTGGAGAAATCCAGCATCCGGCGTACGATTTCTTCACAGCGCTCCGCTTCATTGCGAATCGTCTGGAAATCCTCCCGGTTCGGATCGTCCCCGGAGGTGCTTTGGTCGAGGTAATCCGCGTAGGTTTTGATAATGCTGATGGGATTGCGGATTTCGTGGGCCACGCCGGCGGCCAACTCGCCCAATGAAGCAAGAGACGCACTGCGCACCATGCGCTCGGCGGATCGAATTTGCTCTTCTTTTTGCGCGTTCACAAGGTTGATAAACATCTGGATAATGATCATAAGGCCCCAGATCAGGACCAACCGCTGCACCGCCGGCATGAAGTTCATCAGTTCCGCTTCGCGAATTTGAAAGGTGGCCGCGAGGACAAAAAGCACGCTGGCCACGAAGAATCCAACCAGGTTTTCCGTGCGCGTGCGGAACAGAGCGAATCCCCGCAGAACCAGCAGAACGTAGAGAGCAAAGAAATCGCTGACAATGGGCCGGCCGAGGCCGCTGCCGCTTTCCAGGCTGTCGAGGATCACAAGGGCCGTGACGAACAAGGCATCCAGAAGGAAGGAAGCAAAAACAAAGGGCCTGACCTGGCGCGGCGTGATCCGATCCCGGGCAAAAAAGTAATGCTCCGCCGCGGTGACGCCGACAAAGAAGATAAACAGCCCAAAAGCCGGTGGTTCCGGCAGAGTCCATTCCCGCGACCACATCCAGAGCAGGCTGCACAACACCAGCATGACCCATTTGAGGGGCAGAATGACCTGGCGCTCGGTTTCGCCAAGCCAGGCTGCGTATTGACGTGCTGCCGGGTCGAGTCGCTGGGGCTTCAAGGGCGCGATTTGCTCCTTTGCTTTGAAAGCGTTGACGAACCTTAAAGAATTCGATCCTTCGAAGGCAAGCGGCACGGCTATTCCTTTTCCTTGCCCTGGCGCACTCGACTCAAATTGTATTTATATACGATTCTACCTTGAAGATTTTGTTTTCAGGTTCTTCCTCTCCCGCCATGAGCCGCAATCCTTCTCGAGACATTACTGTCGTTCTCCCCATGGGCGGGTCTTCCGGCGCCGTCATCCGGACCTTCGGCAGCCTGCTGGAGGAAAGAAGTTTTGTGAAGGAATTCTTCCTGGCTGTTCCGTCCATGAGCAAAGGCCTCTCAGGAAGGATTCAAAAACTCGTCGAAGACAACGAGGGGACCATCCTCTCCGTCGAAGATCGAAGCCATTCCGCCGCCTGGGAAGCCGGGTGCAAGGCGGCGACAGGCGAATGGCTGATGTTTCTCCGTCCCGGCGACGAATTGCGGCCCTCCGGTCTCGGAAAGATCCGCGCCGTTCTGGATAAAAACCCGAAGATGGACTTGGTCGCGGGCGAAGTTCTCGCCTGCGACCGGGAAGGCCACCCCCTCTCCTGCGATCGTGTCAAACAAGGGATCATTCCCACGGAAGAAATCCTGCTCCACAGTTGCCCTCCCCTGGGATCCCTTCTTGTCAGGCAAACACTGGCCAGGCGCGTGGGAGGGTTTGCGCGTCTTGCCGTGGACGCCGCGGAATGGGATTTCCTGTCGCGCTGCGTTCTCGAGAGAGGCATAGCCGCTCGCGTTCCCGTGCCCGCCATCGCGCGCCGTTTCTCCGCTGGCTCTCCCCCGGACGAATTGCGCCGCGAAACGGCGGCTCTCCTGCGCGTCGTCGAACGGAATTTCTCCCACGACCGGATGCCCATTCGCACAGCGCGCTGGGTCCATGCGGCCCGGGGCGAAGTCTACTTCCAGGCCGCGCTGACCGCGGCGCTCTCTTTTCAAACCGATCTCTTTCACCAGTTCCTGGCGCACGCCTTGGAAAACCACCCCGGTCTGCTGAAACGCCGCAGCCGCCTGATCCGCGAGCAATTCATCTGGCGCGCACGCCTTTTGCCCCTCGCGGACCTCGCCTACTATGCCGATTTTCTCTCGGAAAATGTCCCGGCGGAGGCAAAAAAAATGCGCCGGGCCACGAGGCACCTGCTTGCCTATTTGCGCGAGGACGCGTTTCGCCGGGCCATGGAAACCGGCTCCTATAAAGAGGCCCTCGCCTCCGCCAGCCGCCTCGCCCTCCAGCACCCGGCGCGCAGCCTCCGCCAGACTCTCCGGCGCAAGAGATTCACCTGAGACGTCGCGCCTTCCATTTCGTATAGACACCCCGAGTGAAAGCGCCTGGCCACGAATCCCTTGCGCGGGACGCCGTCCTGGCCCATAAGGCTTTGAAGCCAGCGAAACAGCCCAGTGAGCCTGCCAATGAGTGGCAAAGCACCCGACACAAAGCCGCAAGAGACGGGGGAAAAACTCCCCTTCGTTTCGATTATTGTGCCGGTTCACAACGAGGAACATCGCATCCGAAAATGCGTGGAGTCGCTCCTTTCCCAGAGTTATCCAAGCCATCGCTCCGAAATCCTGATCGTCGATAACGGATCAACGGACAAGACCCGAGAAACCGTCCGGTCCTGCGAACAAAAAGGGGTCCGCCTCCTGGAAGAGCGCGAAATGCGGAGTTCCTATGCCGCGCGGAACAAGGGAATCCGGGAAGCACGGGGGAGCATCCTGGCCTTTACCGACGCCGATGCCGAGGCAGACCAGGACTGGATCATCCGGTCCGTCGAGGCCATGGACGAAGAGAAAGCATGGTATGCGGGAACGCGCGTGGACCTTTATCCTTCCAACGATCCGCCCACGGCGGCGGACTATGTGGAAATGGCCTTTTCCTTCCAGGTGGGCAGCGACATGCAGCGCAACCGCTACGCCCCGACCGTGGCAATGATCGCCCGGGAGAAACTGTTTCAGAAGACCGGGCTTTTCAAAGCGGACCTGTTTTCCGGCGGGGATGCGGAGTTGGGCACCCGCGTCTATACGCGGAGACTCAAGCAGATCTATATCGACGATGCTGTCGTCCGCCATCCCACGCGGGGATCCGTCAAGGCGCTCGCGCGGAAAAACCTGCGCTATGGATACGGCCAGGCCAAGCTCATGCTGATGTGTCCCCGGCGGTTTCACAGCGCCTCGTATGTCTATTTCCTGTTTCGGCATTTTTTGCCTCCCCGCCCCGATTACGTGTGGGGGAAGCTCCGCCGGGCGGGTTTGGCATCGCTTCCCTTCGGCACGAAACTCCGCGTCTATCTTATCTTCTATATGGAGCAGGTTATACGGTCCTACGCAAACTTCGCGGGGCTGTTCGACCGGCGGAAATCGAGCGCCTTCCGGTCGGAAAAAGACCGGCGCCGCCAGTTTACCGGATAGACATCAACCGGTGCTCTTTTTTCTTTGGATCGCTTTCAGAACCCGGTAAAGCCCGCGCATGGCCCGCCGGGGCAGAAACGGCGCGAAGGCACCGGGCCAGCGCCTGATCTCGCCCGGATTAAGCGCCAGGCTTCGCCAGAATGCCCGGCGCCAGCCCTCCTCGCCGCGCTCAAGAGCCTGCTCGCCCTTCATGAGCCACGCCGTCGAATAGGCCCGTTTGCGCACGTGTCCGGGCAATTCGCCCCGATCCTCCGCCTTTTTGAGTCCGGCAAAACGATAGGCCACGTTGCCCCTATGCTTGTGCGACAGCGAGGTGGGAACGATGCGGATTTTTCCCAGTACTTCGGGAACGCAGAGCAGCGGCCGCCGCCAAATGCATCGATTGACGAAGTCCCAGTCCTCTCCTGGCATCATGATTTCATCGGGCGTGAACCCGCCAACCTCGTCGAGAAATTCGCGCGTCATGAGGATCGTCGAGACCGGCGGAATTTGCCTCACAGCGAGATTATAGACATATTGGTCCGTGTGGGCGGAGGGAGGCGGCTGGCGCAGCCATTCGCGCGGCGGAGGCTCCCGCTGGCTCCAGAACTCCTCGATATACGTGTAGCAAAGGCCTGGTTTTTCCACGGACCGCATGGCATCGAGCTGGCGTTCGAGCTTCTCCGGCAGAAAGAGGTCGTCCGCGTCCAGAAAGGCGATATACGCGCCCCGGGCTTTCTCGATACCAAGATTCCTTGGCCGCGCCGGGCCTCCGCTCGGGCCCGTGGAAAATGCCTGGATGCGCGGGTCTCCCTCGGCGGCCCGTTGCGCGACGGACAGTGTCCCGTCCGTCGAGCCGTCGTCGATGACCAGCAGTTCCCAGTCCTCGAAGGTCTGCGCACGCACCGATTTGATCGCCTCGGCGAGGAAGGCTTCGCTGTTGAAAGCGGGGACGATGACGGAAACAAGGGGGTTCTGAGCCATGAGGACCAATGCCGGCAGGATTGATTGCGCGATCAGGATTTTCTGATATCACTCGGACACTGCGGGGAGCAAACGGTTCCCGCCTTTTTCAACTTTACAATACCGTTTTCGAAATCAAGAATTCGCAATGCTTGTTTCGAGAGACAAAACTTCGATTTTTCGAGGAAGATTTCTGATGCGACGTTTGCTGAATACGGGATTCGCCGCCGCCGGCCTTTTGCTGGCCGCCTGCGCCACCACGGACCAAGACACAACGAGCGAGGAATTCCGCCAGGCCATTGCTGCCTCGGTGGCGGACGATGAAGTGCGCGTGGAATCGCTTTGGGTGATTCCACCGGTCGAGACGGAACCGGTGGAAATTGCCTGGAGCCTGAATGGAATCGAACAGACCCGCGAAACCGTGGAAGCTGAACCCGGCGAAGAATACGGCGATGATCTGGCTTTCAAGCCCCACTCGGGCGAGACGATCGTGGAAGCCGCCATGATGAGCGCCAGCGGCGCTGTGGAACGGCAGATCTTCCGCGTCTACGGCCAACAGTTTATCGCGGAGCCGCCGGCAATCGATGGCAAATTCACCGGCGACTGGAACGATCCGCCGGTTGTCTATATCGATGCGCCGATGCAGCAGATCTCGCCGGACGAAAGGAAACTGTCCAAAGACGAATTCGCCGCGATCGCCCGCGCCGTCTGGCACGGGGATACGCTCTATCTCGGTCTGGAAGTCACCGATCCAACACCCCCGGGCGACGACCAGGCCACCGTCTCCCTTTCCATCGGGACGGACACCGGCGCGCTCCACGAGTTGAATCCCGACAGCGAGTCCCCACTGCTGGAACAGGCCGCCACGCGCACCGATGAAGGCTACATCTTCGAGGCAGCCATCCCCGCACCGGGAGGCTACCAGCCCGAACCGGGAGATTTCGCCCGATTCAACCTGGTTATTCAGGCCGGGCCGAACGAACTCATGTGGCAGGAGGCACCGGCCGCAAATCATATGATTTCCCCGCGCGGCATCGCGGCCTTGCTCCCCGATCCATCCACCATTTCCTCGCCGGGCCGCAATCAACTCCACGGCGGGGAGACCGAACGCCCAATCAGCGAAACAGCCACGAAGGATTCCGCCTACTTGACGCCGCTCCCCGTTGAAAACAAAGAAGGCGCGACCTATCTCCCCGGCGGCCTGGCTTTCGAATTCCCCGCCGAGGGTACTTGGGAAATCACCAAAGCCTACGGATACGAGAACGATTCCTGGACGCACCAGACGATCGGAAACCAGTCCAGCGCCAACGACTTCTTCGCGCTGGATATCAACATGCCCATCGGGACGCCGCTTCTCGCCCCTGCTCCGGGGCGCCTGATCCAGTCGAACCTGCGCGGGGATTCCTACGGCAATTACGTGGTGATCGATCATGGCGAGGGCATCCAAAGTATCTATGCCCACCTGAATGAGCTGGTCTACGACGTCGACAAAGGCCAGCCGCCCGTTTACGTGGAAACCGGCGACGTGATCGGCTACTCGGGCACGTCGGGCACAAGCTATCCCCACCTGCACTTTGCCATTCACAAGGACGCGCGGGCGAGCCACAGCGGCGCCAATGTCGGCGGCCTGGCGGTGGTGCCCGAGCCCCTCAGCGGATACTATGGCCTGCGCCGCGGCCACATGATCGATTCCGGCAACGTGGCAAAGGATCCCGGTGAGTAGCAGGACGGCGGCTTTGATTTCAGCCGCCTCTTCAATTTCTCACAGAATGATGGGGCGGGATTGAAAGTGCCAGCTCGTCGTTGACACCGGGGCGGGGCGGGGCGCACAAGCTCAGGGCTTTTCGGGGATGCGTCCCCGGGCATTCAAATCCGCGCAGGGAGATTGACTCCGTATGGAAACGACGCTGGTTCTTATCAAGCCCGACGCCGTGCGCCGCCGCCTGACCGGCGAAATCGTCAAACGCCTGGAGAACAAGGGCATGGCGATTCGCGCCATGAAGCTGATGAAAATGACCAATCTGCTCGCCGATGAGCATTACGCCGAGCACCTGGAAAAGCCCTTCTATCCCGAACTCAAGGAATTCATGACCGGCGGGCCGCTGGTGGCCATGGCCGTGGCCGGGCCGGATGCTGTCTCGCTGGTGCGCAAGCTGATGGGACAGACGAAACCCCAGGACGCCGCGCCGGGCACGATCCGTGGCGACTTTGCCACGATCACCACGGAAAACCTTGTTCACGGAAGCGATTCCCCCGAATCCGCCAAGCGCGAGCTGGCCCTGTGGTTCAACGAGTCCGAGCTCGTCGGCTGATCCGTTACGCCCGAGGCGGCGGGTGTCTGTTCCGTTGACATCATCATGCGGGGATTCATCATCGAAGAAATTTCACTCGGATGATCGCATCATGCAAACGCCGCCGCCTCCCCCCGAGGGCCATGGATACGGGCCCGGCTATGGACCCACGAACCCCGGCAGCCAAGGCTGGCCACCCGGCCAGCAGCAAGGACTTCCGCCCTTTCAGCAACCACCCCGAAAAACCGGCGGCGGACGCAAATGGCTCATTATCGGGGGCGTCGGCTGCCTCCTTCCCATCATCCTCTGCGTGGTTGGCCTGGTGGTTTTCGGTGTTGTGATCGAGACACAAAGCCCGGAAATCTGGGCGACGCCGGGCACCCAGATGCAGTCGAAGTTTCGCAAGAAGATCGAGAACCTCGGCCTCGTCGACCCGGAAGACAAGATCATCTGGTTCTACTCCGATGCTGTGATGTCGATCACGGAGGGGATGTATTTCTATACGAATGACGAGTTGATTCTCTATTCCGATCAGTGGCAGCGCCCCCAGGTCGTCATACCCATGCAGGACATCAGCAAGGTCGACGCGCATTACGACAATTCTTTTTTAACCGACAGCACGGCCACCGTGACACTCCATTCCGGAGACATCTATACATTTCCCGTTTCCAGCGAACGCGGGAATGACCGCAAGTTCGTGGAAACTTTGCGCGAGAAGGTGAAAGAGGCGAACCAGTAGAGAGAATGGGACGTGGTCAGCCGATCGCAGGCACCCGGGCGACCGAGACACCGCTCCCTGTATCGTAGACAGTGTTCTCCAGAAGCTGCTCCAGGAGCCCTTCAAAGCGCCGCCACTCTTCCTCGCTAAAGCGCGGGCGGAAGTAGGCCTGGGCATAGCGCTGCAGCTCGGAGAGATTCAGCAGGACATAATCGATCCCGTTTTGCCGCCACAGCCTGAAAAGCTCCGTGTTGTCTGCCGTGGCGCGGATATCCACCAGAACGCGCGGGGTGTCAAACCAGTCGCTCGCCACGGGCGTATAGTTTCTTGCATAGGCCATTCGAAATTCGCCGATGTAATAAACCCGGCCGCCATCCGCTTCCTGGTTGAGCCACTGGATTGCGGGATAGCTGTTCAGGCGCCGCGCGATATATACATCTTCGTCGATACCGCCAAGCGCCGCCGCATAGGCGTGGTCCGCTCGCAGGTGATAAACGGGGGGCCAAACGAGCCCCGATGCGGCCACCGCCAACAGCAAAACAGCGACAGCATGCTGAACCGCGGGGACCAGCCGAATCGCAAGAGAAAACAAAAACGCCGCGCCGAGGATTTCCAGCGCGATTTGCTGGGGCAGGAAAAAGCGCGCGCTCTGGTATGTGCCAAACCATAGCGGCCAGCCGAGAAGAAAGACCGCACCGAGCAGGCACACCGCGCTCCCGAAAAAGCCCCCCCTCTTGAACAGAATCGCATAAAGACATCCCGCCAGCGCGAAAGGCAGCAGCGCCAGCAGCCCCGGCCCGGGGTTGAAACTCTCGAAAGCGGGCCAGTTCACGGTCATCTGGAACGGTGACGCCACGAAAGCGTCGAGTCCATCACCGAGCCCTTTTTCGGCCATTTTCGCACGGTAGAATTCTTCGTTCGCCGCGCTCCATTCCACTCCCCCGAAAACACTCCAGCCGAGAGGATATACTGGGTTGCCGTGGGCGAGCACGTTCTTCACCAGCCAGGGCGCGATCACCAGCGTTCCGGCCATGATCAGCAGCGCGGCCCGCGCGGACTTTTCCCGCCCCGCGCCAAAAACGATTCGCCCCGACGCATAGACGCCCGCGATCGCCGCCAGCGGCAGGATGCTGATTTTGGCCGCCACCGCCGCACCGAGAAGCAGGCCGCCAAGCGCTCCCCGCGCTTTCGCCCCCCGGATTGTCCCCGGCACCAGCACCCAAATTCCCGCAAACAGGTAAGCCGCCGCGGCCAGGTCCGCAAACGGCCAGGATGCCAGGATTCCAGCAGCGGGAATTCCGGCCACCAACAGCGCACTGATCCCCCGGGCTGCGCGTATAGTCGATTTGGATGGCACGCCGGCGCGATAGGCGCACAGACTGCGGAAGGCCGCGCCGCCAAGTTCCCCCGCTACAACCACGAGGGCTGCGAAGTGAAGCCAGTGGAGAATTTGGAACACGCGCCCGAGTTGCAACTGGCCCGCCAGAGAGGTGGCGAGCAGGCCCTGGAGCGCGGGAAGATTGCTGTTGGCGTTGAAGGGAAGCGAAACAAAGTGGCCCGCGCGCACCCAGGCTCGCGGGGCGGGCACGTGATAGCGCAAGCCGTCGCTTTCAACGAGCGGCGCCAGGGCCGCCAGACCCATCAACAGGAGAAACGGCGCAACCGCCAGCCACCAGGGAGAAAGGCCTCGCCATTGAAGAGAAGGCGGCCGCCATCCACGCCAGATCGCAAAACCCCAGGCAAGAGCCAGGGGGAGGAACAAAGCCCCGGGACCGATATAGACAAAGCCGAGCAGCCCAAGCACGATCCCGGAAAAGGCTCCCCCGGCGAGGAAACTGAAGACCAGAGCGGGCAAAAGGCGCCGTGCGCGCGGCTGAACAAAACGCAGCAACGGATATCCGCTCAGAACAAGGCAAACAGCGGAGGCCAGTCCCACAACAAGCGCCGCAACCCCGCCGACGGGAAAGCCACCGGAAACGGATGGCGCATCGAGCGAGGGAATCCGCCAACCGGCCACGAGCCAGAGGACGATCGCCGCCGGGAGCAGCAGCGCCGCCAGAGCGAGAAGGATCCACTTGTCGAGATGCTTTGCCACGAAGGGAGCGGATTCGCTTTCCAGGAACTCGGCCAGGCGCGGCCCGGCTCAACGGTCATGGGGCCGGGGAAATGAAACAAGCCGAAATGCCGGGGAAATCCGAGTGGGAGCGACAAAAAAAGAGGCGGGACGTTTTCGCTCCGAAGGGAGGCCGGATGGCTCTCCCGAGTTGCGGTATTGTGCCGCAGTGAGCGATTGACGTCCCGCCTTTCAAAAGAAGGTGGAGCGTTGCGGACCGATTGTCAAGGAAATGACACCAGGTGGAGATCGAATCCGGCAAGACCCCATGCCTGGACCGCCGCGAGAATTGGTTGGCCGCCTCCCTGCTATGGAAAGTAGGATGGCCACGGCGGCATCGGAAGCCGCCATCCTCCAGGAGAAATGTGATGGAAGCCAGACAGACACTTCCCTTTTACGACCTCGGCCGGATCGATTACGCGCCGGCCTACGAACTGCAACGCCGGTTGCAGAAAGATCAGATCGATGGGCGCCGCGGCCCCCATGTCCTCTTTGTCGAGCACCCGCCCACAATCACCGTCGGGCGGCGCGGCAGCGAAAACGAAGTCGTCGCGCCCGCGGCCGTTCTCAAGCGCCGCGGCGTCACCGTCACGGAAACTGATCGCGGCGGGCAGGTGACCTATCATGGCCCCGGACAAATTGTCGCCTATCCCCAAGTGAATGTGTCAAAGCTGGGGCTCCACGAATACCTGCGCCTGCTGGAAGAAGCGGTCATCCGTACCATCGGCCGCTGGGGTTTGAAAGGTTATCGCTGGGAAGGGCGCACCGGCGTCTGGGTGGGGAAAGAAAAGGTCTGTGCCATGGGCATCCATGTGCGCCGCTGGTGGACCATCCACGGCCTCGCTCTGAACGTGGAAACGGATTTGGATCACTTTGGGCTGATCATTCCCTGCGGCATTCGGGATCGCGGCGTGACGTCGATCAAGAAACTCCTGCGCGATGACGCGCCTTCCATTGAGGAAGTCAAGGGCGAGCTACGCCGCCAACTGGGCGAAGTTCTGGAAATGGACCCCGTGGAAGAAAATCCCGAGGAATTGGGTCCGCTTGTGGCGGAAATGCCCCGCTGAATGAATTTTTTCTTCGCTCCAAGGCCATTTTTTTCTAGCTCGTGTTCTGGAGTACGGTCCAGACACAATCAATCTCAGCGGAATCAGGTAAACGGATCGTGCGCCTTGATCTGACAATGCCGATCCTCTTCTTCCTCTCTGCATCAATCGTGGGGTGCGCAAAAACTCCGCAACTCGATGTGGAGCCCGCCCCGGCCACCACCCGGTCCACTATTATCGACACAACGCCTTCGCTCGTGACCCGGTTCAGCCCCGCTTCTCCCTATCCCAATATGCAGGACATGGTCGGGCGCCTGGCTTACTGGGTCGACCTGATGCTGCCGCCGGTGGAAGACTCGGACGAAGGGCCTATCGTCCTGGAAGCCTATGGCTTTGCCATCAGTGAGATGGATTACCACGAAGCGCTGGCCGATTTTCTCGATGGACGCGCCCGGACGCCGGAGTTGGAGGAGGCCTTCCAGCTCAAGCTGCGAGACCAACTGATGATCCTGCGCTGGTTCGAGGAATCGGGCGAGCTGGACAAACCGGTGGAACGGGTTCGTGCTCGCCAAAGCGCCCGCGAGGCCATCACATCCTCCATCATCAAACAGCAAATCGACGGCGTGGATGTGAGCGAGGCGGAGATTCGCCAGCTTTACAACCAGCGCTTGGACCAATACCGCACAGAAGAAATGGCCCAGGTGCGCATTATCCTCGTGCCGACAACAGAGGAAGCCCAAGAAGTTCTGGCCAAGTTGGAGAGCGAAGAAGAAACATTCCAGAGCCTTGTTGCCGATTACAGCCGCCATGAAAGCCGGACGGGATCGGGCGAGCTGGAACCTTTCGCCCGCGGGGCTTACCTGGAGGAGTTCGAAAACCTGGCTTTCTCCCTCGAGCCCGGGGAGACCGATGTGGTTTCCACCCCGGCGGGCGTTTTTATCATGCAGAAACTGGCAACGATCCCAGAGACGGTGGTCCCGTTGGAGCAAGTTCGCGACACATTGCGCGGAGAGTTGCGAGAGCGCAAACGGCGCGAGAAGCGCGAGGCTTTCCTTGATGTTCTGCGGTCGAGCTTTGGCCGGCAGTTTCGCGGGGCCGGACCCTGAATCGCCCCGTGCAGAATTCACTTTCCCTGCTCAGCCTTTCCTTGCACTGCGTTTCCATTATCACCCAAAATGACATTTCTGTCACGGCCTGGGAGGCCCCTGGAGGCACACGCGCAAATGGAAGGAAAGAATCTTCTCAAAATGGTTCAGGCCAAACTGGCCGAGAAGGAAGAAATCATCCACGAACAGCAACGCCAACTGGCCGAAAGCGAAAACCGGATGAACGACCTCGAACAGGCCCTGGAAGAAAAAGACGAGGTGATCCGCGAGCAGATGAACCAGATCGATGAGTTGAGCAACCGGCTGGAAGAATCGCGGAAACAGGGCGGGGAAGAAGTCGAACAGGTCTTGAAGGAAAAGGACGAAGTGATCAGGGAGCAGATGGCGCAGATCGAAGAACTTCAGGAGAAAGTGGACCGGGCCGGGGAGGAGGAGCAAACCGCCGAAGAGAAAGAAGAAGTCATCCGCGAACAGATGCAGCAGATCGTGGAGTTGAACGACCGCATCGCCTCCCAGGAAGAGGAACTCGCCCAGGCGCGGGAAAACCTTAAAGAATTTGATAGCCTTCAAGCCCAGCTTAAAGAACTTCTGGGCGAGGCTTGAGTCCAAGCCCTGCAGAAAAGATGACCCGATACCCTATGATTTTCAGCCGATTCCTTTGTTTCTCCGTGGCTCTTGCCGCGACACTGGCAATTTCCGCCTGCAACAAGAAGGACAAGGACCCCCTGCGCAAGTGGATCGATCCGACGTTTTCCATGAACGTCGTACCTGTCCCCATGGATTGGCCCAAGGAAGAGCGCGACTGGCACGACACGCCGCGAATCGCCGCCTACCAGCAACGCCTCTACGAAGAAAAAGGCGCGCCGGATTACTTCTACCTCTACTGGCGCCGCGACGGAAAGCCTCTCACGGCTCGCGAATTCACCATGGACAGTTGGGTGCACCGGAATGATGAAGACCGGAGCCCGATGAATAACCTGCCCGATCGCGGTTGGATCTATCTCGACGATGACGCGATTTACCGCTTTCAGCGCAATGGACCCGAGAAGAAGCCCCTCCCCGATACGATTCGACTGATCACCGAATATGGCGACCCCCACGAAATCAAGGAAAGCACCGATCCCGCGGGGCAGCCGCACACGATTTACCAGTATTACGACGAAGGCAAAATCTTCTACTTCCGCGAGGGCAAGAAATACAAAGAGCAGAACACCCAGCGAATGGAAGGCTTTCTCGAAAGGCGATAAGGCCCATTTTGATTCCCGAAATCTCGCAGGACATGAACAAAGATATCGAGGAGATTCTCTATTCTCCCGAGCAAATCGCCTCGCGCGTGGCGGAACTGGGAGCCCGGATCAGCGAAGATTATCGAGGCCGTGAACTCGTTCTCGTCGGCATCCTTCGCGGGGCGCTCATTTTTCTTTCCGATCTGAGCCGCAAAATTACCACCCCCCATTCCTTCGACATGGTGGGAGCGGCATCCTACGGCAGCGCGACCTCGAGCAGCGGACATGTTCAGATCACCAAGGACGTGGAGATGAACCTCCGCGACAAGCATGTGGTTGTGATCGAGGATATCTATGATTCCGGGCGCACCCTGGCCGCCATTGCGGACCTGCTTCGCGTTCACCGTCCCGCCAGTATCGCTCTCTGCTGCTTCCTGTATAAAGAAAAACGCAGCCGCGCGGCGGAACTTGAAATTGATTACGTTGGACTTCATATCCCCGACCGTTTCGTGGTCGGCTACGGGCTGGATTTTGCCGAATATTATCGCAATCTTCCCTTTGTGGGTGTCCTGAGCCCGCGCGTTCATCGCAACGGAGCCTGATTCCTCCGCCCGACGATCCCCATCACTTTCACGCAGTGGAGTTGTCCCCCATGGCGCCGGAAAACGACAGTTCGGCCGAAGAACAAAACACACGCATGGCCATGCGCGCCATCCGCGGCGAAATCAAACGCGTCCTCGATTCCTGGGATCCGCTGGCGCTCCGGGGGCTTCCCGGATTTTCCTCCGAATACAATCAATACGCCGGGCCCCTTTCCGTCCTGGTGCGCAAGGGCGCCGAGCCCATGGAGATCGCCCGCCATCTGCTCCGCCTTCAAACCGAGGAATGGGGCCTTCCGGAAGACCGGCGCAAATGCCTGGAAATCGCCGAGAAGATCCACCGCACGGGGAACATCTTCCGCCCGCCCGGCGCCTCCTGACCCATCCCCCCCTTTCCCGACATGGAAATGCCACGCTCCAAAGGAAAAGCGCGGACTTGCATTTGATCCCCCGCCCCGATGATGCTCTCGCCCGGCGGATGCGAGTCCTCGCCGGGCGAGTTCATGTTTCTTGATTTTCTGAAAAGTTTCCTTCGCCTTCTTGGGCAGACTTACTTTCCCCGCAAGGGATCCCCCGCGCGGCTGACGGTCAAGCGCGCAATCGTGATGAGCGCTTTTCTGCCGGTTTTCTTTCTCCTCCAATGCCTCCACTTTGCCGGTTTTGCGCTGGATGAAATCCTCTTTCGCGGATACCGGCGAATGCGCGTTCGCGAGCCCTTGTTCATCGTCGGCGTCCCCCGCAGCGGGACGACCTTTCTCCACCAGGTTCTGGCCGATGACACGCGGCGCTTCACCACGCTCACGTTGTGGGAGCTTCTCCTCGCGCCATCGATCACCGAGCGACGCATTGTTCAGGGCCTGCTGCGCCTGGACCGGATGATGGGCCGTCCGGGCGCCCGCGTGATGGAGTGGATCGAGAGACGCTCGCTCACCAGCATGGACGCGATCCACAAGGTTTCCCTGGCCGCACCGGAGGAGGACTACCTTCTCTTCGTTCCGGTCTTCGCTTGCTTTCTCCTGACGCATCCCTTTCCCGCGGATCATGAGCTGTGGCGGCTGACACGATTCGATGAAGCGCTGCCGGAGAAGAAACGCCGCCGCCTCATGTCCTTTTACCATCGCTGCCTCCAGCGCCACCTCTACGTCCACGGCCCCCAAAAGCAAATCCTCTCCAAGAATCCCTCCTTCACGCCAATGATACGTTCTCTTCGCGAGGAATTTCCCGATTGCCGGATGATCTGTTGTCTTCGCGACCCGGTCAAAGTGGTCCCATCGCTCATCAGTTCCATGGAAGAAGGGCGTGTGCTCTTTGATAATGACGCGCGGGGAAACTGGTATCACCGGCGGCTCTATAACATGCTGCGCTCCTCTTATCGTTACTTGCTGCGAGAGATTCCCCGCGCTCCGGAAGATCGCCGGGCCTTTGTGAAACTGGAAGAAATGAAGCAGGAAGTCGCCGGAACGGTGGAGGCGCTTTACCGGCGGTTTGGCTGGAACCCGGACGAGGCGTTCCAGAGGCAACTCGCGGCGCGGGACGAGGAGTCACGCGCCTATCGCAGCCGGCACAAGTATGCGGCGGAGGACTATGGAATCGGACCGGCGGAAATCAGCCGGGACCTCGCGTTTGTCCGGCGGCGATTCGGTTACGAGAGCCCCGGCGGAAGGCCAGACCCAGCCAGCACGGAGAAAATGACTCCCTTGTGACGTTGAACACTCTTCTTGCATGCCTTCTCAGCGGGCGCGTATTCAGGGGTAACTGTTACGTTGAACGGCAGTTGGAGATTCCAGTCGGAGGGAAGAACGATCAGCGTGTCGAAAAACCGAAAAACACCGGCCACGATGCCGCGAATGACCATTTCCGAGAAGCTGCGCTCTCTGCGCGTGGCTTTCATGTCGGATGCGATTCAGGACCGAAACGGCGTGGGTGTGTACTATCACGACCTGGCGGAGCACATGGAGCGCTACCTGGGCCGGGTCGCCATTTTGTGTCCCGGCAGCCGCCAGCATCCCGAGGTTCAGGGCTGGTCGATACCCCTGCCCGGCGACAAGACCCAGCGCCTTTATATGCCCAGCCTGCGGCGCACCGGCGGCACCCTGCGCCGGATCCGGCCGCATATTATCGTTCTGGCGACTCCGGGCCCGTTCGGGCTCTACGGCCTCGTGAAGTCAAAGTTTTACAACGCAAAAACGGTGGTCGGGTTCCATACCGATCTCGAAGGCCTCTCCGATCTTTACTGGAAAAACCAGGCAATCGGCAGTCTCTTCACGGGGAGCCTGAGGGCCCTCCACCGTGGAGTCTTTTACACCAGCTCGATGACGGTGAGTTTCAACGAGGACATGGTGGAAACCGCCCGCAAACATGGCGCGAAAAAGGCGCGGCTGGTGGCCACGCCCATTGCCCGCCATTTTCTGGAAGCGCCGACGACGCCGCAGGAAGGCCAGATCCGCAGCGTGCTCTACGCGGGCCGCGTCGCTCCGGAGAAAAACGTGGAGGCGGTGCTGGAGGCCGCCGAACAGCTTCCCCACATCCAGTTTCGAATCGCGGGAGACGGCCCGCTCCGTGATCACATCATTCAGAAGACAAAAGAGCTCTCCAACCTGAAGTTTCTGGGATGGGTGACCCGCAACAAAGTCCGCGAAACCATTGATTCCGCCGATATGCTGGTCTTGCCCTCCCACGTGGAATCATTCGGCACGATCGCCCTTGAGGCCATGGCCCGCAAACGCCTCGTTGTCGTGTCGCGGCGCTGTGGGATTGCCGAGTGGCCTACCCTCGCGCCGGGGATCTTCCGGCTCGAGGAAGGAGAAACCGTCGCCCAGGGCATCAAGCGTATCGACGCGCTTCCCGCGGAGGAAAAAATCCGCATCTCGCAATACGCGGGGGAAGCGGCGGCGGAGCAGACGTCGCGCGCCCTGGAGGAGTGGCTCCAGATTTTCGCCGACATCATGGGATGGACGAAAAAGAAGAAAGCTGGCAAGGTCATTAAAACCCCAGAGAAGGCAAGGAGGCTGTCCGCCCGCTGAATTCCCATCCCAACCACCCCGGTTCAAAGCAACAACGTGTCTTCTCCCAATCCCGCACTGGTTTCCATTCACGACGTGATGCCCCACACGCTTGACCAGGTGGGACACCTCGTGGATTTGCTCCGGCGGCTCAATGTCTATCCCGCGACGCTGCTGGTCGTGGGAGGCCTTCCCTGGCAATCTCATCAAATCGAACAATTAAAAGAGTGGAGGCGCGAGGGATGGATTATGGCGGGTCACGGCTGGGTCCATCGCGCCGAGCGCATCGACACGGCATACCACCGTGTCCATAGCACATTGCTCTCCCGTGATGTGGCCGAGCATTTATCGCGGCCATCCATGGAAGCGGCACGCATTGTCCGGCAGAGTTACCAGTGGCTCCGGAAGAACGATCTGGGGACGCCGTCTCTCTATGTCCCGCCGGCCTGGGCGCTGGGGGCGCTGTCACGGAGGCAGCTCGCGCGGCTCCCCTACCAGGCCTATGAAAGCCTGGCGGGCGTCTATACGAAAAAGGGGAAACGGTTCCGGATGCTGCCGCTGGTAGGCTTTGAAGCGGATACGCGTGCCCGCGCCGCCGCCCTCAGGCCCTGGAACAAAGCCAACGAGTGGGCGGCTCGGTGGACTGGCACACCGCTGCGTATTTCGCTGCATCCCAACGACCTGGATCTTCACCTCGGCCGCGACATCGAGCGCATCCTCCGGCGCGGCTGGACGTTCCTTGACTATACGGGGCTCTAAAGAGCCTGGTCGCGATTGCCTTCGGAATCGATTTCGAGGGTGACCCAGCGGGGGCGTTCGTAATCGCTGGCAATGACCGCCGTGGCCAGGGGATGCAGGCCATCGCGTTCAATCAGGCCATTGAGCCCGACGTGGGTATGGCCGCTGATCACCCAGCGCAGTTTCTGGAATTTCCCCAGTTCCTCCCCCATGGTCAGGTGGCCGAAATACGGATTGCCAAGAGACCAATCGCGGTCGTCGGGATGGCGGTCGATCTGCTCCTCGAACACGGGAACGTGGGTCGCCGCCATGACGCGTTGGACGTCGGGATTCTCCTCGAGCATCTTGATCTGGCGCTCCAGGCGCCGCCGGCAATATTCGGCGAACTCCGGATCGGTGTATTCCCAATCCACACACTGGGCGTCCATGGCATATTTGGGCTTGTTGCGAATGATTTCCTCGTCGGTCTGCTCATAGCTCGGCTCGCGGGCGCTGTAGTCATACCAGCCAATGCTGCCACAAACACCAAAGCCACCAGGGAGCACCAGCGGATCGCGCTCAAGCCAGTGAAAGCCCATGGAAGCAGTGATCTCGGGAAGGATTTCCTCGTAAAGCGCGATGCTGGTTTCCCCAAAGCTCGTCCAAATATCATGATTCCCTGGCAACACAGCGATGGGGCAACTCAGCGGGATAAAGCATGCGAGACAGGATTCAAAGAGATGGGAGGGATTGCCGAGATCGCCGGCGAGCACCACAAGGTCTGGATCTTCGCGATCCATCCCGGCCACCAGGCGGCGAATCGTTTCCAGTCCCGTCAATTCCGCATGAAGATCCGACGTAATCAGAACGCGCAAGGATGGGCCTTTCGGGGGTTGGTGAAAAACGATCCGCCGGCGATTACTTCTTTCCGGTCAACTTAATCAGGTGATAGCCAAACTGGGTCTGCACGGGATCGGAGAGCTGGCCCTCGTTCATCTGGAGGCAGGCTTCTTCGAAAGGCTTCACCATCATGCCTTCCTGAAACCAACCAAGATCGCCCCCTTCGGCCTTGCTGGGGCACTTGCTGTTGTTCTTGGCCGCTTCTTCGAAGGTCGTTCCCCCTTCGATTTCCTTTTTCAGTTCTTCGGCCTGCTCTTTGGAATCAACCAGGATGTGGCTGGCTCGCATCTCGGCCATGACGGGCTCCTTGTGATCTGAATGCGGCGCAATAGCGCGGCCCAAAGATCAAGCCGCATCCTATCCGGAAAATCAACGAAAAGGGGGGCGCCGGGCGGGAATATTCAAAGCGCGTCCCTGCAACGTCGCCGCGACGGTGGAAGGCCCCCTCCCGCGACCGCAAATCCACCACGGGACCCCTTTTGCGCTGGCTCATCCGTTGATATTTCCAGGGTTAGAGAACGGGCACGAGACGATCAAGCAGGTATGGCTTTTGAAGATTCTTTCTGGTTGTAAGGCGCGATGGAAGGCGCCATCGACTCATCGGCACGAAAGGAGGTGTTGATGTATGAACGCACTGGTTCCGACCAACTGGAGAGACTCGATGGAAAACCTGCGCCACGAAGTGGATGAAAAATTCCGTCACTGGATCAGCCGCTTCCGCGGCGGAGAAAATGTGGAGGACGGCAACGCGATGGACCAATTTCCGGTGGCCTTCTTCAGCGCCGACGGACCGCCCATCGATGTGGAGAACCGCGAGAGGGACATCCTTGTGCGGGCGGAACTCCCCGGACTGGACCGAAAGGACTTTGACGTGGAAGTCAGCAGCGGACGGCTGGTGATTCGCGGCGAAAAGAAGGCCTCCTGGGAAGGAAAACGCGGCGACGCCTACTGGACGGAATGCAGCTATGG
>CAYFUR010000038.1:0-14069 GCA_964346275.1 uncultured Candidatus Sumerlaeota bacterium
TCCAACTTCCAATCACACATTCGTCTCCGCCGTGTCGATTTCCACGGTTTCCACGTCCAGGGAATCCACCGCCACGGCGGTGAGGTCGTACGTGTCTGCTTCGATCACTTGCGTGCGCACGAAATCGCCCGGTTTCAGTTCGTCCTCGCTCAGGATGCGGATCACGCCGTCGATATCCGCCGCTTCGCTGTGGCTGCGGCCGACATACCAATCGCTGTCCGGCACTTTCCCTTCCACCAGGCAGGTGCGCTCGGTGCCGATCTGCTGCTGGGCCCACTCCGCGCTGATTTTCCGCTGCTTCTTCATCAGCTTTTCTTTCCGCCGCTGTTTCACCTTCGTGGTGATCTGCTTGGGCAGGTCCGCCGCCGGCGTGCCCTCCTCCTTGCTATACGTAAAGACGCCGAGGCGCTCGAAGCGGATTTCGTCCAACCCGTCGAGCAGCGTCTGGTATTCCTGTTTCGATTCCCCGGGAAAGCCGACGATGAACGTGGTCCTCAGCGTCACATCGGGCAGCTCGCGGCGCAGCATCCGCAGCATGTCCATGGTGCGCGCGGCGTCGTGGGGGCGCTTCATGCGCTTGAGCACGCCAGCGTCGAGATGCTGGAGCGGAATGTCCAGATAACGCGCGATCTTCGGCTCTTCCTTCATCACGGCAATCAGATCCTTCGTCACCGTGCTGGGATAGAGATAGAACAGCCGCAGCCAGAAATCTCCTTCGATGGAGCAGAGGTCCTTGAGCAGATCGGGCAGCGCCAGCCGTTTCTCCGTGTCCAGTCCGTATTTCGTGATGTCCTGGGCGACGATGTTGATTTCGCGCACGCCGTCGTCGAGCAGGCGGCGCGCCTCCTCCATGAGGACGGGGCGCGGCACGCTTGTATAGACGCCCTTCATCAGCGGGATGCTGCAGAAGGTGCAGGTATGGTTGCAGCCGTCGCTGATCTTGAGGAAGCCGTGGGGTGATTTGTCCAGTCGCTGGCGGGGGAGCGTTTTCGGCACCAGCACACGCGGCGCGCCATCGCCGAACTCGCGGTCGTCGAATTCGATATCGGCGACCGGGGCGCTCTGGCGGTCCAGCTCCCAGCTCGTGCCATCGGTGTTCTGGAGGAACGCGGATTTCGATTCGCCGGCAACGAGCCGCGCCACGCGCTCGAACTCGCCCACTCCGGCGAGGAAATCGATCTGGGGAAAATCGCGGAGCAGCTCTTCCTTGCTGCGCTGGGCGAGGCAGCCGATCACGCCGAGCCGCGTGCCTGACTGTTCGCGCACGCCGGCCCAGCGGCGGATCAATTCAACCGATTGATCCTGCGCCGCCTTGAGGAATCCACACGTCGTAATCACCACGACATCGGGGGGATTGGCTTCATCGGCCGGTTCGATGGACATGCCCCGGCGGGCCAGCAGCCCCGCCAGATATTCGTTGTCCACCGTATTCTTGTCGCACCCGAGGGTGACGAAACCAACGCGCATGGTGCTTCCTTCCATCTGATTGCGGGCGGAGAGGGCTCCGCCAGCGGCGTATGGTGAGCGAAAGCCGGGCCGCTTCGTCAAGTGCTGATGCGCCGCCGCCGCCCCCGGTGAAAGGCAAATAGCCCCGACCAGAAAGCGATTCCAATGGCGGAGAAGAACAGCCCGGCGCGGTAGCTGAACGGCGCGAACTGCAAGTCCCAGAGGAGTCTCCCCGATTGCGAGGCCGCCGCGCCCTCGACTTGTTGACTGGCGGGCAGGCGGGCGTGAACGGCGTTGAGAAACTCGACTTCCGCCATGCTTTCGGCAAACCGCCATCCCGGATACCAGCCCATGGCCAGGAGCGCATCGCCGGTTTCTCCGGGCTGATCTGAAAACACCTGCACACGGTTTGTCGTCGGCAGCGCGGTGCGCAGACGCGGCCAGTCGGGGTTCCATTCGGGCAGGGAGCCGATGGGCACGGCCGACCCGCGCAAGCCTTCATGCGGTTCGCCGCCGCGATAGAACGGGCCATCGAGGCGGGCGGGATCGAGGCCCTTCGCAGCCTGCTCGACGAAGGCGGCGCCAAGGCTTTTCGGGTTTTCGTGATAGCGCCAGCCGATGGGCGATACACGGTCCACGGGATAGGCATCCTCGTCCATTGGCAAGTCTGTATAGATGCGGTCGATGCCGAGCAGCGTGAGCAATGCCGGATCGGGCCGCCGCTGGCGCAGGTTGCGGTTGAACTCGAAAAGGAAATCCTTCAGCCGAAGCGTGGGGAGAAGCCCCTCTTCGTATCCATCGGCCAGGGGAACCCGCGCGACGGCGTTCATGTGGGGCTGGCGGGCGATAAACCGCTCGGTCAGCGGATTGCCGCCGGGCATGGCGGTTTCGCGGTGGCGCTGGCGCATGAGGCGCTGATCGTCGGAAACGGTGAGGCGATAGAGGCGGTTGTCCAGTGTGGCCTGAATCGCTTCCGTGCCCGCTTGCCGGGCGAGGTATTCCGCATCGACGGGATAGTGGAACTTTTCCTTGCGACTCGGTATATACAGTGCCGCAAAAACGGCCGCCATGATAACCATGCCAGTTGCGAATCGTATGCGGCGGTTTCCGATGAGCCTGAGCAGCGTCCCCATCCCCAAAGCCGCCATGGTGCAAAGGCAAAACGCCGCCAGCACGGCGATGCGCGCGGGCACGCGAAACCCATCGGCAGGGGGGAAGAGCAAGACCAGCAGTTCGTAGAGCGACCACCCGGGGCCGGGCTGCTCCTCAAAGTCGAGGGACATGATCCGCCGGGGATCCGTGTTGCCGCCCATCGCAAGGAGCAGCGCCAGCACCGCGAGTAGGAGGAAACCCGTGGCGGCCTTTCTTCTTCTTCCCAGGAAGGCCATTGCGGCCAGGATCAAAACCGGCAGGCCGACATAGAGGCCGTATTCGCCGTAGGCGCGAAAATCCCACTGGGGGTTGCCTGCCTCGTCCGTCAGTGTCTGGCCCGCTTCATCTTCCCTGTAATAGCCTTCCCGGAAACTGCCGAAAGAGTGGGGGGCGATATACGTGGCCAGCAAATCCGGGGGCATGGAATAGGACACGGCATAGCCGGGTTCGGAGAACTGGCGCCGCGAATGACTGCTCAACTCCAGCGTCATCAGCAACTGGACGGCGACCACCAGGGCCGTCATCGCCGCGGCGCAGGTCAAATCCCGAATGGCAGTGAAGGCGAACGGCTTGCGCCCGCGCCGCGCGGCCAGTTGCCAGATGGCCAGCCCGCCGCAGAAAAGATGCGCATAGAAGGCTTCCTGGGGGTGGCCGGCGAGAAACTGCAGCGAAGCCAGGCCGGCATAGCTCAGCACAAAAGCTCGTGAATGAATCTGTCCGCGCACGTAAAGCCAAACGGAGAGTGCCTGGAGCGGCAGCCAGGAAATCGCCGCGATCTGGTTGATATGTTCCTGGTGCCCCCAGAACCACGCCGTGCAGGGGAACGCCGCGCCGAGCGCAATCGCGGGCAGCGCGGCAAGGCGCAGCCCCGTCCTCAGCCAGAAATACATCCCCGACGCCGCGAGTCCGAGATGGACCAGGTTGCCCGCCATCAGCCCCGCGTGGGCCGGGAGCAATGTATAGACGAGCCAATTGAGGGGGTAGAATACGCCGTGCTGGAGCGATGCCGCCATGGGCGATCCCATGAAGGAATAAGGATTCCAAAGCGGCACGATACCATCGTTCCAGACAGCCTGCTGGATCAGGACTTTCATCGGCCAGAAGAGGTTCGCCGCGTCGCCCCCGGCCAGCAGCGATCCGAGCTGCCAGAGCGGGTGGTAAAAGACAGGGGCGAGCAGCGCCGCCAGCAATGCCTCGCGCGTATAGACGAGGGGAGACGCTCCGCGGGGCGGGGGCGGGCCGTTCATCGGGGTGCTCGCAAAAACGAGCGCCGCCCCGGATGGTCCAGGGCGGCGGCATGGGTTCTTCTTGGAGAGGGGTCAGTCCTTCGAGTTCTCATCCTTGTTTTCCTGGGCCGCGCGCAGCGCTTCGCCAAAGGTCATTCCAGAGGGAACATCGTCCTTCTTCTTCGTGTATTGGCGGATCGTTTCGCGCTCCTGGGCTTTCAAGGCTTCTTTGCGCGAAAGCGAGATTTTGTGATTCTTCTTATCCACGCTGATGATCTTCACGGTCACTTCCTGGCCTTGTTCCAGGGCGCTTTCCGGCAGCTCGACCCGCTTCTCATCGATATGGCTGATGTGAATCAGCCCCTCGAGGTTGGGAGCCAGCTCCACGAAGGCACCGAATGGAGCAAAGCGCGTGACCTTCCCCTTCACCGTCGATCCGACCTTGTGTTTCTTCATATAAGCGTCGAAGGGCGAATCTTCCAACTGCTTGATGCCTAGGCTGATGCGGCGGTTTTTCTTGTCGATCTTCAGCACAGCCACCTCAACCTCGTCGCCCGGCTTGAGGAATTCCTTTGGATGGCCGACGCGTTGCGACCACGTGATATCACTCACGTGGACCATGCCCTCGATATACTCGTCCAGCTTGACGAAGGCGCCGTAGTTCGTCAGCGATGTCACCGTGCCGCTATGTTTCGTTCCCGGCTTGAACCGCTCGTCCACATCGCTCCAGGGATCCTTGGTCAATTGTTTCAGGCCCAGCGAGAGGCGCTTTTTCTCCCGGTCGACTTCCAGCACCTTGCTGGTGATTTCGTCGCCCACGCTCAGATATTCCGAGGGCTTCTTGTTGCCCGTGGCCCACGCCATGTCCGTCGCGTGGATCATCCCCGTGATGCCTTCCTCCAGATGGAGAAACGCGCCATAGGGCTGGATCGCCACCACAGTGCCGCGCACTGCCGAGCCCTCGGGATATTTCTCGTCGATCGTGTCCCAGGGATTCGGCTTCATGCGCTTTCGGGAAAGTGTGATCTTTCCTGATTCGGGCGAGATGCTGAGGATCTTCAGCTCGATCTCTTCTCCGTTTTTCACAACCTCCGAGGGAGATTTGCCCCGGTCCCAGGACACTTCTTCCCGCGGGATGAAACCGTCGACCACCCCGAGGTCCACGAACACGCCAAAATCCAGGGCGCTCTTGACCTTGCCGGAAATCACCTGATCGACCTGCAGGGTTTCCAGGAAATCGCGCCGCTCCTGCTGCCGCCGTTCATAGAGAAGCTGGCGCCGCGAGAGCACTGCCCGATTGCGCCGCGGGTCGAATTCCAAAACGTAGGATTCGATCTCTTTCGAGAGGAGCGCATTGAGGTCGGGAATCTTGAACAGATCGACCTGGCTGGCGGGCATGAAGGCATCCAGGCCCACATCCACCATGACACCACCTTTGACCACCGAGGTCACAATGCCCTTGACCGGCAGGCGTTGTTCCTGGGCCTCGCGGATCGCCTTGCGGGCCTGGCGCGACCGGGCCTGCCGGTGGCTCAGCCGCGGTGTGCCGTCTTCTCGCTGCCCGATCTGAACAACGGGAATCACCTGGCCTACTTCCACGTCGGGCCGCCCGTCGACCTTTGCGAATTCTTCGATGGGCACGGAGGCTTCCGCCTTGCCGCCAATGTCGACCAGGACGCTGTCCTCGCGCACGGCAACAACGGGCAGTTCCATCAGCTCTCCGCGTGGAGCCTGGGTGCTGCCGGGCAGGTGCTGGTCGAGAAGCTCGGCGAATTCCTTTTCCAGAGCGGCGTCCTCATCATCGGCTTCTTCCCACGGCTCTGGCAGATGGGAATCATCCGGTGCATCCTGTTCGGGGCCGCTCTCTGGCGTTTCCTGAGCCGAGGGGTGCTGAGGGGTTTCTTCCGACGGCTGCCGAGGCTGTTCTTCCTGGTCGGGGTTCGTGTTTTTGGGGGTGTGGTCTTCCGGGGCCATGGGCCATGGGCTCCTTGAGGTCTCGCAGTTCACTACTTTGGTTTGATGGCTTGGTCACAGCGTGAACCTTGCCGTTTATTATAGGAAACAAACAGCGGCAGGGTCAGATTGAAGCGATTCGTTTCATCAATTGCCGGCCGATTTCCTGATAGAGCTCTTTTCTTACCTTTGGCAGGGGGGACAAGTCGTCAAGCTGAAATGGCTCGCCCACTTTGATCCAAACCGGTCTTGGCTTGGGAAACTTCCTTCCAGGCTTCCAGGCTTCAAAACTTCCTTCGACACGAATCGGGACAATCGTGGCCTCGGGAACCTGGTTCAGGACCATCGCCACGCCGGGCTGAGCCTCTTTCAATTCTCCCGTGCGCGAGCGTGTTCCCTCGGGAAACATGATCAGCGCCTCCCCATTGCGCACCAGTTGGATCGCGAGCCGAATTGTGTGCCGGTCGGCCTGGCCACGGCGGACGGGAAAGGCTCCGACGGCGCGCAGCAATCGCCCAAGCACAGGAACTTCAAACAACTCCGCTTTCGCCATATAGCGCAGCCGCCGCGTGGTCGCCAGGCCGGCCAAGGGAGGATCCAGGTGGCTCGCGTGGTTACAAATGACCACAAGGGGTCCCTCGTGGGGGATCCGATGGCCGTTTCGGATCCTCACCCGGTGATAGACTTTGGCCATCCAGTAGATCAGCAACCTGCCGAACCAGTAGGCAAGGTGATCGTACCATCTGGGAGCTTCGTAGATTTGTTCGTCGGTTGGGATGCGCGAGGTTTTGGAAGTCATGAGGATTGGGAGGCTTTCGCGCTTTGATAAAAAATGGGTGATTCCCTGACCATGGCGCAGATCAGATTCACCACCATATCCTCGGTAAAGTCCGTGGTGTCGAGAAGCCGGGCATCCGTTGCGATGGCGAGGGCGCCCCATTCCCGCGCCCGGTCGCGTTCGTCGCGTTCGACCAGCCCCTGGTAGATGGCCTCTCTGTCGGCGGGCCGGCCCAGATCAAGCAGCTGTTTCATCCGCCGGTCCACCCGCACTGTGGGCGAGGCATCCAGAAAGATCTTCAAGGCCGCGTCGGGGAAGACCACGGTGCCGATATCCCGTCCTTCCAGGACAGATGCCTGGGCGGCGCCGAGCCGGCGCTGCTGTTCCACCAGCGCCTCGCGGACGGATCGGCAGTCCGCCACGACGGAGACATAGCGGCTGACGCTCTCATCGCGCAGCGCCACGGTTACATCCTTGCCATCGAGCAGCAGGCGCCCGCCCCCTTGCAATTCCAGGTCGAGCGACCGCGCCAATTCTCCAATCACCGCCTCGTCTTCACGCTCGCCGGGCGGCAATTCCATGGCTTTCATGGCGACGGCTCGATACATGGCGCCGGTATCCAGGTGAAGCAGCCCGAGAGACTCGGCCACGCGGCGGGCCACACTGGACTTGCCAACGCCCACCGGGCCGTCGATCGCCACCACGGGCAAGAGTGTCTCAAGGCTCATGAGAAAAAAAGGCTCTCGCGGAAATTGCTGAGATGAAGCCGGGAACCCGGCACGGACCTACCTTTCCCTTGGCGCGCGCGTGCCCTCAAGGAAAATTCCGCCAGCCCTGTTTGACTCCCGGAATCGGGCCGCTTAACGGCTGTAATGGCGGAGAAGCCCAACGACCAGGCCCTGAATCTCCACATCCTTCGCCATAACGATGATTGGCTCCATGGCGCTGTTGGCCGGTTGGAGGCGAATCGTTTCCCCTTCGGCATAGAACCGCTTAATTGTCGTTTCGTAGCCATTGACCAGAGCGACGACCACCTGGCCGGCGCGGGCGGATTTGGCCCGCTCCACCACCACCATGTCCCCTTCGTATATACCATCCTCGATCATCGAATCCCCCCGCACGCGAAGGACAAAGGTATTGTCGGCGTTTTTCACCATATCGGTGGGGATTGGACACCGCTCGTCGTCCATTTCGTAGGTGTCAATCGGCGTCCCGGCGGCCACGGTGCCCTTGATCGGCAGCCTGTAGGCGGCATCCAACTCCATCTGAACCATGCTGGGGGTGCCGAGGCCGCTGACCAGTTCAATGCCCCGGCCGCGATTCCAATGGCGCCGGATCAACCCCTTGTCCGCCAGGTTTGTCAGGTGCTTGTGAACCGTTGCCAGGGAGGAAAGCTCCAGTCCCTTGGCGATCTCTTCCAACGAGGGCGAGTAATTATTCGTCTCGATGAACTGGCGGATAAATTCGAAAACTTCCCGCTGGCGGCGCGTCAGATACATGGAACCGGATCCTTTGGCGGAGGATTCTCTTTCGTATTCTATTCGCCCTTCTCGAGCGAAACTAAAGTGAATGTCAAGGCAAAATTTACACGAAAGTCCCCTCCCGGCCCGCCTCCATTGCCCCCTCCTGGGCCATTTGGGGAGGTCCGATTCTTGTAACCCCATCGGTCCAGAACCCATCCGAACAAGGACCCAGATTCTCATGAGCCTGCAGGCCCAGCTCCAACAATACATGGTCACAGTCCCCGAAGATGAGGACTGGGGCATTCAGATGAGTGAACACCTTCTCTCGGAAGCTTTGAGAATGGGCGCTTCCGATCTTCATATCCAGGAAGTGGACGATTCGCTGAAGATTCAGATGCGCCAGGACGGGGTGCTCCTGGAACCGGCCATCATCACTTCGGAAAAGCGCGATTCCCTCTTCATGCGTCTCAAAGTGCTCGCGGGACAGCAAAACCTCGTTCACCGCGTTCCTTTTGATGGCCGCATTTCATGGACTCCCATTGGCGCGGAAGAGACCATCTCTCTGCGCGCCTCTTTCCTTCCCACGATCAATGGCGAGAAAGCTGTTTTGCGTTTTCCCGAACGCCAGAGAGATCTTCAGGATCTGAAAGTCCTCGGTTTCTCGGAAGAGCAGTATCAGAACCTTCTGTATCTCCTGAAAAAGAAGGAAGGCATCATTTTTCTCACCGGCCCGGCGAGTTCAGGGAAAAGCACCACCGCCTATGCCATGCTCCGTTATTTGTTCAATCATCTCCGGCGGCGCTGTAATGTGGTCACCGTGGAAGACCCCGTGGAGCAGCTTCTCCCTTTCGCTGCCCAGGTGGAAGTGGACCTCGATCGCGGCCTGAATTTCCGCGATACGCTGCGCTCTCTCATGCGCCAGGATCCGAACATCATTTTCGTTGGCGAAGTCCGTGATGCGGAAACGGCCCGGGTTGCCGTCCAGGCGGGCCTCAGCGGGCATCTCGTCATATCAACGATCCACGCGGGCCGCACATCCAAAGTGCCCAATCGCCTCCTTTCCATGGGCGTCGATTCTCACCAGCTCTCCTATGCACTCACGGGAATCATCGCTCAGAGGCTGGTTCGCAGGCTTTGCCCCAACTGCCGCGAAGAAATGGCGGATGGAAACTGGAACGCCCCCGGATGCCCCGAATGCTTGGACACCGGCATAGCCGGGCGCACCGGGTTGTTTGAACTGGTGGTGATCGATCCGGAAATCCGAAACAAAATCCTCCAGCGTGTCGGCCCGGGAGAGCTTGCGGAGGCCGTGGAAAAGGCCCAGGTCAGCTCGATCCCTGCAATGGCGAACAAGCTTGTGGAACAGGGCGAGATTTCCGCCGCCGAGCGTTCCCTGATCCTTGGCCCGCTGGACAAAGGCGAAGGCTGACCGCTGAGACAAACAGAAAGACAATCAAAAGGCCCGGGCCAGCAAGCCCGTGCCGCATCTGTTGAATCAAACAAGGCGAAATTACTTCAGCAGGCGCTGCACCTGCGCCGTCTCGATGGCCGCCAGCGCTGCCTCCGATCCCTTGTTGCCCATCTTCAGGCCCGCGCGGTTGAGCGCCTGTTCCATCGTATCCGGCGTCAGAACGCCAAAGCTGATCGGCTTGGTGTATTCCAGGGAAAGGTTCGCCAGCCCCTTCACCACTTCATTGGCAAGGTAATCATTATGCGGCGTTTCGCCCTTCATGACACAGCCCAGCGCAATCACGCCGTCGAAGCCCCCTTTGTCCAGCGCCGCTTTGACGACCAGGGGGATTTCAAAGCTTCCGGAGGTCCAGATGACGGTCTGCTGGGCCACATCGCCGCCATGCCGCTCGATGGCGTCCAAAGCGCCGTCCAGCAGTTCCTTGGTCACGAGAGAGTTGTAGCGCGATACGACGAGTGCGAATTTCAGCCCCTTGGCATCGAGGGACGCGGAGACATGTTTCGCTTTGGTTGAGAGCATGGCGAGGCCGTCCTGTAAAAAGAATACCGAGCCGCATTTAATGGCGCAACGCCGGGTTCCGGCGCAAGGTCTTTGCGCCCTCGCAGGCGCGCTTCGGCGGTTTCTTCCCCAATTCGCTTGCCCGCGTTCCGGCCTCTTCGCCTACAATTCCCTGCTGAAAAAACAATGAATCTTGAGCGGGGTGGCTCCATAGTGTGTTTAGCAGTGAGTTTGAGAGGAGAGGGGTGAGGTGAGCATGGCCCGGATATTTGTCGTTTTATTGACGGTTTTCGCGCTGGCTGGGATTCCTGTCTCGACAGCGGCCCAGGATGACTTGTCTCCGGAATCTCCGGTGGAGATCGAAGCGCCGGAGGCGAGGGCGATCCGCGAAGCGCTTGAGAGTGGCAGGGTTGTCGAAGCCTGGAACCGGGTTCTGGAAACTGACCGCCAATCGGAGAACCGCTGGGAACAATACAGTGAATTAATCGATCGCGCTGTCCGAGATTTGAACAGCGCCCTGAAAGAAGCCTATGATCAGGAGCGTTGGCAGCGCGTGCTCGAACTCGGGGGACTTCTCGCGCGGGAAGAAAGCGCCAATCTCGTCCAAAAAGCCTATCCGCAATTCTATTCCCAATACCAGGAAACGGTGCGCCGCTATCTGGGAATGGCTTATTGGCGGCTTGGCGAGAAGGATTCCGTGCGCGGCAACCTCCAGTCGGCGGAGTCTTACTATCGCCAGGCGCTCTCGCACTTGAAGCCGGGGGATCAAGCCTATGCACGCGTCGCCAATAACCTGGCGACGGTGCTCTATGACCGGGGAGCCCGGGCCAATAATCTTGGCGAAACCGAACGCGCCCGCCAGATCCTGCAAGAAGCCGTGCGCTACTTTAATGAGTCCCGGGTCAACGCCGGGAATGATCCGGAGATTGGCCGCAATTCCGCCGCGATGCTCCAGGTCATCAACCAGACCGGGCTTATTGAGGACGTGCCCGGCCTGCCCACGCCGACGCCCGCGCCGACGCCCACGCCGGAAGGAATCGACGCCTTCTTCAGCGAAGGCTTTCCCGCCCAGGTGAAGGACTTCTTTCAGGGATTCACCGAGGGCCAGGACACCCAGTCGCAGATTCTTTTCTGGGGCGGCATCATCGTTGGTTTCATACTCATCTACTGGGTGATTCCTCTTTTTCTGCTGGGTCGTCTCGAGCGCCGGGGAGACATCATCGCCGCAAACTGGCACCACAAGGGCAAATTCCTGGGAATCTTCGCCCTCTTCGGCTTCATGTTCTCCTCCTTCATGCAGTCGCGCGCGCGGAAAACCTCGCGCAAGGAACACGGCTGCCCCCATTGCGGAGAAGCGCTCGACGACATTCTCGCGTACGAGGACCTCGTTTTTTCCCGCTGCCCCCATTGCAAAAACAAGATCGTGCCGATGTACTCCGTCGAATCGTATATCGAGTTCCTGGCCAAATCCATGGCCACCGACGTGGAAAAAGTGAACATGGGCGTGATCTCGCTGGACAGCTATGTCAAGCAGGACGCGGTCGCCCGGCTCGTGCGGGGGCTGGTGACGCTCGGTGTGCGCCGCCGCGCGTCCGACCTTCACGTGGAGCCCGACGAGGACGGCCTCGTAATCCGCCAGCGTATAGACGGCCTGATGACCGAGATGTGCCACCTGCCGCGATCCCTCTCCATGACTATCGTCTCGGCGATCAAGGTGTCCGCCGACATGGACATCTCCGAGAAACGCAGGCCCCAGGACGGCAAGTTCCAGATGCAGATCGACAAGACCCCGATCGACGTGCGCGTGGCCTCCTCGCCGACTGCCGCCGGCGAAAAGGTCTCCATGCGTATTCTGGATATCCGCTCGATCCAGATGGGAACGAAGCACCTGGGCATGTCGCCACCCGCGCAGGAGATGTTCGAGCGCGCGATCCACCAGCCCCACGGTATGATCCTCATCACCGGGCCCACGGGGTCAGGCAAGACAACGACGATCTATGTCGCCCTCCAGCGGCTCACCACCGGCGACAAAAACATCATCTCCATCGAAGACCCGATCGAATTCCGCATTCCCGGAGTGAACCAGACCCAGATCAATGCCGCCGCCGGGCTCACCTTTGCCGGCGGCCTGCGTTCGATTCTGCGCCAGGATCCCGACGTGATTGTTGTGGGCGAGATCCGCGACAAGGAAACCGCCGAAATCTCCGTGAACTCCGTCCAGACGGGGCACCTGGTTTTCTCGACGCTCCACACCGTGGATGCAGCTTCCTCGGTGGCGCGCCTCATCGACTTCGAAGTCAGCCCGCGCCAATTCGCCGATGCCCTCTCACTGATCGTGGCCCAGCGCCTGATCCGGCTCGTCTGCCAGTATTGCAAGAAGCCCGACCGCCCCGATGAATCGGACCTCCGCGAGCTCAACATCATCAGCAAGGCTTCCGAGTTCGATTTCCAGAAGGGCGCAGGCTGCGAGACGTGCAACCAGACCGGCTACTATCGCCGCACCGGTATTTTCGAGATGCTCCAGCCCTCCGAACGCATGCGTGTCGAATTGGAAAACGCCACGCTCAGCACCGGCCAAATCCGCGAGATCGCCATGCAGGGCGGAATGTCCACGCTCCGCCAGGAAGCCATCGATCTCCTGCGCGAAGGCCGCACCTCAGTGGAAGAAACGCTGCGGATCACCAAGTGACCGGCCGCCGCGTCTAGACAAAGATGACGAATTCCCCCTTTTGGAAAAGGCCCGGCTTCTGGAGCCGCTGGGGCTGGATCATGGCCATCCAGGCGGTCGTGCTGCTCCTTCTCCTGTTTGACTGGGCGCCGATGCTCCGCGGCTACAAGCCATGGCCGCCGGAATGGCGCTGGCGCTATCAACCCGGCGAGAATCTCCCCGCCCTTCTTCTCATGGCCTTGTTTGGCGCGGGGATGCTGGCCGCTGGCTGGCTCTCGGAAAAACCCGGCACGCGCCCGGCACGCTATCTCCTCCTCGCTGGCGTCTTGCTCGCCTCCCTCGGTTTTCAACTCAGCGCCATCTGGGTTCGCGGGCCGGACTTCCTCCAACATTTGAATCATCGGACGATGGTCACGTTTTACGAAGACTTCTTCAACGCGGCCCAGCAGATCGATGCCCCGGCGGAGGCCTTCACGCGATATGGCTATCTGCGCGAGGAAGCCAACGAACTCCGCGTGGCCACCCATCCGCCCGGTCTCATCTGGGCCTATCGCGTCTTCATCGAAATCAGCGAACCCGCCGCGCCCTACCTCGCTGCGGGGCTCAAGCTCGGCGGCGGCTGGCTCGCCATGGGCGGGGCCTGGCTGATTCTCTGGGCTCTCGGCTCCGGGACGCCTCTACAGACTGGACGCCTCCTGGCAATTCTCGGCGCAATTCCCGGCATGGCGCTTTTCACTGTAACGCTCGACCAACTGGCCATGGGATTTTCCGCGCTTGCGGTGGGGTGCCTGCTCTGCGGCGTGCGCCGCCCGGGGCGGCTCTGGTGGGCGCTGGGGGCCGGGGCGGCGCTCTTTGCCGTTTCCATGCTGGCCTACCAGGCCATGACCGTCGCGTTTGTTGCCGTGGTGGCAGCGATGCTGGATCTCTGGGGTCGCAGCGGGGGGGCGCGCATGTTTTTCCGGCGCATCTGGCCAACGCTGGTCATCTTCGGCGGTTTCGCGCTCGGTGCCTGGATCGCCCTTTACGCCGCAACGGGATACAGCTTCCTCGGCGAGTTCATCCACGGCATCGGCGCCCATACCAAGGGGCCGATCCACATTCACCGGTCGCGGCTGGCGTGGCTGTTCTGGAATCCATGGGACATTGCGTTTTTCACCGGCCTGGCGTGGCTCGCCGCAATCGTCCGGGGCCGGACGTGGCGTCCCCTGCTCGAGAACCCGCTTCTCTACGCGTTGCTTATCATGTGGGGGATTATCGTTTTGACCGACGGCATTCGCGGCGAAACCGCGCGCATCATGCTCTTTGCCTTTCCCTTGCTGGCGGCCGCGCTGCTTCATCGCAACCGCTGGCTCATGGAGGGCGAAGACTACTGGGCGCTCGGATCCCTCCTGGCGATTCAATCCATCGCCTTCGC
>CAYFUR010000038.1:14169-33694 GCA_964346275.1 uncultured Candidatus Sumerlaeota bacterium
TTCTTCTGCAACGGCCGCACCTCGTAATAATTCACCAGCGTATTTCCCGGCCGCGACAGCAGATGCAGCACCGCCTCGGACAGTGCGTCTGGGGTCAGCATCCACGACTGGTCCTTCGGGTTGGCCTGGGGCGAGGCGCCCTGGTGGAAGCTGGTATCCACGGACCCCGGCGCGATCGTCGAAACGGCGATGTTCCAATCGCGCAGCTCCAGCATCAGGCACTCCATCATCATGTTCAGCCCCGCCTTCGCCGCGCAATAGGCGGAGCCGCGCTTGATCGGGCTGCGCCCCGCGATGGAACTGATATTGATTACCGAGCCGCCGCCCTGCTTTTTCATGAGCGGCGCCGCTTCTTTTGTCAGATACCAGGGGCCCTTCAGCGTCACATCGATCTGGCGGTCGAAATCTTCCGTTCTCATGATGTCTATATCCTGAAAAAGCCCGGTTCCGGCATTGTTGATCAGGATGTCCGGCGGGCCGGCGGCCTCCACGGCGCGGCGGCTGAATTCCTGGACACTTTCCTTTGAAGACACATCGAGTTCGATCGCGTGCCCTTTACCACCCAGGACCTCCGCGAGTTGATCCAGGTCTTCCCGCGTTCGGGCGCCGATGCAGACGTCCGCTCCGGCCTCTGCCAGCGCCACGGCGACGGCCCGTCCGATGCCGCGGCTCGCGCCGCTCACCCAAGCGACTTGATCCATCAGGAATTGTTCGGCCATGTTTTCACCTCGTTGCATATCGGATCACCAGTGCCGTTGCGCAATTTTCCTGCCTCGCGCCCAACCTCCCCCTTCATATAGCGCCGCCGCAATTCCGGCTCAAACCGTTCAATGGCATAGCGCAGCATCGTCCGGGGCATTGTGCGGCAATGCGCCCGCAGAAAGCCTTCCAGCGTCTCCTGGTCGCGCTTGCCCACTTCGCGCAGCATCCATCCGCACGCCTTGTGCATCAGGTCTTCCCGGTCGCCCAGAAGCCGCTCTGACAATTCCAGCGTTTCCGTATAGTCACCGGCCCGGATCAAGGCATGCGTGGCGACGATGGCGATGCGCCGGTCCCACAAAAGCGGCGACCTGGCCATCCTGTAGAGCGGCTTGCGGCTTCGGCGGAGCAGCCACGCCCCCGCAATATTCGGCGCGGTCAGGTCCACCAGGTCCCAGTTGTTGACGCGGGCGGTGTTGCGTATATACCGTGTATAGACATCTCGGCGTTTCGGATCGTCTCCGCGCTCGAACGCTTTCACCATCACGAGCAGCGCCGCCAGCCGTTCCTCGTGATAGGGCGACTGGAGCAGCGCCTCCGCCTCGTCCAGCGCCATCGCCTGGAAATCGCGGATAATCCGCCGCGTCTGCGGAACGCGAATGCCGAGAAACAGGTCTCCCTCGCCATATTGTCCTGGCCCGGTCTTGAAAAAGCGCTGGAGGAACTCCGCGTCTTTCGCGCAGGCCGCTTTCCGCAGCCGCGCGCTCAACTCTTCTTTCGTCTGTGGAATCGTTGCTTTCCGGCTCATGCGATCTCCCGCGCCGCCTCTAAGGGCAATTCAACGACAAAGCGCGCCCCGCCCAGTTCCGGCGAGCGGTCGTAACAAATCGTTCCGCCGTGGCGTTCCACAAAGCGCCGGCAGAGCGACAGACCCAGCCCCGTCCCCTGCGGCTTCGAAGTCCGAAACGGCTCGAACAGGTGCTCCTCGATATCCCCGGGCAGGCCCCGTCCGCTATCCTCCACGATCAACCGCACGAGGCCCGGCGCCGTCTCCGTTTTCACTCGCAGTTTTCCCGGCTGCTCCTGGCTCTTCAATTCCTGAAGCGCATTTGTGACCAGGTTCAGGACCACTTGTTCCATTTGAATACGATCCACGCGCACTTCCGGCAGGGATTCGCCAACCTCTTTCTCCAGGTTCACCTGGCGGCCTTTCAGTTCGCTCGAGAGCAGCCTCAGGGGAGCTTCGATCAGCTCACTCATGGGAATGGATTCGCGATGGGGCTCGTCGTTCCGGGCAAAGGAGAGCAGATTCCGCACAAGCAACTCACAGCGCTCGGTGCTTTGAAGAATTTTCGACGCGGCCTCTTTCGTCTCTTCATCATCCGCACGCTCCTCCAGGCTTGCGGCGAAAAGAGAAATTGCGCCCAGGGGATTCCGAATTTCATGGGCGATGCCCGCCATCAATTGTCCCAGCAGGGCAAGCTTCTCATTCAGCATCAGCGCATTCCGCGCCTGCTGCAGTTCGGTCACCGTTTGTTCCAACTCCGAAGTGCGCTCGGCCACGCGGTCTTCCAGGCCGGAATTTGCTTCCTCGATTGCTGTTTCGTACCGGCGGCCCAGCGTCCGCACCACCATGGTGCCGATGAGAATGACGGAAATTCCCATGGGAATCAGCACCGCCAGGATCAGGCGATTGAGTGCGGCCACTTCTTCCCGAATGGCGCCGATGTTTGTGTGGACCATCACATTCCACGGGGTTCCTTCAACGGGAACGCGCTGCACCAATTGCACGGGCTCGCCCTCGGAATCGAGCAGCATTCCCTCCTCCATTCCCGCTTCCACCCACTCGCGATAGGAATACTCTCCCTGGTTGCGCACCGGCCGGAATTGCATCCCAGACACGACATTGCCCAGGATCTCGCGCCGCGGGTGGCAAAGCACCTTGCCTTCATCGGAGAGGACGCACAGGAAACGGTCCTGATCCGGCGGCGTGCCACGGAACGACGCCTGAAGCATGCTGAGGATTTGCTCGTTTGGAACGCCGCTGGCGAGTTGCATCCCGAGCATGCTGGCAAAACGCTGGGCATATTCGCTGTTGCTCGCGGCCTGCATCCGGATTTTGGATTCTTCTACCTTCTGAAAGAGAATCCGGCCGCCCACCAGGCCGATCGCCAGGCAAACCAGCGTGAGCCCGAGCAAAGTCACCCAAGTGAGTTTTTTCGCATTCATGCGTCCATTCCACGATTGGGAAGCCATCGTTTCCAGTCCAGGCCAGAGTTGATTTATGAACAAACAGATTCGGCCCAAGAGGCATAAGCGGGCAAGGGCAACCTCCTGCGCGTTTCTTCTGCCTGCCTTGCTCTTCCTGTTGCCCACATGGATCTTCGCCCAGGCGACAAGCCCCAGCCTTGTTCTCGAGAAGGTCCTCAAGGAAACCGGGCTCGACCGCGACCGGCTCCAGCCCGATCCCCACGCACTCCTCTCTTCGGCGGGCAGCTCGAACCGGCCGCCGCTCCTCCGCGCCGTCCAGTCCGACCCCCTTTCCGCTCCCTATCGCATCGGCATGGCCGAGCAGCGTTTTCTCCAGCGCACCGACTCCCCCCACCGCCTCTTTCTCCACACGGCGGGCCTGACCAATGCCAACATCGCCCGTGGCTACCTGGGGAATCCTCTCGGCGCGGAGGACAACGAGCTTCTCCAGGCGGAAGATCCGCTTCTCCGCGCCCTGGAGATGCTGGAAGAAGAGTCCGGCTCAATCGCCAATAAGGATGTGCCCTCCTGGGACGATCTTCCCAACCCCGCGCGCTTTGAAATTGCCCGGCTCGTCGCCGCCCTCTCCAGCGCCGAGAAATTCCACAACCGCGCGTTTCGCGAGCTGCCGGACAACCTGGATGTTGCCATGATGATCGAGCAAATCATGGCAGGCCGTTATCGCGACTTCGACGCGCCCGACTATCGCCTCTATGTCGAAGATGTTGAGTACGAAGCCCTCTTCGCCGCCATGCTCGATATCATGGCCGCTCTCGAGGATTTCGACCATTATGTGGAAAATGCCAGCTCCCTCCCCGAAGTCGCCTGGGAACTGGAAACCCCCATCGGCACCATCGCGATTCATACCGGCGGGGAAGACAACCCCCCCCAACACCCCCGGCCGCCCCCCATCGTCGATCTTGGCGGGGACGATACTTACTTCGAGGGGACGCAAAACGACCCCACCCGGGCCTCGGGGATCTACCACCGTGCTGGCAATGATCGCTACTCCGGCGGCATGGGCCATGGCAGCGCCGCGCTCTTTGGCAGCGGAGTCACCTGGGACGTCGCGGGGGACGATCTCTACGACGGAGCCAGCTTTTCCCAAGGGTCCGCCGTCTTCGGCGCGGCTGTGCACCTCGACGAAGCTGGGAACGACAGCTACCGCGGCACAGCCTACTCCCAGGCCTATGCGCTCGGCGGCGCGGCGATCCTGGCGGATCTCGGCGGGAACGACGAATTTCACTCGGTGATTTCCTCCCAGGCCAGCGCCGGGCCCTTCGCCGCCGCGGTTCTTCTCAATAGCGGGGGAGACGATGTCTATACGCTGGCCAACGATCCGCTCATCGACCGCTCGGCCCAGTCGCCCGGGCACAACGTCTCCATGGGCCAGGGAGCCGGGACGGGCATCCGCGCCGATTTGCGCGATGGGCGCTCTGTCTCCGGCGGCACGGGGCTTCTGATCGACGATGAGGGAGACGATGTCTATACGGCCCAGGTCTTTTGCCAGGGGACCGGCTTTCTCGCCGGTTGCGGCTTCCTCATCGATAGCGCCGGCAATGATCGCTATTCCGGCGTCTGGTATGCCCAGGGATCGGCAGCGCATTCCGCCGCGGCAGGCCTCATCGATCGGGCGGGGAACGACACCTACACCGCTTCTAAATACACCTCTATCGCCGTGGCTCACGATTATTCCACCGCTTTCCTCGTGGACGAGCAGGGCGATGATCGCTACCGCGTTGGCAACCTCGGCCTCGGGGCGGGCAACGAAAACGGCGTGGCCTTTCTCGCCGATGCGGGCGGGAACGATTCCTATGAAATCAAGTCAAGCGAAGGCTATGGCCTGGGCGCCGCTCGCATCGAAAATTGGGGCACCTCGCGGGAAAACGCCCTGGGGCTCGGACTCTTTTTCGACCTGGGCGGAGGCGACCTCTATGAAACCCAGCGTTCCGGACCCGGAAACGACACGCTCTGGACATGGCCCCGCCTTCATCCGGACTGGAATCTTCCCGCGGAGAATGGTGTCGGCATCGATGGTGTCTATACAAACCCCTTCCGCACCCTTCCCCGGACAGAGCCGACTGGCAAGGACCGCCAGCGGCTCGAAGAAGCCCGTTCCGCCCGGCGCGCTTATCGGTCTAAAATCCCAGCGGGTCCTGGAGGAATTCAATCACCCCCCGATGGTTGAAAGTGAGCAGGATGGGGATTCCAGAGACAGGAGAAGATTCAAAACGAGACAGAACGGCCCCTCAACAGTCCTCCTCTTGCAGACGTGTTCACGCCGCAAACTTTGATAATTTCATGGCGCCGGAGCATTTGGAACGGCTCTCGGATGACAATTTTGTGCAATTGTTTGCGCAAAGCCATTCTAAAGCGTTTTTCCCTGCCCCGCAAAGGGTTGTGGGCCGACCCGCCGCTCCCTTGTGGCATACCCCTTGCACACCCCTCAGTCGCGTCGAGCAAATTCAAAGGCTCGGCGTTTCGAAAACATTCAAGTTTCGAGGAGTTGTGACAACTATGTTTCCCACTTCGGTGGACTACAAAGACAAGCGTGAAACCCACGAGGAACTGGACCCGCTTCATCTTACCATGATGATGTCTGTCCCGGGCTATACGCCCTTCGGCGCGAACCCCGCCGCGGCCAGCGTCCTGTTCTTCCGTGAACTCAACAAAATCGTCGATTTCCAGAAGCTGAAATCGCAGACGGGCCGGCTTTTCCGCGGCTCCAATAACCAGAAAGCGGCAACCCGGCATCTCCGCCGCCACGTCCAAAGCACCCTCGGCGTCGACCTTCCCCTGGAAGATCAGTGCGTCGTGGAAATGATGAACGAAGTGCGCCGTTTCCAGTGGATCGAGGCCGAGCGCGCAGGACGTGATATCTGGCGCGAGCGAAGCCCCAAGGATCCCGAAGCCGGGGCTCTGCGCGAATGGTTCCGCCTGCATTTCGGCGCCTGGTATCTCGAAAACCGCAAGACAAGGCCCGCCCGGGCGTAAAATCACCCGGCCACTGCGGCTGCGCATCCCGACAGTATCAGCCACTTCCTCCTCCCGTTCGCTCCGGCGGACGGGAGGATTTTCTTGCCGCCCGGCCGCCGCGGGGGATAGGTAACCCACCGCCGCACCACGAACCTCTTTTTCTTTGTTTCGCGGAAAGGACGCTTTATGCCGACATTGGAGATGATCCACCATCTCGTCGAATACGAAAACTGGGCAAACCGGCAGGCCCTGGAATCTATCCGGGAAGTGGAAGAAGGCGCGGCCCGGGCCGTCTTGACCATGGCCCATCTGGCCGCCGCCCAACGCAACTGGTTCGCCCGCGTCGCGGGAGAGGAACTGCCCATGGACTTCTTTCCCGAAGTCCCCCTTGAAATCGCTGAGCCATTGCTCCGGGAAAGCGAACGTTTGTGGCAGGAATTCCTGGCAAAGCTGGACGATGAGGCCCTTGTCCGGCCCGTTGTCTATACAAACTCGAAGGGGGAAGAAAAGAGCCGCCCGCTTAGCCAGGTGCTGCTCCACCTTGTGCTTCACGGCCAGCACCACCGTGGCCAGATCGCCAGCTTCGTCCGCCAGGCCGGCGGCCATCCCGCCCAAACGGATTTCATCCATTACGAGGACATGCCCTCGGGCGGGTAACCCCCATTCAGCCCCGCTCGATCAGCAGGCGCCAGATTCCTTCTTCTCCCGCCCGTTCACGGAGCCGAATCGCGTGGCCCTCCTCTTCGCAGGACCGCGTCACGTTCTCCAGTGGCTCGCCCTCGCGCACGTGGACTTCCAGCAACTGGCCCGGCGCGATTTCCTCCAGCTCCAGCTTTGTCTTCACAAAAGTCATCGGACAGATTTCCAGCGTGATGTCCAGGCGGGCGGCAATGGGGCGATTGTTGTTCATGAGGCGGGTTTCCTCCGGCTGAAACCGGCATCTTCGAACCTGGTGCCCCTTTCACGCAAGTAGGATCAGCCCCCTCCCTCCGCGTATCCCGCGAGAAACGCCTCGGCGATCCGCGCTTCCCAGACTTCCAGCTCATCGAGCTTCCCCGCCATCAGGCGCCATTTTCCGCCCAGGCCCCGGATGCGCGCCGCCTGCTCGCGATATTCCGACAGGATGCGCTCGCGCAGCTCGGGATACAGGTCGCAGAACCGCCGCGCGCTGCGCCCGCGCTCACGCGATTTCGCGATATACTGCTCCGGCGTGAATTCATGCACGTGATACAGCACGGCGTCGTAGGCCAGGCCGATCTTGAGCCCCTGGCCCCAGAGGCGGTAGCCCAGCTCGGTGTCCTCGAAGGCGGGGTCGGGAAACTCCTCGTCAAAGCGTGCCCCCTCATCGAACCAGCGCCGGTCCACCGAGAGATTCATTGTGTGGAAGTACTCCCACGTGGCCGACATTTCGTCCGGGATCAGGTAATAGAATGAATCATGATGCGCCACCCAGTGCATGAATTCGCTCTCCACGCATTCGGGCGCCCAGCGCGTATTGCCCATGACCGCGTGGCCCGGACGCTTCTGGTGAAGGCGGTCGTGGGCATCGAGCAATCCCGGCTCGCAGCGCACATCGTCATTCAGAAACAGGACCAATTCCCCTCGGGCGTGTTCCAGCCCCCGGTTCCGCGCGCGAGCGGGGCCGCCCGCCGGAATATCCAGCCACTCGGTTTCCCACCCCCCGATTTCCAGCAGCGGGGCCGCCTGGGAGCGCACTTCCCCGGGCCCGCCGTCGCAGACGACGAGGAGCTGTGCCGAAGCTTCTGGCTCCAGAGGGGCAAGGGACCGCAGACACTCCACCAGCCGGTCGGCACGGTCTTTCACGGTGATGAGGATGGTAAATCGAGGTGGAGCCATGAAGTGCGCCAGGAAGGGTTTCCCCCGGGAATCCGATTGAATGACGCCGCCCGCGGACGTAGTTTTCAAAACAGGCAGGGCCTTTGCGGAACCAAGGTTTCAGAACAACCGCCCCCGCCGGCAAGCAGGATAAGTCATGGATTCCGAGCTTCAACCCCGATGCGCTGTCGCGCTTCTGCCCTTTGCGGTGCTGGCCCAGCCGGTCAACGCCCGCCAGGCAGACTTGTGCCGGGGCTTCGCCAGCTTTCTCGAGCAGCGCTTCGGCCAGCTTCCCGGCGTCCACCCCCAGCTCCAGCATCTCTTCGTCAGCTCCGAGGATGATCCCGACCGCAAGGGATGGCTCATGACCAATTCCCTCTGGCCGCTGGAGCAGGCCTTGGCCATGCCGCTGCCCAATCGCGAACGCCTGACCCATCTGCTTCAGGGGGAGGCGCTTTGGCAGGAAGACATGGCCCGCGTGACCCTCGAGCTGATCGATTTCCAGGAGGGAACCTCCCTCTTCAAGGAAAGCACCCAGGGTCCGCCGGAAGAAGTCCTGGAAGAGTTTTTCGCGATGTTGAGCCGCGCCGGGGGAATCATGACACAATCCGCCCCCGCCGCGCGGTATCTGCGCCGCCCCCCGACGAACCATCCCCGCGCCTTTTCCTTCTATCTCCAGGCCCTGGCCGCAATCCAGGCCTTCCAGCATGGCGTCCAGCAGCCCGAACCCGCCTTCGCTTTTCTTCTCCGCGCCATCCGCCGCGATCCGCAGTTCACCCTGGCCTGCGAAAGCCTGGAACTCCTGATCCACCAATGCCTCAACAAAGGCGGACGCCCCGCCCAGGCGGCCCAGCGCGCCCTGGAACGCACGCAGATGCGCGCCGCCGACGGATATCCGAGGTTTCACGCGCTGCTTGGCCTCCAGCTCCTTCAATCCGGCGAGAGCCAGCGCGGCCGTCCCCTGCTCGAACGTTACCTGGAGGAAGAAACCTCTGGCTCCATGCCTTCCCGTGTCATGATGGCTCTGGCGGGGCTCTATCGGGAAGAGGACGATCGCGAGCACGTGCAGGGCCTGCTGCGCCGCGCCGTCGAGGCGAATCCCGAAAACGCCGCCGCCTGGGAAGAACTCGGCGACACCCACCAGGAGGCGGGGGAGCGGACCAGGGCGGAGGAATGCTGGCGCCGCGCTCTCGAGGAAAACCCGGACCGGCCCGGATCGCTTTGGAGCCTGGCGCGGGCTCATCACCAGCGCGGGGATTTCCAGCGCGCCCGGACGCTCCTCGATCGCTTGCTCCAGCTTGGGGTTCGCGACGCGGACACGCTCTTCCTCTGGATCGACACCATGATCGCCCTCAACGCCCTGGAAGACGCCGAGGAAGAAGCGATGGAGTGGGTGGAGGCCGATGGCCAGAATCCCCGGGCGTGGCTCGCCATTGGCCGTGTGCGCCGCCGCATGGGGGACTTTCGTGCCGCGCGGCATTCCGCAGCCAGAATCCAGGAATTCTCCGAGGATCCCCCCGCCCTGGAAGAGGCGGAACTCCTCGAGTTCGGGTGCGATCAACCCTCCGAATACCAGCGTTTTGATGAACTCAGGCGCGAATACACCCAGGCGGGCGACGGCTTGACCGATGCCTCCTGGGAGACCCTCAAGTCCCTTGGCGAACGCCATCCGTGTATCCTGGCGCTGCGCAGGCTCATTGCGGTCGCGGGGGCCCGGCGCGGTTGCGACAGCGACGTGCTCATGGCGCGGAGGGCCCTGGCGCGGGCCTATCCTGATCGTTCCGAAGGCTGGGAAGAACTTGGCCGTTTGCAGCTTCGCCTCAAACGCTATTCAGACGCCGTTGATTCCCTCCGGCGGGCCTGCCAGCTTGATCCCGCGCGGGCGCCGCTTCACCTCGTCCTCAGCCGGGCTGAAATACACGGCGGCCATGTGCGTGACGCTCTCGATTCCCTCCGTGTGGCCGCTTCCCTCGAGCCTCAGAACGAAACGATCCGCCGCGCTGTCTCCAAGCTCGAAGAAAGACTGGAAGAGAATCCGGCCCTTGCCGCCCCGGCCGAGCCGCCCTCGGGCGAAATTTCTTCCCCGGATTCGGGGATTCTTCGGTTGCTGCGCCGCTTTTTCCGGCGCTAATTGATCCCATCCCTGCCGGATCAATCGAATCATTCTTCGGGTCCATCCCTCTTAACGCATGCTGGTTTACAAAACGATTCCCAAACGCCCTTCGATTCGCGTGGAGCATGAATTCTCCCGGCAATGGGGCGATGCGATTGTCGCCGGTATTGATGAAGCCGGACGCGGTTGCCTGGCTGGCCCCGTCGTTGCCGGCGCGGTGATCCTCCCCTTCGAGGGCAAGCGCCCCCTTGGTCTCAACGATTCCAAGCTCTTGCCCAGAGAGAAACGGGAGAGGCTCTATCGCCAGATTACTCGCCGCGCCCTCGCCTGGTCCGTCGGCATGGCAACGGCCCAGGAAATCGACCTGGTGAATATCCTCGAGGCCACCCGCCTCGCCGTGCGCCGTGCCCTCGATGCCTTGCCCATCAAACCGGGCGCGCTCGTCACCGACGCCCTGGAAATCCCCGGATGCGCGCTGCCGGCACTTCCCCTTGTCAAGGGTGACCAGATTTCCTCTTCCGTGTCCGCGGCTTCGATCCTTGCCAAGGTCACGCGCGACCGTCTCATGGGCCTTTACCATCACGAATTCCCGGAATTCGCCTGGCACACGAACATGGGTTACGGCACCGAGGAGCACTGGACGGCGCTCCATGCCCACGGGCCGACGATCCTTCACCGCATGACCTACGAAGGTGTCGGCTTTTTCCAGGTCCCGCGCCGGTCGCCCACATTCCTCCGGCTCAGCGAGGAAATCGCTCTACTGGGGGAAAATGATCGGGAAGGACGGTTGAGCTACACACAGCTGCTCCAAAAGTTCTCTCAGCAGTTGCCCCCTCCCGACTATTCCGAGTTAAAACGCCTGCTCGCCGAAGATTTCTCCTCCAAGGAAGGAACCCCCTGAATGCTTTTTCTTGCCCGGATTCATGTGATGCTGAAGCCCGACGTGGCCGATGTGCAGGGAATCGCCATCCAGCAATCCCTGGCGCGCCACGAACAACCCGTCACGCAGGTCAAGGCGGGCAAGTATTTCGAAGTGGAAGTGGAGGCGGTGGGCGAGAAAGAAGCGCGCGGCATTGTGGAGGAACTGGCGGACGGCACCTTCAGCAACCCGACCATTGAAACCTACTGGTATGACCTGGAGTCGCGCCAATAAGGCCCGCCTTGTCCGGACATGAAAAAACGCCGCCGCTGATTTGCGGCGGCGTTTTTCGTGGGACGTTGCGGAGTAAAAAAGAACCCGGCGGCCTCGCGAGGAGGCCGCCGGGGGAGAGGGTTCTTACGAGGTCCGGTCTGATTAGAACGGATCGTATTCGGTGAGGATCACACGATGGATGTTGGTGGTCGTGTTATCCAGCACGCCGAAGCCAGACAGGGCCCACAGGAACTGAACGTTCATCGTGGTGCGGCCGCCATCCGTATTCGGAGTCTGCGGAGCAAACACGTTGCTGTAGACCTTGGCATCGCTCGCCAGCTGGATATCCGGGTTCACAGTGATGCCTGTGGCGCCACCGGTATGGAAGCCGGTCGCGGAGAACATCGTGCTGTCAACGCCGTTACGAATAAGGAGCTGAGGCATGATCTCGCCAGCGTTGTCCGTGGAGGCCCAGACGTCCAGGATGTAGATCTTCTCCTGGTCGAGGACGATGCCCGTGTCAATCGCACTGACATCCAGCGGATCAAGCGCAAGCGAGTTGAAGCCTGCAGACTCCCAGTAATCCGCAGTGGTCGGAGCGGGTCCGAACTGCGCTGTCATCTCGCTGCCGGTGATGGTCAGCGTCTCGGGCAGCGCGTTGTTCAAGCCAGCCGCGGAGAAGAACTGGTCGCCAGGCGTCCCACTCAGCGGTCCGGGAGCTTCGGAGAAGTCCGCACGGCCAGTGTCGTCGACGCCGATGGGCTGTCCAGCAGCCACCGTGAAGCTGGCGCCGCCGAAGTTCTTCAGCACCGTGCCGCCTTGCAGGCTGTCGCGGGTGTTTTCGCCAACTTCGACCGAGTTGATCTGAATCTCGTTCCCATCGCTTGCGTTCGTGTCGATGATCGAGATCGAGAACTGGGTCTGGCTGGCGCCCTGGGTCAGCAGGTAGGCGTCAAAGTCGGTGGCCGAACCGGGAACAATCGGGAACTCGCGGCTGCCCGTGTTGGAGAAGTCGCTCGGGTCCGAATAGCCGGCGTTCACCGTGCCCGTGTTGAACACGTCGCCGAACTGGATGAAGACTGGCGCATTGGCGTTAACGTCCGAGGACTGCCAGTTCACGCGCAGGCGATACAGCTTGTTCGCATCCAGATCGATACCGTCGTTGGGATCGCCGCCGTCATTGGCGAGACCGAAGCCCATGAGGCCGAGCTGCGCAGCCGACGACTCGATGGAAAGCGGATTCGTCCGGCCCGCGGGAAGCGGCGTACCGATGGCCTTGGTCACGTTCGGGTCGATCGTGAAGCCATCGAGATTGGGGCTTTCCTGGTCATTGTCGCCCTCATCATCCGGGCCATCGCTTTCGATACCGAGAATGCGATTGTCGGCCTGGGCAACCCACCAGTCACCGAAGGTTTCGGAATCGGTGTCATAGACGGGCGGAACAAACGGATCGGTGAAGGTCGGCTGGCTGAGGCGGTCGCCGCCATCGAGAGTCGTGATGACTTCGAAGGAGGTGGCGTCGCCGCCGCCCTGAGTCGAAGCCACCGTGTCGATGTAAAGCGACACGATGCGGCTCTGGGACGGGCTGAGACTCAGATCCTGGCCAGTCAGGTCGCCGATCTCATCATACTTCTCTTCGCCAGCAACGATCTGGTTGGCCGGATCGCTGAAATCGATATTACGGAAGCTGAGAAGGCCGGCCGTGAAGGCGTTGGCGCCGGAGAAGTCCGCTTTGGACGGAATGCTGGTCAAGGCGTTGTTGCCGTTGATTTGCAACGTCGTGGTGGAGTTGGGGGTGAGATCGCCAGCAGCGTCAAACTCGTTGAACACTACTTGGACGTCGTTGATGGAGTTGGCGTCGTTCAATTGAATGAGCGGCGTCAGGTCGACCGCGTCGTCATAGCGGAAAAGAAACGCTGAGGACGGGCGGAAGGCGATACCTGAGCCACCATCCGGTGCATCGAAGGGTGCGACTTGCGGGGGGCTGACCGCACCCTCGGAGATTCGATCCGTGATGATCACCGTTGGGAGATCACCCGTAAATTCCGGAGCGAAGGCAAAGGCGCTACCGCTGAGCAGGGAAGCGGCAGCCAGGATACCAGCTACGGTTGAGAACCGTGATTTCACAGTTGGTAATCCTTTTCGTGGGTTTGGATGGTTACATCCGGTTTACCCCGCGAGGACAGGCCTCGGGGGGCGCTGAAAAAATGGCTCGATTACACTCTCTCGCACTCTCCTTTTTCGAAGGGCTCAGGACACAACTTGGACGCGAACTCTTAACTCACGTCAACGAGAATCCTGCCCCGGATTGGGATTCTGGCTTCCTGATCTTGCCAACATACCCTTAAGTATCGGTTCCGTTTCCTCGGTTGTCAACGATGGATTCGGATGGAACTTTCTCCCTGGCGCAATTTCGAGAGATTGTCCTTCCCCTTTCTCAGGGATTTCCCTCTGCTTTGAGGCTCGACTCGGGCACAAGTTGGAGCGCGTCCAAAACCAAATCGCCCTTTTCAAGACAGCGCAGGGTTACCGTTTGTTTCTCTTCTTTGAGAGCCGTCCAGTCAAGCAACTCTTCATGGGGCTCCAACTCGCGCTCGCTATTGAGGTCGATCCGGGCCAGCAGGGCGTCTTTCCCGAAAGAGACCGAGAAAACCCCGCTTTTTTCCGTTTTGCCCAGGAAAAGCCGCGGGCGATAGCGGTCCTCCGCGGGGATTTCAAAGGGAAGGCGCACTTCCTCGTCCTTGTCCAGGCCCTCCAGGACCAGATAACCCGTTCCGCTGAGCTGAGTGGAGGTCTTCATCGTCATTTTGACGTCTTCAGGCTTTTGAATCTCCTCCTGCCGATCCTCCCACTCGACATGCACCATCTCGTAGAGGCGGTCCGCCGCGTCGGGAAACTCCGCGAAGGCCTTCTCCTGTCCCAACTGATACCAATAGGCGACCGACGAAAGGTCGTCGTGGCGGTCTCGCGAGGAGATGGTTCCTTCTTTCAGATCGAAGTCGAAGTTCTTGTGCTCGATGGTCATCCGCAGAGATTCGGCAAAGGGAATGGGATCGAGCCAATGCCAGCGATAGACAGAGATCAGCTCGCCCGGCTGCCACCCTTCGATGATCGAGCCGCCATAATAGGGCCGGTGGAGCTGGTGAAAGCCCCAGGCCTGGGAGAAGTAGTCCTCGGTGCCTGTGCCGCGGAGAGATGGCAGCTCCTCTCCGTCGATATACAGCCGTTCGTCCCCTTCGCCAAACCATCCCGGCGAGCGCAGCCGCGCGGAATAAACCGTCCCCACGTAGTAGCCCGCCCCTTCCGTGTCGAGAAACAGATAGTCGCCTCCCCTGGCGGGGAACTCCTGGCGATAGCGCGCATGGAAGTAAGGCGTGTTTTCCGCCAGTTCGTCCAGATTGCCCCAGTCCACGTTCCAGTAAACGGCGGCATCGTAATCCGAGGATTCGTTGGCGATCTCCAGCCGCGCCGATTCGCGAAACGGCATCGGCCAGTAACAGTTATACGCCTTCCCAAAGGTCGAATTGGAGACGGGGATCGAGTTGACGTCGCGGCGCAGGGCATGGCCCACGGCGAAGAAATCTCCGAGAGGCGCTTCCACGGAGGGGCGTTCCTCTCCATCCCAGTAAATCCGGAGCACGAGGTTGCGCGCATAGAACGGGTCGTTGGTCCCGACGGTGAACCAAAGATGCTGGATCACGCCTGGCCCTTCCAACTCGCCCAGCAGGCGCGTCTCGCCCCGCAGGATCGACCGCGCGTCCACGTTCCCGTTCTGCCAGTCTTCGTCTGAACTCGAGAGCCGCCGGGCGCGGATCGGCGACAACTCCTTCAGCTCGTGAAAACTGGCGGGCCGGACCGGTCCTTCTTCCTGGCCGTCTTCTCCTGCTTCCTGGGCGGTTGCGGGAAGAGGAATGCCGGCACCGAGGGCCAGAGTGGCAACAAGCGTCAGAAACGAAACAAAGCGCAACATGATGTCACCTCGCGGATCTGTGGGGAATAAAAGAATCCCCCGCCCGGTTGCTGGAAAATGGCGGGGGAGAAGGGCAAGGGGGGATCGGAAAATGTCCGGTTCAGGGATTCTCGCTCTGGACGCGGAGGCGCAGCTCGCGCAGCCATTTTTCGGTTTCCGGGTCGGTGGCGGTAGTGAGACGCTGGTAGGTTTCCAGACTGTCGAGCACCTCCGCGGCGGGACGGCCCGCGTCGTCGCGCGCGAGTGCCAGGTTGAGCCACGCCGGGGCAAAGCTGGGAGCCGCCTCGATGACCTGCTCGAGATTCTCCATGGCAAGCTCCGCGTTTCCAAGATCCAGGTGCAGCGCACCCAGGTTATTGCGTGCCCGGACAAAGCCCGGGTCCAGCTCCAGAGCCTCGTTGAAAGAAGCGGCGGCGTCGCGGTAATCCTTTACCTGGACGTAAAAGTTCCCGAGTTGAAAATGCGCCTCGGCGCTGTCGGGATTCCTTGAGGCTGCTTTCTGGTACTCTTCCTGGGCCCGCCGCGTGCGGCCCGAGCGGTAAAGCGCCTCCGCCAGACCCAGACGCGCTTCCAGATTGTTTGGCTCCCGGTTGAGAACGCGTTCCCACCGGCGGACTGCTTCGTCGAAACGGCCAAGCTCCGCGGACTCCCGGGCGCCCTGCTTCAGCATCTCGGTGGACAGCGGATCAGATTGATCCAGTTCGGGAAACACGACCCGGCGCACCTGGACTGGATCCAGGTCTTTTGCCGCCTCGCCGCCCGTGCCCCCCGCCGAGCCAAGATTTTCAAAGGCCCGGGCGATCCCGCCAAACGGACCGGCGGGGGCCGTCGACTCCTGCTGTCCTGCTTCCGGCAAATCGGCTTGCTGCCCGGATTCCGCGGTCTCTCGCGGAGTCGGTTCCGCTTCCGGCTCTTCTTCCGCCTGCTCGCCTTGAGGCGCCCGGTCCTCGGGCTCTGAGTCCAGAGCCTGCTCCTCCTGCCACGTCATGGCTTCGGGGAGTTTTGCGGGTTGAATCGCGGTCTGATCGCTCTTCCTGTCGGCGGGAATTTCCTTGGTTTGATCCGTCGCCGGTGCGGGAGATCCCACTTCCGGCTCGGCGGCCTTTTCAGGCATCGGCGAGGGCGTTTCTTCCCGCTCCGCTATCTCCTGGCCGGTCGCCTGATTGGCGGGTGCGGGCGGCTGCGAATCCAGTTTCGCCTCCACCAGCTCCAATTCCGCCTTGGCGAGCTTGTAGCCCGGCTGCATCTCCAGCGACCGCCGGAGATAATCCGCGGATTCCTCGTATCGTTCGAGATGGTAATAACAATCCCCGATCTCGTAATAGAGTACGGGGCGCGGGGAAACCTCCACCGCTTCGAGGAAAACATCCCGCGCCAGGAGGTAATCGCCCTGCTCTTTCAACTGTTGGCCCCTCGTCAGCAGATTGAATGACTCGGTGCGCTGCTCCTGCCGTTCCGCCACGGGATCGTGGAGACAGCCCGTGGAGAGCCCGGAAAGCGCCAGGATGAGGGCCGTGGAGAGCGTGAATGAGAGAGAGGATCGCATCAGTACGTGTTTTCGGAAACGAGGGATCCATTGGTGAAGCTGACCATGAGGCCGTCGGTCTTCAAAAACTGCCCTTTGTAGTCCCAGAAATCACGGCGCACCCCGGTTTCATAGATTTGCGACCAGGAGCGGTCGGGATAGCCATAGCGGAGCCGGTAGCCGTCCATATCGGTCACCTCGCCCTCATAGACGAGCTGGTTCTGAACAAATTGGACAATCACCTGGCGGTCCCAGTAGATCCATTCGTCAACGATCTCGTTGCTTTCCGACCGCCAGCCCTCGCGGGTGTAGTCCGGCTGGCCGTGGCGTGCGAGCACATCGCGCTGGGACTCCGACAGATTCTGCTTCAGCGGTTCGGTTACCTGCGAATAAGCATCGCTTTTCCAGGTATACAGGTAATCCACGGAATCATGTTCCGTGTATCGCTTGAAAGGCTCGATGGTCAGCGGCTCGCCCACATTATAGCGGGGTACCCGGTTCATGTTGCCGCAGGCTGCGAAGGCCAGCACCACGCCCAATAGAACTATGCTTGTTGCCAGTCGTCTCAAGGGGACCGCTCCCTTCCGAATTCATCGTCCAGGCCCGCGGGCCGGAACGCAATCTCTTCACTTGCCGATTCCCATCAGGTCAAGGTGGATTCCCTCTCTCCCGCAGGACCGTATCAGGCGCCCGCAGGAGGCCTTGCTGCACATTAAGGACACCGGGCCCGGGCCCCCGGTTTGTTTCTCCACGGAAACTAGCGAGATCCAGACTTCCTCTCCACCTGTTTGTCACTTGGCTTTCTGAGAACTTTTGCCTCCAATGCCTGTCACCCTGGCTTTGATCTCGAGGGAAAACCATGATGAATCGCTCTCGCCGCCCCCGCGTCTTTCCGCCCGAAGGCCGCCGCAAACTCCCCAGGATAACAATGTGAACGTGACTTCAGGTGGGCCGGACATGGTGAACTCTTCCATCCAGCGGCTGCGCATCCCCTTTCTCGCGCCTCCCCTCCCCTTGACGGAACCCATCGATTTCCTTTTCTTCGAGCGGATCGTGGTCAATCCCTTCGAGGAATTCACGCACCTCAATGACCACATCGACGCCATGCGCGGCCCAGTATCCCGAAGCGGAAACCACCCGCGCGCTTCCGATCGGAACCACGCTCGCCCTTGTCGCCATGACCTTTTTGATGAATCCGGGGGCGATTCTCCTTCGCACCCCTTACGCGAGGTAACATGAGGAGTATGCCGGTGGCCGACCAGACGACGGCGCAAAAAGAAGAAACGCCCCAGAAGGAGCCACTGGCTCCCCCGGCGGGCGGCAAGCCCCACGTTCGAATCTCCGATCTCAGCGTTTACTACGGAGAAAATCCCGCCGTACAAAACGTCACCCTCGATGTTGACAAACACAGTGTCATGGCCCTCATCGGCCCCTCCGGCTGCGGCAAATCCACACTCATCAAGGCGGTCAACCGCATCCTCGACCTTGTGCCCTCTGCCCGTGTTACCGGCGATATACAGGTCGGCGAACAATCCGTGCTCGGCGACGACGTCGACTTGATCCACCTGCGCCAGCGCGTCGGCATGGTATTCCAGCGCCCCAACCCCTTTCCCAAGTCGATCTACGATAACGTCGCCTATGGCCTGCGCATCCATGGCGTGAAGAATCGCTCCACCGTCGACGATGTCGTGGAATGGGCGCTCAAGCACGCCGCCCTCTGGGGCGAAGTTCACGACCGTCTGAAAACCAGCGCCCTCGACCTCTCCGGCGGCCAGCAGCAGCGCCTCTGCATCGCCCGCGCTCTCGCCGTCCAGCCCGAAGTCCTCCTCATGGACGAACCCTGCTCCGCCCTTGATCCCATCGCCACCGGCAAAATCGAGGAACTGATCCTCTCCCTCAAAGAGGAATATACGATCCTCATCGTCACCCACAACATGCAGCAGGCCGGCCGCGTTTCCGACCATACGGCCCTCATGTGGCTCGGCAAGCTCATCGAGCAAAACCGCACGGAAGAAATCTTCACCAACCCGAAAGAAAAAATCACCGAAGACTATATCACGGGCCGGAGCGGCTGACGCCATGGGCGGGGTCCGGATGCGCCTGGCGCCCTGGTGGCCCCCCGCGCCCTTCGACGCGCGGTGGCATTCCGAACAGCGCGGCCTCTGGGGCGAGCACGCCGTCGCCCGCCATCTCTGGCGCAAAGGGTGGCGCGTCCTCGAACACCGCTGGAAAGCCGTCGATGGTTCCGATATCGACCTGGTCCTGGCCGACGAACAGCGCCTGCTCTTTGCCGAGGTGAAAGTCCGCACGCGCTTTGGCGAGGGCGACGACCCCTGGGCCGAAGTCTTCGATCCCGAGCGCCAGAAAAACCTCCTCTTCGCCGCCGGAGACTACCTCCGCGCCACGCGCCAGCCCTTCGCCGCCCTGCGCTTCGACGCCTATCTCGTCAAGCCCCTGCCCTCGCGGCGCCGCGACCCCGAAATCCTCGTCGAGACGGATTACCTCGACCCCGCCGCCGTCCCCGGCTGGCGCGGCCTCCCATAAAAATCATCCTCATCCTCATCCTCAAACATCGATAATGATGACGATGACGATGACGAGGACGAGGACGATGACGAGGACGCGGAGGTTGATGATCAGCGCGCGATTTCTTGACGCTTGCATTCCCGGCCTCGATCTCTCGGAAATCGTTCCCCTCCCACTTTCTCGAAAGCCGATAAGGACGGCGAGGACAAGAAATCCTTATCCGCATGCCAAGGCGGTGCTTTGCTCTCCAACCTCCCGCCCCCCGTGTGGGCCTTTAGCTCAATTGGTTAGAGCAGCGGACTCATAATCTGTTGGTTCTCGGTTCACTCACTAATCCACGGACAAACACTCTCTGAGAAATAGAACCTATGAATGCCCATTGACGGGGCTTTGCTGTCCCTTTTCAATTCAATCAAGCCCACCAGGATCTCCGCAAAGTGTCTGTCGACACGGACAGCAAAAGCAAAATGCGCTTCTCGAATTCCATGACGGTCGAGC
>CAYFUR010000039.1:0-33473 GCA_964346275.1 uncultured Candidatus Sumerlaeota bacterium
CCCTCGAGGCCACGCACGTCTTCAAACTCGAATTTCTCCAATGTCTCCCCGGTGATCAGGTCCTGGGCCGTGCGAAGAGCGGCCTCCATCACGCCGCCGGTTGCGCCAAAGATTGTTCCAGCACCGCTGTAACCACCCAGGATATGATCGCATTCTTCCTCCGGAAGGTTCACAAAGTCGATCCCCGCCTGCTTGATCATGCGAGCCAACTCGCGGGTGGTGAGCGAGACATCCACGTCCTGATAGCCCGATGCCGCCATGGAATCGCTGCGATGAATTTCGTATTTTTTCGCTGTGCAGGGCATAATGGAAATCATGCGCATGCGGGCCGGATCGATTTTCTGGTTTTCCGCATAGTATGTCTTTGTCAGGACGCCGACGATCTCGTGGGGGGACTTACAGGTGGAAAAGTGGTCGATCATATCGGGCCAGAATTTTTCCATAAAGTCCACCCAGGCGGGACAACAACTCGTAATGAGCGGCAGCTCTCCCTGGCCATGAACAAAGCGCTGAATGAATTCGTTTGCCTCTTCGACAATGGTGACGTCTGCCCCGAAATTTGTATCGAAGACAGCATCGAACCCCATGCGGCGCAGCGCGGTATAAAGCCGGCCAGTCATATTAGCTCCCGGTGGCAAGCCAAAGAGTTCGCCAATCGCGACTCGGACTGAAGGGGCAATTTGCACAGCCGTATAGATATCCGAGTCTTCCAGCGCCTCCCAAACCTTCGACGTTTCGTCGTATTCGACGATGGCGCCCGTCGGGCAATGAGCGGAGCATTGGCCGCAGCTCACGCAGGGGGAATCGCCGAGGGAAACTCCGGCCGCGGCGATGGTGGTCTGGATACCCCGATCGACGAAACACAGCGCGTGAACATTCTGCATTTCCTGGCAGACCTGGACACAGCGGCCACATGTAATGCACTTCCGCGGGTCGATGGTCAGAACCCCGGTCGAGTTGTCCAGCTCCATGTCGGGCACCAGGCAGGGCAGCTCGTCCCAGCGGATGCCGAAGTTCGCGGACAGCGTCTGCAGTTCACACATCTGGTTGCGGCCGCAGGTGAGGCATTCATTGGGGTGCTTGGACATGATCAGCTCGATTACCGAGCGGCGCACTCCGACGATTTCCGGGTCGTGGGTTGTGATTTCCATGCCTTGCTCGATGGGCGTACAGCAGGCCCGGGGCATCTTGGCCATGCCCTCAACCTTAACGATGCAGATGCCACAGGCCGCTGTCGGATCGAGATCCGCGTGCTTGCAAAGCATGGGGATCTGGATCTGCACGGTCCGCGCGGCCTCGAGAATCGTGGCCCCTTCTTGAACTTCAACGTCTATACCATTAATCTTGGCCTGAATCATCTTCCTGTCATTCCTTCCGGATTGGTCGTCGGAGTCAGCTTTGCGCGGCGGGCGCCAGGATGTCCGTATACTCGTGTTCGAAATAGCGCAGCGTCGAGAGGATGGGATTCGGCGCTGTCTGGCCCAGGCCACAGAGTGAAGCTTTCTGCATGGCGTGGGAAATGCGCCGGATTGCATTCATATCTTCCGGGGTGCCCATCCCGTCGGAGATCTTTTCGAGCAGAAGCAGCAACTGCTTTCCCCCGATGCGGCACGGCGCGCACTTGCCACAGGACTCTTCTACGCAGAAACCAAGATAGAACTTGGCGATGTCCACCATGCTGTCGTCTTCGTCCATGACGATCATTCCGCCGGAACCCATGATAGACCCAAGCTCCTGGAGGCTCTCGTAGCTGATCGGTGTTTTGAAATAATCCTCTGGGATGACACCGCCGGATGGCCCGCCCGTTTGAACGGCTTTGATTTTCTTCCCCTGCGCGCATCCGCCGCCAATGCCCTTCACGATTTCCTCGAGCGTTGTGCCCATGGGAATTTCGATCAGACCCGAATGGCGGATCTTGCCGGTCAGCGCGAAAACCTTCGTCCCCTTGGAATTCTCGGTTCCAAACTGGGCAAACCATTCTCCCCCTTGATCGACGATCGGGGGAATATTGGCGAGGGTTTCCACGTTATTGATATTCGACGGTTTTTCCCAAAGGCCCGCCTGGGCGGGAAAGGGAGGCCGCGGGCGCGGCGTGCCGCGTTTGCCCTCGATGGAGGCCATCAGTGCGGTTTCCTCGCCGCAGACAAACGCACCGGCGCCGAGGCGGATTTCCAAATCGAAAGAAAAACCGCTGCCAAGGATATCCCGGCCGATCAGCCCCAGGCGCTTGGCCTGGCGCAGAGCCGTCTCGATCCGATCGATGGCGAGCGGATATTCGGCACGTATATAAAAGTAACCCTGTGTCGCCCCGGTTGCCACAGCGGAGAGAACCATGCCCTCGATCACGGAATGCGGATCTCCCTCGAGGACACTGCGGTCCATATAGGCTCCCGGGTCGCCCTCGTCCGCGTTGCAGATCATGAACTTCTCGTCTGCTTGCGCTTCCCGGAGAAACTTCCACTTCAGCCAGGTTGGAAATCCCGCGCCGCCGCGGCCCCGGAGGCCGCTGGCTTTCAATTCGTCGATGATTCCCTGGCCGCCGATTTCGAAGAGCGCCTTTTCCAGGCCACGATAACCCCCGCGTAGGATGTAGTCCTCGATACTGTTGGGATCGATTAAGCCGGAATTGCGTAAAACGATGCGCTTTTGCAGGCTCTTGACACCCTCTTTCGCATAGTCGAGAAAACCCAGCTCTTCCAGCCCCGGAACCGTATAGTCAGCAAGCACCTTCTTCTCGACCACATGGTGGCGGAGCAACTCTCGCGCTCTCTCGGCAGAGACTTCACCGTACATGGTTCGGGGAACCCCTTCAACATCGATTTCCACCAAAGGCTCTGCGTAGCACATGCCCACGCAGCCGGTCTTGCGGACTTCCACATCCAGGCCCAGATGACGTACTTCCTGTGAAAGAGCCTGATAGACGGGATCCGCACCGGCAGCCAGGCCGCAGGTACTCATGCCAACCTTGATCAGGTTCTTGCTGCTCCGGGATTTCAGATAGTCTTCGCGAAGGGCGGCTAATTCACCTTGTTTCAGCTTTGCCATGATCAGCCCTCCTCCCGGCAGTTTTCAATGATCTCACGAATGTCCTGCGCCGTGATTTTGCTGTGGGTCACGCCGTTTACAACCATGACTGGCGCCAGGCCGCAACATCCAACGCAGCGCACGGACTGGAGGTGAAAGAGCCCGTCTTCCGTAGTCTGCCCTTCATCAATGCCCAGTTCGTCCTTCAGGACGCCGAGAAGATCCTTGGTTCCTTTCAGATAGCAGGCCGTGCCCATACAAATGGAAATAATATATTTCCCCGGCGCTTCCAGTTTGAAGTAGTTATAGAATGTCACAACCTCGTAGATTCGCGCGAGGGGCACATCCATCAACTGGGCAAGCTGGAGGGAAACATCCCGGGGGACGTAGCCGTAGCGGTTCTGGATTTCGTGGAGCGCCATAATCAGGCTGCCCCGTTTGTTTTGCCATTTCTTAACGGTCCGGCTGATATCCGGGACCTTGGCGACTTCTGTTGCCATTCAAAGTTCCCCTTTCCTGCGTCCCTGCCACCTGGGCGGCATAGCGTCTTTCTCGATCGGGCGAAACAACGCGGCGTTCCCGTTCGCCATGGCGTTGTGAGCTCCAATTTCTTTGCTTTCTGAGATTCATTTTCTCCGCCGGTTTGGACCGTCGCAACGGGAATCGGGCCTCTTTGACAGAATTCGCGAAAAAAGCCCTTCTCATTCCCCGTATAGACAATAATAAAGCAGCTGGCCGTCCTCCTTTCTGATCAACTCTGGATAGCAGAAGCCCCTCGCAATCCATACTGGATCGCTCGGGAAAGCTGGTAATAAGGCCTCTGATTGCCCTGCTCTCCCTCATGGCATCACGCGCTGGCTTCGCGTGATGTCCCCATTGGAAATCGTGCCATTCGTCGGATCGTAAACAAGATCGGAGGCGAGGTCCAGCCGATCGAGATCCGGTCCGGCGCCTGAGAGAATCCAGGGCCCATAGATCGCTTTTTTCACATCGATCACGGGCGGTGGCGAGGGACTCATGACATGTTTGAACTGGTTCAGATTTGTGTAGAAGTAACGGGCATAGAAGGCCCGCCAGGAGGGTATGGGAGCTCTTTCACGATCCACAAAGGGATCCTTGAAAATGACTGTCAGATAAGCGACCGGTGTCGTCAGCCGTTCATTGAGGAATTTGTGAGCCGGCGGCCCGGAAGGAGAGGCATGGGGATTCTGAATCGTTCCATTGGCATTCAGCACACCAGCAAGCGGGTATCCGTTGTGGTCCACCGCATAGGATTCAATACCCGTCATCATGGTGCGCATATCGGCGGCCACCCGGCTGACTTTCGAGCGTGTTTGAGCCTCGAGGAAATTCGGGACAGCGATCGCCGCGAGAATCGCAATGATGGCGACAACGATCAAAAGCTCGATGAGCGTAAAGGCGGAGTTCTTGCCAAACGGGGACTGCATTAAAACGGCTGCCTTTCGACGTAGTGGGTGTGCAGGAGGTGGTGTGACTTTTCTCCCAGCGGCTGGCCCAGATAGGTCTCATAGAGTTCTTTGACTGCTGGGTTTTCGTGAGACCGTCTATACGGAAGCGAAGCATCCTCTTCATAGAGGGAGGAAGCCCGCCGGGCCCGGTACTCCATCTGAAACCCAAGGGGCTGCCCTCCCCCGCCGATGCATCCGCCAGGACAGGCCATGATTTCGATGAAGTGGTAGGGCGACGTGCCTTCGCGAATCTGCTGGACCAGCCTCCGGGCATTCCCGAGACCATGGGCGACGGCAACGTTGAGATCGATGCCATTGACATGAAGACTCGCCTCGCGGACTCCGTCCATACCGCGCACCGGCTTGACGTCGAGGTCTTCCAGCTCTTTCTCCGTGACAAGCTTATAGGCGGTGCGGATGGCTGCTTCCATGACCCCGCCGGTGGCGCCGAAAATCGTCCCTGCCCCGGAATACATGCCCATGAGCGGATCAGGTGCTTCCTCGCCCAGTTCGGCAAAGTTCAGTCCGGCGGCGCGAATCATCGAAGCCAGCTCGCGCGTCGTCAGAACGTAATCAACGTCCTGGAATCCACTGTCGCACATCTCCGGCCTCTGGGCCTCATACTTTTTGGCGGTGCAGGGCATGACAGAGACGGAAACGATTCTGGCGGGATCGATACCCGCGCGTTCCGCATAATAAGTCTTCGCCAGGGCGCCAAACATTTGCTGGGGCGATTTGCAGGAGCTGATATGTTCACGGATGTCGGGGAAGAAGTGCTCCATGAATTTAATCCATCCCGGGCTGCAGGATGTGATCATGGGAAGGACTCCAGCGTTTTGAATACGGTGAACGAGTTCCGATCCTTCCTCCATAATGGTCAGATCCGCCGAAAAGTTCGTATCGAATACCCGATCAAATCCCAGACGCCGGAGCGCCGCGTGCATCTTCCCCGGCGACAGTGTGCCGACCGGCATGCCGAGAGCCTCGCCGATGGAAACACGGATCGCCGGCGCTTCCTGCACCACGACGTGCTTCTCCGGATCGTAAATCGCATCCCAAACCTGCTCGACCGCTGATTTCTCGCTCAGGGCGCCCACCGGGCAGACGTGTATACACTGGCCACAATTCGTGCATTGAACGGAGCCCAGCCCCTGCTCTTCATAAGTGGAGACGAGCGTGTTGGCTCCACGGTTCACAAACCCGACTGCGTGAACGCTTTGCACGTCCGCGCAAACCCGGATGCACCGTCCGCAGAGGATGCACTTGTTCGGATCGCGCACGATCGACGGGCTGGTGCGATCGATCGCATGAATCGCCTCCACCGTGTCGAAGCGCGAAGATTCCACGCCCATCTGGTGCGCCAGGGCGAGGAGTTCGCAGGACTGGTTTCGGACGCAGGACTTGCAGTCCGCGGCGTGGCTCGCCATGAGCAATTCGATGATAAGGCGGCGCGCCCGCCGCACGCGCGGCGAACTCGTACGCACCACCATGCCCTCGGAAACAGGCCGGAGACAGGACGGCGAGAGGCGAGGCTCGCCTTGCACCTCGACGACGCAAACCCGGCAGGCGCCGTAGGGCTTGAGCTCTTCCATGTAGCAAAGCCTTGGCACTTCGACTTGCGCCTCGCGGGCCGCCTGGATGATAGACGTTCCCTCGGGAACAGAAACGGCAACCCCGTCAACGGTGAGCGAGATCATGAGGGCGCTCCTTCCCGCATTGTGCGGTGCGCGAATTCATCCGGGAAAAGCCGGATCGCGCTTGTCACCACATTCATGGCTGACTGTCCAAGGCCGCAGCGCGCCGTATCCACCAGCACGTCCCCCAGTTCAAGCAGCAGGTCGAGATCTCCAGGATGGGCCTGCCCGTCGAGGATCCGGACGAGAATATCCCGCGTCCGCAGCGTGCCTTCCCGGCAGGGCGTGCACTGGCCGCAGGATTCATCGATGAAATATTCAATGGTATTGCGCGCGGCCTCGACCATGTCCGTCTTGTCGTTCATGACGATCACCGCTCCCGAGCCAAGCATGGAACCCGCGGCCTTCAAGCTCTCGATGTCCAGCCGGACGTCCTCGCTGGCCAGCAGGCTGGATGCGACTCCACCGGGAAGGGCCGCCTTGAACCGGCCGCCTTTCACCCCCTCGCCATGTTTCTCGATGAGATAGCGAAGCGTGATTCCCATAGCCGTCTCATAAACGCCGGGTTTGTTGACGTGGCCGGAGAGGCAGAAGAGCTTGGGGCCGCGGGATTGGGCAGGGCCGATCGAGGCATACCATTCCCCGCCCCGCTCGATAATCAGGGGAATGTTGCAGAGAGTTTCCACATTATTGATCACCGTCGGCCTCGACCGGAATCCGGCGTTGGTGGGAAAGGGCGGCTTCTCCCGGGGGTTGGCCCGTTTTCCTTCCATGGAATTAAACAAGGCCGTTTCATCACCGCAAATATACGCACCCGCCCCGACATACATCTCGACGTCGAAATCATATCGGGATCCGAGAATGTTCTTCCCCAGATAGCCTTGATCCCGGGCCTGGAAAACGGCCTTTTCCAGGCGCTCGATTTCCTCAAAATATTCGCCGCGTATATAAATATAGCCCTGGGAGGCGCCGATGGCATGGCCAGCGATCGCCATGGATTCCAGCACCGCGTGGGGATCGTGGCGGAGAAGAACGCGATCCTTGAACGTTCCGGGCTCGCCCTCGTCCGCGTTGCAAATCACATATTTGGTCTCGCCATCGGCGGCGCGGGTGAAGTCCCACTTCACACCGGTCGGGAAGCCGGCCCCTCCCCGGCCGCGAAGCTCCGACCGCTTGACCTCCTCGATGACCTCGTCGGGAGTCATGGAAAGCGCCTTGCGCAGCGCCTGGTAGGCCCCATGTTCCAGCGCAATGCTGATATCCCGGTCGCACCCCTTGTCGAGACGGCGTGTCAAAAGCGGTTCCATCAGGACACCTCCCTTTCCTTCAGTTCGAGGAGAAGAGAGCGAGCCTCGCGGGTAGTCAGCGGGCCATGGACATGGTCATTGACCAGCATCGCCGGGGCACGGTCGCAGAGCCCCAGGCACCCGACAACCTCCAGTGAAAACAGGCCGTCCGGCGACGTCTCCCCCGGCCTCAGGCCGGCCACATCGCCAATCACGCGAAGCAGCCCCTCGGCTTCATTCAGATGACAGGGAAGGGAGGAACACACCCGGATCGCATACTTTCCCTGGCCGCGCGTCGACAGCATGCCGTAGAAAGAGATCACGCCGTATATATCCAAAGGCGCGATGGACAGTTCAGCGGAGAGATGCTGCACAACGTCCCGCGGAATACAGCCGTAATTCCTCTGGGCCACTTTCAGGGCAGGAAGCAATGCCTCCTGGGAATGCCCGAAATGGGAAAAGACTTCCTCGAACTGATCTTGCAGAATCATCGCGCAAGGCCCTCGCTTTCCGTCGGAAGTGGCCGGGCGATCATGATGTCGAGACGTGGAGTTCCTCTTGCCGTTTTTGATTCATCTGCGAGTGGGCGAAGGCTGCCCGTCCGATGCGAGCGCGCCCCCGCCGGAGCGGGGGCGCCTTGGGCTCAAGCCTCGCGGGGAATGGAGAGCCGGTAGACCCAGCCCAGTGGCCATGCGGCCAGCCCGCCCAGCATGACCGTCAGAAGCTGGAGCGGAACCATGGCGATGAGAAGCTCCATGGGCAGCAGTCCGGCAAGGACCAAGAGCGCTGTCCCGGCGCCGATCAAGACCGTCTTGCTCGCGCCTGCTGCTAACAGCGTCGTGGCGAATCCCCAATTCCCCACGACGTGGAGCCGCTTGAAAAAGAAGACGAGCGCGGCATTTCCTGACCAGATAACAGGCATCAGGAAGAGCAGCCCCACAAACACCGATTCGCCGAAGAGCATCCCGCCAGCCACGGCCGCGACGGCCGGCAACACGATCAGGGGGAGCAGCTTGGTCCAAGAGCGCACGTTCGTCCCGGCGACAATGAGCGCAAAGTTGACGACGCTGCCCACAAGGAGCTGGGGATGCTGAAGCACCAGCGGCAAAGCAATCGCCAGTGCGGCGAGGGCGGCGAACTCAGCCTTTTCAACCGTTTCCCGGGTGGCAAAAAGGCGCGAATCCGCGAGTTGGGTGAGTGTGAGGCGTGCCATGGGACTTTCCCCTTTGTCTTTGCAGTGTCCGAAGTTTGTGATTTTCTTCACAATCTTTGGCGAAAATGAGACATCACCTTCTGCTCGTGTCTTTCATTTACCAAGTTTGTGATTTATTTCACAAAGTAAGGCCGCGATACCTCTTCGTTCACGTCACCGGCAAACTAACCAATCCATTCCCGTATTGCAATAAGAAAATGTATTGAAAAGTATCCCGATGGAGTTAGTTGATAAAAATGCACAGTTCAGCGCCCCCCTCAACGCCTGCAAAGCGACCCTACATCGCTCCTTTATCACGCAGTTTATCGAGGGGCGGCGACCATTCGGCCGCTCCGATCCCGGGGGGTCTTCGCCCCCAGATGCCCTTCCTTTTCGGGTCACTCAGGAAGTGGGCCACGATCAGGCGATGGGCCAGGTTCAGCTTGGGCAGCATCCCATGAAAACCGGATGCCTTAACCAGCGCCCTGTCCATGATTTCCCAATACCCAAAATCCCGCGGCGCCACGCAGACGAGTTCCCTTCGCGGAAGAAAAGAAGGAACGCTGCCCAGAAACGGCACCGTGCCGTCGCCGGTTTCCGTCGAGTCCGGATCATCCTCGCCCCAATGATTCTTTCGTCCGGCGCTGGAGAGATCGAATTCCGGAGAGCGCCGCTCGCGCTCGATGGTCATTTCGGTCCGCGTTTCCGCGCCGATCCCGACAATGGAGAGCCATGCCCCTTCAGACAGGCCCAGCTCGGACAAGGAATTCGCCTTGTTAATGGTTTCCCGGTATTTCAGGGCGGAATTCAACATTTCGCCCAGGATTTCCTCGGCGCGTTTCCTCGCTTCTCTCTTTCTGGGCTTACGTGGGGCATGTTTCTCCACGCAGGTGGCAATCGTATAGACGACCCCGCGCTGCCAGTTGTCCAGCTTGAAAAGATCCGCCGCCCTCCCGTTTTTCCACTTCACGGCCCCTGCATATTTCGGAAGCAGGTAGTAAAGAGATGGTGTGAGCCTCGCCGCTTCCCGCTCCCGGGAGGCGCAATCCACGCCCCAGTCCGCTGTACCCGTGGCGACTTTGATCTGGGCTTCGTGGGAACCCTGAAAGGGAGTGCCCAGGGAGGCGACTTTCCCAACCTTCTCCCCGCCAAACCGCCGCAAATACCCGGCGATGATCAATCCGCCCATGGAATGGCCAACGAGGTTGACGCGCGGATCATCCGCCCAGCCGCTCTTTCCATAGTGGCGCAGCAGCCGGGTGCGCCCAATCACCTCGTCGATCATCGCCGCCAGTTCCTCCACCGGATCCTCGAGCGGCACGCGCCAATCGTAGGCAAAGGGATAAACAGGGACGGGCTCGTCGGGATCGCTGGCGAGATTATAACGCAGTTCCTCGATCAGCTCTTTATAGGGAATCCCGAACACGGCATCGGGCAGAATACGGACCGGCTGGCGGCCGGGTTCGACTCCTTCGTAGCGGCGGTCTTCAGGATGAAGGGCAACGCGTCTGTAATCCTTGGTTCCGGGCAAATAATTCCAGACCCCTTCCGGATCGACGGGATAGACGTCGCGCAGCCCGGATGCGGTGATTCCTGGCAGGACAACCACTGGATTCGGCAGACGGAAAGCCATAGCCAACCTCTTTATTATAGTTTTTCGTATTCCAAAGTTTCATACGGGATCGCTCAGAAAGCAATCGGGAGGTTGCCTGGTCCGGGGCGCCGGATTCCGGAAAGGAAGCGCTCGGCGCACTGATTCTTCGAATCAGGTGGCTTCGATGGGAGAGGAAACGGGAGAGCGAAAAAATGGTGGGCGGTACAAGATTCGAACTTGTGACCTCTGCCATGTCAAGACAGCGCTCTAACCAACTGAGCTAACCGCCCACCGCGTCAGCGGCTCGATACCGTATGCAGGGCGGGCGCCGTTGCAAGGATTTTTTGCGCTGATCCGCCGGTGCTTTTTCCGGACCGGCACAAGGTGTTTTCCTCCTTGCCGCGGCCCTGCACCTTGCCTTTATTGTCCCCCCGCACACACTTTCCTGGAAAGGATGCTCCCGCCGAGTCCATGCATCCCCTTCACGACCTTGCCCCCGGAGCCAACCCCCCGCTGGAAATCCACTGTATCGTGGAAATTCCCAAGGGCTCGCGAAATAAATACGAGCTGAACAAGGAAACCGGCCTCTTCCACCTCGACCGCACGCTTTTCTCCCCGATGATCTACCCGGGCGACTATGGCCTGGTGCCCCAGACCCATTACGATGACGGCGATCCCCTCGACGTACTGATCCTCGGCAACGAGCCCACCTTCACGGGCTGCGTCGTCGACGTGCGCCCCATCGGCATGTTTCGCATGCTGGACAAAGGCGATCACGACGACAAGGTGCTCGCGGTGCCCATCGGCAACCCCTTCTTCCGCAATTTCCACGATTTGATCGACGTGCCCCCGCACTTTCTCGACGAAGTGGCCCACTTCTTTACCGTCTACAAGGATCTCGAGGGCACACGCACGCATCCGCTCGGCTGGGAGCCGGTCGATGTGGCGCGCGATCGCATCCAACACGCGATCCAACTCTATCACGACAAGATGGCCAAGGAAGCCGAAGAGAAGGCTCAGGAAGACGCAGAGGCCGGCAAGGGCTGACGCCCCGTCGCCCGCGCCAGCGCGCCCTCGAATTCCTCGGGGCGCTGGCTACCCACGAGCAGCTTTTCCCTTCCTTCGAGCAGAAGCTGGACGCCCCGGTCGCCTTTCACGTTATAAGCCTTGCCACTGGGGCCATAGCGGAGGCCCCAGCCGCCGTATTCGCGGATGGGACGGTACGGGCGAGCGTGGAACTCCCTGATCCGCGAGAGAGGGATGCGCCGGCGCACGAACGGCCGGAAGCGAATTGCCAGCTCTTCTTCGTTCAGCTCGACCTCGAGGCGCAGAGAATAGACGAAAGCTGGAATCCCAACGCCCACGACCAGAAGAACCAGGAGAAAGATCGCCGCTTCCGTCGCGGACGTGGAAGGCTCTGGGGCGAAATAGAGTTCGCGCAGAAAGATCGCCCAAGTGAGGACGGCGGCGGAAAGCGTAATGGCCCAAATCCAGACCTGGGTGAATCGCTGCGTCTCGGAAAACAGGATGGTCGGCTCGCGGCGCGACATGGCAGGCCTTCCCCGTGATTTCGACCAGGCTGCCTCCTCTCCCTGGACTTCTCGCCGTCCTATTCGGCCCATTAGCTATCCGGCCGTTCTTTTTCCGCCCGGTGGATCTTTCTCACGGCATTGACGATCCACAAAACCCGGTGGAAAGGGATCAGCAACGCAAAGAGCGCCATCGCCATGAGGCCATAGCCCCAGACGGGCGGATAATCGAGAATGAACAAGATGAGGCCGTAAACTCCGACCGCTTCGATGAGGGCCAGGCTGACGATTAAGAGCCGCTGGACGCGGGCGGCGTAGCTCTGAGAGGTATCCGGCGAACGGTGCCCCAATCCGCCGACCGCCGGTTCGGCAAGGTTTTCCTTAATCTCCCAGCCCCTCGGGCCGGTCATGGCATAGAGCACAAACCACCCGGCAATGATTTCGCCCAACGACAGAGCAAGCAGCACAAGATGGATGGGATAATCCCAGGCTGGCTGGCCAGCATCCGCGCCCCCCGGCGAAGAGATCACCGCATAGGCGAGCACAAAGTAGAGAACAACACCCAGGATAAAACTTGTATAGACAAGAAGCAACGTCGCCACGAATTTTGCCAAGTCACTCCGATTCATATCGGCATGGTCCCTTTAGCGCGCGGGGCGCTTTTTTGATTCTTCCCAAAAAGCATCCATTTCCTCGAGGGAGGAATCGGAGGGAAGGCGGTCCTGCTCGGCGAGGCGTTTTTCCACGTAGCGGAACCTTTCGGAGAACTTGCGATTGGTCCCCTGAAGCGCCTGCTCCGGATCGATCTTCAGGAATCGCGCCAGGTTGACGAGGGCAAAAAGCAGATCGCCCAATTCATCTTCAACACGGTCATGATTCACTGGTAATTCCCGGGGCTGGTTCTTGAGCGCCGGGGCGCCGATTTCATCATGCCGCGAGCCGATCTCCTGCTCCAGCTCATCAATTTCCTCGCGGATTTTGTCGAGAACCGGGAGAACATCCTTCCAGTCAAAGCCGACCCGCGCGGCCTTTGATTGAAGGCGCTGGGCACGCTGGAGCGCTGGCAAAGCCCTGGGCACTCCGTCCAGGGCGCTGGGCTGCTCCTTGTCGTTGCCGCTGTTTTTCTCTTCTCTTTCCCGGCGCTTGATCTCTTCCCAGTTTTTCAAAACGGTGCCGGCATCCTCCGCATCGACGGAGCCAAAAACGTGAGGGTGGCGGCGGATCAGTTTGTCACAAATGGCTGTATAGACATCGTCGATGCCAAAGTGGCCTTCCCGCCGCGCGAGGGCGGCGTGAAAGACGATCTGGAGGCCGAGATCGCCCAGCTCGCCGCAAAGCTCATCCATATCCCCATCGTCAATGGCCTCGCAGACTTCGTGGGATTCTTCGATAACATAGGGCTTAAGCGTTTTGTGCGTTTGCTTGCGATCCCACGGGCAACCCTGCTCGGAGAGCAGGGCATCCATGATTTCGACCAGGCGGCGAAAAGAGTCGGGATTGTCTGGGACGGGCAGGGGCATCAGGAGTGGGCCGGTTGATCCTTTTCGAGCGGCACCCCGGCATTGCGCAGGCGCTGGATCAGTTCCGCCATCAACTCTTCATCGCGGGTGTTGATCACGGGTTCCGTATCGTACTGCTCGAAGAAGACCGAGGGAGGGAGTTCCTTGGGCACGCCGAATTCGCGGCGCAGCTTGCGATCCCCCGGCACGAATCCCCGATAAAACAGGCCCATCAGGGTTTGCGCGATGGTCCCTTGGAGGCCGCAGATCATCACAATGCAGTTTTCCGGGTTCAGGCCGCCCTCGCCAAGCCCAAGCTCCTCTTCCAGCTTCTCGATCTTCCCGGGCTCGAAATGCGATTCCGCGCGGCCTGTCGTCCCCTTCCATTCCGGCACCTCGTTGGGGCGGGAGATCGTGGAGACATAGCGGGTCTTGCCCTCGCTGTTCATCAGCTCTTCCAGCTCCTCGCGGTATCCGAGGTCCGTTGGGTAGCTGGCGCCGTGAACGATGGCATAAGGACCGATGTTTCCGTGATTGTGGTAATGCTCGAAAACCATCGAGGTAAACGGGGCGAGGCCCGTCCCGGCGGCGACCAGGACGCGCGGGCGTTTGTCGTCGATTCCGACGGTCTTCTCGACAGTAAAATGGCCGGTGATTTTGGAGCGTTGGAGAATGCGGTCGCCCTCTTCCACCTTCCAAAGCAAGTGCGTGAGAGGATTGTCAGATGTCGGCTTGTAGACGTACCGAATATAGTATTCATAGTAGTCCTTCGCCAGGTAGGGAGGAGAGGCGATGGAATAGGCACGCTGGACTCCGCCTTTGACCGGATGATTCAGCCCCAGAATGGAATACTGGCCCGGAATAAAAGGCGTGTGAGTCGGTTCGTCGGGAACCACGCGAAAGAGGGCCAGCGATTCTGTCATCATTTTTTTATAGGTGATTGTGGCGTTGTATTGAACGCTTTTGGTAGCCAAGGCAGACATCCTTTTGGGGAATTATGGGCGGCCGGATTTGGACAATGGGAAAGCCCATAAAGTCCCACCACTTCTGGCGGGTGTTTGTCAACACGGATGCCTCCCGACCCGCGGCGCCATGAGAAAATGCAAACCATGCGCAAAGTTATGAGAAAAGCTCATTTAGGAGCTTTTTTCCCAAACTTTTCTCAAAAAATTGTAATTGTCTTGACGGCCTCGCGCTTCCGGTGCGAAGCATCCTGAGAGTTGGTTTCGAGCCGACTCAATTCTACTGAGAGGTTTTTCCCGTGTCCCAGGCGAACCCGAGCATGCAACCGAAATCCAGCCGCTCCGGCCTGCTTCATGAAAAGGATCTGTCCCGCTCGGCCGCCATTCTCTACGAATTGTGGAAAGAAGGGCCCATCTCGCGAGGGGCTCTGGCGGATAACATGGGGCTGAATCTTCCCACCGTTTCCGCTGTCGTGCAGGATTTGATTAAGGAGGGCGACCTGGTGGAGGAGGGATTCGCCACCTCCACCGGTGGGAGAAAAGCCCAGCTTCTGGATGTGAATCCCAAACGGGGCGGCATTGCCGCGCTGGAGTTTTCCTCGCGCGGCGTCCTCTCCGCTTCCTCGGATATGAAGGGCCGGCTCCACAACCACGTGATCCGGCCCTTTAATCTGTCCTCCGGGAAAGACGCGGCGATCCAGGCGATGATCGAAGCCGTGGAAGATCAGAAGCAGTTCCTGAAGGAAGACGAGGGGCTCGATCTTGCGCGAATCGGTGTTGTGGTCAGCGGCCTCGTCGATGAAGAAGCCGGAATCTCGCTGGTGTTTCCGCGATTTGAAGAATGGAATAATGTGCCGCTTGTTGACATTCTCAGCGAGCACTTTGGCGTTCCCGTGGATCTCAGCAGCCACGTCATCGGAACGACCCTGGCCGAATCGATCTTTGGACGCTTCAAGGAGCTGGGCAACTATCTGTATATCCACCTGGGTCCTGGCCTGGGCGCGGGGATCGTTGTGGACGGCCATGTCTATCGGGGCACCAAGCCAACCGTTGGTGAATTCGGCCACATGACCGTCGATGACAACGGGCCAATCTGTTACTGTGGAAATTACGGCTGCCTGGAAACGGTGGCGTCGGACCAGGCCCTGGTGACCCAGGCCAAGGACGCGATCAAGGAAGGCGTGCAAAGCCATATCCCCGAGCATGTCGACGATTCCGGCGAAATCAACCCCATGGCGGTTTTCCAGGCCGCGGATATGGGCGACCGGCTGGCGGGCAACATTATCGATAAAGCGGGCCATTATCTGGGAACGGCCCTTGCCTCGTTGATCAACCTCTTCGCCCCGGAGGCGGTGATCTTTGGAGGGTCCATGGCCGAAGACGGCGAGCGGCTGATCATGTCGATTCGTCACACCATGAAGCGCCGGGCGCTGGAAAGCCTGGAGCACGATATCCAGGTGGAACTCTGCAGCTTTGGCGCCCAGGCGGGCGTCGTCGGCGCGGTCGCCATGGCACTCCACAATCACTATACGAGCTTCAAGGAAGTGGAATAAGCCTTAATCGAGCGCGGCCCCCTCGCCCATGGTGAAGCGGATTTCCTCGATATCCAGCTTCAGGCCGGGATAAGGGGTCGTTGGGACTTCCAGAAAAAAGGCCGTTACTTTTTCGTCCGGCCGGTAATCCGCCGCGGAATCGATGATATACGTGGCGACCTGGCCGCGGCCATCGGTGTGGATATACGCATGGGCGGAAGGGGCGCTGTTGATATCGGGATGCTCCTCGGTGATCCAGGAAACCCGGCTTTCCGCGTAGTCCACGCCCACATCGTCCAGCTCCAGCTTAATATGCACGCGCCGAATATCACCAAGCCGCCTGGGCTGAATTCCACCACCAAGGCGTTGGCGTATTTGCGTATAGACGAAGCCTTGATCCAGCATGCGGGGCCATCCATATTCCTTCCATTCGCCATCTTCGATATAAATCCAGGAAAGGGGCGTCCAGCGATTCTCCGGCGGCGCATCGGCGGGGAAATCGCCGCTCCAGGGCAAAGGCGGGCGTTCGCCGATGCTCTCCAGGCGCTTGCGGGCATTCTCAACGCGGTCTGACTTTGAATAATCGAGGCGGTAAAGCCCGCCGCCAGCCCAGGCTTCGATCCGCCGGAGAGAAGGAAGACGATCCGCCTGGGACAGCGATTCCTCGCCATAGACGGCGACGAAATCGACTTTTAAGGCTGCGTTCATCGCCAGGGTTTCCTCGCTTGGGAATTGGCTGAGAATCCACGCCAGATCGATATAATGGGGATTGCGCACGCCATCAAAAGAACCCGCCGGGCTGTCGGGAAAGCTGCCAGCGGCTTCCACCAGAAAGACGCGGTTCTGAAAGGGGGCCGTGGAGATAATGGAATCATCCGCGTGGCGGGAAATTGACTCCATGCCAGCCAGAGAGTATTCCTGGCGGCCAGGGGCAAAGAACGGCGTATATTCAAGAAAAAGAAGGGATATGATACCAAGGCATGCCAGCGAACGCCAAAGCAGTCCCCCACCGTTGAACCAGCGCGCCCGCGACAAATAGGCCGCCAAGAGAAACACGAGGGCCCAGCAGACCAGCAGCGAATACCGCGACGCCGCCCTCATGAACCGAAGCGGCGCAACCCATTCGTATATCGCGCGATAGGGCAGGCGAATCGTGGAAACCTCCTCGCCCACCCAAAGAAAAGGACCGAGCGAGAGGACGAACCCAAAGACGGCTACGGCGAGGAAACACCAGGACGTTTGATCCAGAAAGTCCACCTTCCCCGCGCGCCAGCGCGAAATCATTTGAATGAGTGCCAGGACGCCGATCAGCAACGCCGTATAGCCGAAAAACTGGGTGTTCTCGAGCCGCTGTTCCCACGGCATGATATCCGTGATGACGCACCCGAGCAGCGTGCGGGGCCCTGAAGGAAAATAGGACGGAACGAGATAGCCAACCGGATCCGCGCTGAAGAGGGCGGCGGAATGCAGCCCGCGGAAATTGCCGAATCGTTCGGTCATTTCCTGGTAGGGAATTGACCACAGAAATGCGATGCCAAGCGCCGACGCGAGCGCTCCGAGCAGCAAGGCCTCCGACTTTCGAAAGCGCGGCCTCCGGGCAAAAGCGTCTATCAGCCACAGCACCCCAAGCCCCGCCACGGTGATGATGCCAAGATAGAAACTGCAAAGAAACTGCGCCAGCACCGCGGCCCCGGCGCCGACCGCGGCAAGGGCACTCCCCCGGCGGCGAAAACCGATATACAATCCATAGGCGATCGGCAGAAAGATTGGAGCGCTGATATTCACGTGCCCCCAGAGGTGCCAGATCATGTCGCCGTTGCCCGCATAGACAACTCCCGCCACAAGAGAGGCGCGCCGGTGGCGAGTGAATGCGTGGCAAACGCCATAAGCCGCGAGGCCGGACAAGAGGCCATTCGCCAGCAGCATGAGATTATAACTCAAAACGGGGTTGCCCGGCAGGCGCACCGGGCCCGTGAGGAAACACATGAGCGGGTTGAATTCCGTAAAGGTTCCCATGTTTTCCTGGGGATGGAAGAGGGGGAGGTCGAAGAAATTCCAGGGCTCCGTCCAGAGGATATGCTGCCCCCAGTTGACCAGGTAACAGTTTGTATAAGCGTCTCCCCCGTGAAGATGCGTAGCCAGGCCGAGCAATGGATAGAGGGGATAGAAAATCAGCAGAAGGGCGCCAAATAAAACGGCCATCGCGGGAGCGTGATGGTGCGCTCCCGCGACGAGTCGTTCTCCGGTTCTCTGGCTCATAGCACCCTTTTAACGGGCGGCGGCGGCTCCCACCGGCTCTTTACCCGGTTCATAGGCAAGCCACGGCGCCAGCCATTTTTCCACTTCTTCCAGGGCCAGCCCCTTGCGCTGGGCATAGTCTGCGGCCTGGTCGCGGCCGATTTTGCCAATACTGTAATAACGGCTGTTCGGATGGGAGAAGTAGTAGCCGCTCACTGAGCTGCCCGGGAACATGGCGCAGCTTTCCGTGAGAGTGATTCCTGTATTCCTTTCCGCATCCAGCAGCTGGAAGAGTGTGCGTTTCTCCGTGTGATCCGGGCAAGCGGGATATCCCGGTGCCGGGCGAATGCCGCGGTATTTCTCCGCGATCAGGTCTTCGGCGCCCAGTTCTTCCTTCTTGCCGTAGCCCCACCAGTGCCGTGACTTTTTGTGAAGCAACTCGGCGAAAGCCTCGGCGCAGCGATCGGCCAGCACCTGGACCATGATGGCTTTATGGTCATTAAGTTCACCCTTCAGCTTCTGAGCGTATTCATCAATTTCCTGGCCGGCGGTCACGGCGAAGGCCCCGATGTAGTCTTTCCGCCCCGATTCCGCCGGAGCGATAAAATCCGCCAGGCTGTAATGATGCTTCGCATCTTTTTTCTTCTTCGTCTGCTGGCGAAGGAAATGGAGAACCGTGCGAACCTCTGAACGGGAATCATCCGTATAGACCTCCACGTCCTCGCCGACGCGATTGGCGGGGAAGAAGCCCATGACGCCGCGGGCGTGCATCATCTGGTGCTCGATCAATTCGTCGAGCACCCGCAGGGCTTCCTCGTAAACCTCGCGGGCAACCGGGCCATACTTCTTGTGATCGAGGATTTTCGGGAAAACGCCCTTCAATTCCCACGCGTGGAAGAACGGAGTCCAGTCGATGTAATCCCGGAGTTCGTTCAGGTCCTGCTGTTCGATGACTTTGACGCCAGTGAACTCCGGCTCGGGAATGTGCTCAGCCTCCCAATCCGCCTGGAACGCGTGGGTGCGGGCCTCCTCGTAATCCACGAGGTCCTTGCCACTATCTTTCTTTCCGTGCATCACGCGGAGCTTCTCATAATCATCGGCAATACTCTGTCTATACGCAGCGGCTTGTTCATCATTTTCGTCAAGCAGCGACTGCACAACACCGACGGCGCGCGAAGCATCGAGCACATACACGGTGGGGGCGCTATAATGCGGCGCGATCTTAACGGCTGTGTGCATCTTACTCGTAGTCGCCCCGCCGATCAGCAGCGGCACCTTGAAGCCTTCGCGCTCCATCTCGCGGGCGACATGGGCCATCTCGTCGAGGGAGGGCGTAATCAGCCCGGACAGGCCAATAATGTCCGCCTTTTCTTCCCGCGCACGCTGAAGAATCTGGTCGGAAGGCTTCATGACCCCCATGTCAACGACGTCGTAATTATTGCAGGCGAGAACGACACCGACGATGTTCTTCCCGATGTCGTGAACATCACCCTTCACGGTCGCGAGGAGAATTTTCGCCTTGCCGCCTTCATCCGCCAGGCCCATCTCCTCTTTTTCTTTTTCCATGTAGGGAATCAGGTGAGCGACAGCTTTCTTCATGACACGGGCGCTCTTGACCACCTGGGGCAGGAACATTTTGCCCTCACCAAACAGATCGCCAACGATGTTCATCCCGGTCATGAGGGGGCCTTCGATCACTTCCAGCGGGCGGCCCGCCTGGACCCGGGCCTCCTCCGTGTCTTCTTCCACAAAATCGATGATGCCGTTGATTAAGGCGTGCTCCAGCCGCTTGTCCACCGGCTGCTTGCGCCACACCTTGTCGTCCTTCTTTTTCTTTGTTCCGCCCTCGTGTTTCACCTTTTCGGCATATTCGATGAGACGCTCCGTCGCTTCCGGCGAACGGTTGAGAATCACATCCTCCACAAGGTCGCGGAGTTCCTTTGGAATCTCCTCGTATATCTCGAGCATTCCGGCATTCACGATGCCCAGGTCGAGGCCCGCCTTGATCGTATGGTAAAGGAAGACCGAGTGCATGGCCTCGCGGACGCGTTTGTTTCCGCGAAAGGAGAACGAGATGTTCGAAACGCCACCGCTGATCTTGGCTCCGGGACACCGGTCCTTGATGTGCGAAGTCGCTTCTATGAAGGAACGTGCGTAGTCATTGTGTTCCTCCATGCCGGTGGCCACGGTCAGCACGTTCGGATCGAAGATGATATCCGTGGGATCAAAACCCAGCTCGTCCACCAGAATCCGATAGGCGCGCTCGGCGATCTGGAGGCGGCGGTCCGTGTCTGCCGCCTGGCCTTCTTCATCGAAGGCCATTACGACGACACCTCCGCCGTAACGGCGCACTTCTCTTGCCTGGCGGCGGAATGCGTCTTCGCCTTCCTTCAACGAAATCGAATTCACGACGCATTTGCCCTGGAGGCACTTCAATCCCTCCTGGATCACCGACCAGCGCGAGCTGTCGATCATCACGGGCACCCGCGCGATATCCGGCTCCGCCGCCATGAGATTCAAGAAGTCGCGCATCATTTTTTCCGAATCGATCAGGCCTTCGTCCATATTGACGTCGACCATGTTGGCCCCATTTTCGACCTGCTGGCGGGCGATCTGGAGCGCCGCCTCCAAGTCTCCCTCGCGCACGACGCGGGCAAACTTTGGTGAACCGGTAATGTTGGTGCGCTCGCCCACCATCAGGAAACCCGTCGCCTCGTCCATCTTCATCGCTTCAAGCCCGCTGAATCGCGTCAGTGGCTCCACTTCGGGGATCTGGCGGGGCGGATGAGCAGCCACTTGTTCCGCGAAGGCCTGGATGTGCTCGGGAGTCGTGCCACAGCAACCGCCAATGATATTGATCCAACCCTCTTTGGCATACTCGCTCAGGATCGAGGCCATGTGATCGGGCGTCTGCTTGCTGTCGTATCCTGTTGGCGAGAGCGCATCGGGCAGGCCGGCGTTGGGATAGAGCGATGTATAGCACGTCGCCAGTTTAGAGAGCTCCTCGATAAAGGGGCGCATCGCCTCCGGCCCGAGGGCGCAATTGATTCCCACGGAAAGCGGCTTGGCGTGTTCAATGGAATACCAGAACGCCTCGAGCGTCTGGCCCGAGAGCGTGCGGCCTGAAGCATCCGTGATGGTAACGGAAATCATCACGGGAACGCGGCGGCCGGACTTCTGGAAGTATTCCTCGACGGCATAAATCGCCGCCTTGGCATTCAGCGTATCGAAAATCGTTTCGATCAGAATCAGATCCGCGCCGCCATCCATAAGGCCTTCAACCTGGGCATAGTAAGCCTCCACCAACTGGTCGAAGGTCACAGCGCGATAGCCCGGATTGTTCACATCGGGAGAAAGAGAGGCCGTCACATTGGTTGGACCCATGGCAGCCGCAACGAAACGGGGCTTTTCGGGATTCTTTTCTGTATATTCGGTGGCGACGCCCTTGGCCAGTTCGACGCCCTTCTTATTCAGCTCATAGACGAGGTCTTCCAGACCATAGTCCGCCTGGGAAATCTTTGTCCCGCTGAACGTATTGGTTTCGATAATATCAGCCCCGGCGTCGAGAAATTCGCGGTGAATTCTCTCGATCACGTCCGGCCGCGTCAGCGTCAGCAGGTCGCTGTTACCCTTCAGGTCGCCGGGATGATCGGCGAAGCGTTCGCCGCGGAAATCTTTCTCTTCCAGGCGCTCCTTCTGGATCATCGTGCCCATGGCACCATCAAGGACGAGGATGCGCTTTTCGAGCAGATCGCGGATGGGATGTTCAGTCGGATTAGTAGTCATCGAGAACAAGTCGGCCTTTCTCTTGGGGTTCGGTTAATTGTCTATTGGCTTGGCGAGCGGGAAACCCGCGATGATATAAAGACATCACAATGTCTTGATATGCCGTAAGCAGGACTCGTGCAAGGGAAGTTTCCCGGTGATACGCTGCCAGCGGGCCGCTGTTTAGGAAGGGCTTGACCAAGGCCACCATCGGAAGGCAGTAAATACATAAACGTTTGTGAATGCAAATGGAGACTCCCGCCATGGCAAGACCTCCCCGCAAGAAGAAGGACATCGAACGCTCTGCTCTCGAACTCTTTGTCGAGAAAGGAGTCGATGGCACCAGCATTCGCGACATTGCCCACCGCGCTGGCGTCACCGAGGGGGCCCTCTACCGTCATCACAAGAGCAAGGACGACTTGGTTCGGGCGCTCTTTTTCGAACATTTTGCAGGCTTTGCGGACCTCATCGCGGAGAACAAAATGGAGGGCCGCCCCTTTCGGGAAACACTTCCGCGCATGGTCGAGTCCTTCTTTGAATTCTACGACCGGGACCGCTATGTTTTTCACTTCGTCATGCTCGTACGCCACAAACTCCTGGAGGACGTGCGCGCGGACGACCGGAATCCCGTGGAACTGCTCCAGCGGCTCATCCAGCGAGCCATGGACAGCGGAGAAATTGGGGCTGAGGACGCCGCCCTGACGACCCAACTCATGCTGGGAATGGTCATGCAGGTTCCCGTGGCGGCGCACTATGGCAGGATCCAACGCCCGCTTCTTCCCTATGTTGGTCCCGTTTCCCAGGCATGTCTTCGAATCTGCAATGCCTCGTGAGCTTCCTGGCTTTCGCGCCAGGAAGACATTTCCCATCCGAATCCGATTGATCGGCGGGAATCCTTAGCAACAATTCGGCTTTTCATCACCCAAAAGATGGTGAAGGAGAATCAAACGTGGAACAGCTTCCCATCGAGAGCCTCGCCAGGCTGGAAGATTACTACACCCGTTACCTGAAACAGCATGCGGAAAACAGGGGCAGCTATGCCGATTTGCCCTTCCCGCGAATGAAAGAATACGTTCCCGCGGATCAACTGGGCCGCTGTTTCTACCACCTGGTTGACGAGATTCCTTATCCCCCGCTGGAGAAACTGGGGCTTTCGGACCTGGTGGATCTGAAGAATTTCGACCGAAAAGGACTCGCATTCGACGATACGGCCATGATCCTGAAGCCCTGCGCCGACGATGAGGAGCGCTTCTTTCATGAACTCGTTCACATCATGCAATACAAGGTGCTCGGCGTTCGGGTTTTTCTGAAGTGCTATACAGTGGCCGGGATGCTGGAAGGTCCGGAAAACAATCTCATCGAAGAGATGGCTGTGGATTATGCCAGCGACTATACCAAGGAGAAGAGCTTTCATCTGGAAGAGCGGGTGCGACGGGAAATTGCACCGATCCGGTGCATGGCGCGCGACTGGCACTCGATTATGGGGCACCAGGACTCATCCTCTCCCGAGGAGTTGGCGTAACAGCCAGATCGCCGTACGCTTTGTAGCACCATCCTCTTCGAGCCGCGGGCCGATGCACGCCGGACACCCGGAAGGACAGGGACACTCAGCCACCATGTCGAGGCACGCGCGCAGAACCTTCTGGTCCATGCCGAAGACTTTTCGCGCGATCCCGATTCCCGCCGGGTAACGATCCCAGAGATAGATCGTCGGCCGCTGATCGAAGGGCGCGCGCAGCATCCCATAAACACTGAAATCCCGCGAATCGCACAGCACATAGAGCGGAACGGTATGGCGCAGCAGGTTCGAGACGCCCTGGAGCGCGGGGCCGAGGTCGTGTCCTTCCTTCTTGAGACGCGCGCGCAGGTCCTGGCGGAAGGCCAGCCACATTCCCTCGGTCTGGATTTCGAGTTGCGGCACGCTGACCGGCCCGTAACCGATCGATTCCTGCGACTCGAATTTCACCTTTTTGAACTTTGTAATCACCGTGGCAACGCTCACATCGCCAAAGCGCTTGGCTTCGAGCAACCGCGAATCCGGCGTCTCGACTTCCTGGTCGACTTCCAGGACCTGGACATTCGACGAGGATTCCGCATCCGTATAGTAGTCCACGATCTTATGGCGGACATAGGCCGTGCGCCGGTCCCAGTCGAGCTTCTCCACGAGATACGTTTTCGCATTGTGGATATACACCGCGTCATCGTGAATCAGGAACGGTGCGGAGTCGTAGTCCACCTCGGCGATGACCTTGTTGTTCCGCCCGCTGTCCAGCACGATGAAGTTCTCCCCCGCCGCGCTGCGCAGGGAAACATCCTCCGAGGGATAGGCGTCATTGGCGTAATACCACCGCCCGCCGCTGTGGCGCAGCACGCGTTCATCCTCCAGGTATTGCAGCACCGGCGCGGGATCCGTCTTGCCAAAGCGCTCGCGCTCCTCGAAAGGCAGCTCGAACGCGGCGCATTTCAAATGCGATGACAGAATGACGAGGTTATCCGGATTCACGAACCCTTCTTCGGGAGAACGGCCGAAGAAGAATTCGGGGTGGTGCATCATGAACTGGTCCATGGGTGAGCTGCCGGCGATATAGATCGCGAGGGAGGCGCCGGCCTTGCGCCCCGCGCGGCCCGCCTGCTGCCAGGCGCTGGCGATGGTGCCCGGCCAGCCGGCCAGTATAGACACATCGAGAGAGCCGATATCGACCCCCAGCTCCAGCGCGTTGGTGGACACCACGCCGAGGATGTCTTTCTTTTTCAGCCCTTGCTCGATCTGCCGGCGCTCGCTGGGAAGATAGCCGCCGCGGTATCCGGCAATCTGCTGGGGATCGCGGTGGAGGCGTGCCATGCCCCGCTTGAGATAGGTCGTCATGACCTCCACATCGAGGCGCGACCGCCCGAAGGTGATGACCTGGTGGTTGCGCGCGAGAAAACGAAGGGCCAGCCGCCGCGCTTCCAGGCGAACGCTCCGGCGGACGTTCAGTTCCTTGTTCACCACGGGCGGGTTGAAAAACATAAATGTCTTTTCACCGCGTGGCGCACCGCTTTTTTCAATCACCTCGAACGGTTCGCCCGTCAACTCTTCCGCCAAGCCACGCGGATTGGCGATCGTCGCGCTCGAGCAAAGAAACGTCGGCTTTGATCCGTAAAACTCGCAGATGCGGCGCAGGCGGCGCAGGACGTTGGCCAGGTGGCTGCCAAAGACGCCGCGATACTGGTGCAACTCGTCCACCACGATATACTTCAGATTCTCAAAGAGCCGTATCCAATTGGTATGATGGGGCAGAATCCCCGCGTGCATCATGTCGGGATTCGTGACCACAATGTGCCCGGCATCGCGCAGGGCCCGGCGTGTGGCCGGAGGCGTGTCGCCGTCGTATGTATAGACCTTGATATCCCGCCCGCACGCCTTCGTCAGCTCGTAGAGCTCGCCATACTGATCATGGCTCAGTGCCTTGGTTGGGAAGAGATAGATCGCGCGGGCGGCGGGGTCCTTCAGAATTTCGTGGACCACTGGCACATTATAGCAAAGCGACTTGCCGCTGGCCGTCGGCGTGACGGCCACCATGTTGCGCCCCGCCAGGGCATGTTCAATCGCCTTGCCCTGGTGCGAGTAGGGACGTTCGACGCCTCGATCGGCCAGCGCCTGGCGCAGTTCGCCGGGCATGTTCGACGGCCATTCGCCATATTCCGCGGGAACCTCTGGCAAACGCTCGACATGGGTAATGCAGTCCTTGAAGCCCGGATGGGCCAGCAGTTCATCGACAAGCTGGTGCAGCGTGCGGGCGGCATCGGGGCGCTCGCCGCCGGGCCGGATCTTTGTTTCCGTGGGAAAAGTGCGGGAGGGTCTGGCCAACGGTCTCGTCCTCGTTCGGTCGTCTCGCGGGAATGTGTCAGACTCCCGCCACGCGAGCAAGGGCGAAATGAAAGCGAAATAAAGAGAACGCTATTCCGCGCCCGATTCCCGCTCCTCCGGAGCCGCTTCCCCGGGCTCGGGAAGGACCAGGCGCCACGCCGGATTGGCGAAGGCCATGCGATCATGGATGTTGTTCGCCTCTTCCATGCGGCCGGCCTTTTCCAAAACCCGGAGCGCGTAGAGTTGATGAGTCAACAGGTCGGGCCGCAGGTTTGCCAGGGTCAGGGCAAAATCCGATTCGGCCTCGGGAATTTCGGACAGGCCGGCGGTGTCCGCCAGCAGCTGGACCTCGATCAAAAGAGGCGCCGCGGGGAAATTCTCCGTCAAGTAGGCCATATCCGTTCCCCAGGCATGATAGTCGCCGCGGCGGGCGTGCTGGGTCATGCGCTCCACCCGCAATCCGAGAACATTCGGCCACGCCTGCACGGCCTTATTGATCAGCGGCAACCCATCCTTCGGATCTTCAAATCGCGCGCGAAGTGCCAGTGCGGGGGGATAATCAGAAAGCTCCTCCCAGACATTTTTCGCATGTTCGTAGCGGATCTTGCCGACGGACCCTTTGTCCGCGGTGATTTCCATGTCCTGATAGATCGCTGTGGGCGGATCGCCGATTTTCCCCAGCTTGACCTCGGTACCCTTGGGAAACTCGCCGACGGCATCTGATAGCCCCGCCTCATCGAGATCAGCCCATGTCACCTCGTCTCCCACTTCTTTTTCAGAAGTGACGGCATACATCTTCAGGTATTCTTCGAGGCGTTCGAGTTGGCCTTGAATCTGATCGGCAGCCATGGATGCGGGAAAATAGAAGTGATCGAGGAGGAACTCACGCAGAACGATCTCGCGCTTGAGAAATTCCGGGGCGTCCTCATCCGTATAGATCTTTTTCCAACGCTGGCGCGCGTATTTGTCCGGACTGATGATTCTCTGGCGGATTTGCTGGTTGCCGCGCAACAGCAGGAGCGCGCCGGCCCCGGGCGTGTGGTTGCCGCCGAGCGAGGACGTAAAGATTCGCCGCTCTTCGTCCCAGAAGTATTGCTCTTCGCTGGGATGCTCGAGAAGCTCGGGCATCAAGTCTTTCTCTCTGAGGGCGTCGAGAGAAACTTTTTCGTCCGGAAAGTTTGACTGGAATTCCTGGGCCGCGGCGTTCAGCCGCTGGAGATTCAGCCGCGACGGCCCCGCCGGATCCCGAGGATTTACCTCGATCACGTAGAGGCCTTCCGAGCCGTAAGACTGCTCGAACACCGCGAGCCATTTCTGCCTCTCCAGAACCTCGGCGTCCTGCGCCGGGGCGGTAAAGACGAGAGCCGCAACAGCAAGCAGGCACGCGGCGAATAACCTCGTGTTCAGTTCAAGCGGGAAATTTGCTTCAGACATTCCAGAGCCGTTTCGCGAATTTTCGAGACTTTTTCCATCTCGCTGATTTCAGGGTGTATATAGGGATTGCGGAAGTGCTGGAGGGAGACAAGCAGCTGGGCAAAGCGCAATGTCTCTTCTTCGCTTTCGAAGGACTTGATGTTGAGGGGGTTGTTGATCTTCACCTGCCCTTTCATGGATTTCACCGTATAGTTGCGCGCGAAACAGACGATCATGATCCCCAGTGCCTTCAGGCCATCGGGCTTGTAACGTGCTTCGTGCTCGATGATCCGCTGGAAGACCTGGCGCACATTATCCACGGTGAAATCGAAGGGAATCTGCTGCTCCAGACGCAACAGGTGCTGGTGGTAAAAGATGTCCAGTTGGCCTGTTTTCTGATCGATCAAGCTCCGGATCAGCTTGATACTCGCCTTGTCGGACAGGAAGCGGTTGAGCTTTTTCCGCAGCCGGACTTTCGCCTCGTTCTCCACCGCAAAGCAGTAGGAGAAGCCGATATTCCGGGAGAAGTCCACGGCCATGGCCGGCTGGTCGCCTCCCTGCTCCTGATAGAAATACTCCGCGGTCTTCAGCTCCTTGGCGGTATCGGGAGAGAACTTCTCCATCTCGGGAAGAATCCCCTTCAACTTCTGCTCCACCTCCTGGATACGCTTTTCCCCGGCATTTTCGAATTCCGACTCCAATTGTTCACGCACGTCGCGCTCCGTCAGGTTCGCGAGGGCGTCGTAAGCCTCCTGAAGAATCACCGGGTGCTGGTTGGGGGCGCTGCTGATTTCGCGCAGCCGGGCCACGTCCTTGCTCGTCGCGTTGTCCGAGTCCGTGGCAATCCGGTCGATCTCCTCGCGCAATTCGCGGAGCTTCCGGCCCTGTGTTTTGGCCTGCTCGATGGCCGTGTAAAGCTCTTCGAGATGCTCGTCGATCTTCTGCTTGGTCAGAACGCGTTCCGCGCCCAGCTCTTTGGCGATGGAGCCCTCTTCGAAAGTGCCCACGGCGGAAATGAGAACCACGGGGATGAACGGATCGATCTGCTTGATGTTGCGGATGACGTCGAGCCCCTCCGTCGGGGTTCTCATGCTCAAATCCGTGACAATCAAATCCGGCTGTTCTGATTCATAGACGTGCAGGGCATCGGCGCCGTTTTCCGCCTCCACCACGTCGTAATTCTGAATCATCAAATTCCGCCGGAAGGCAGAGCGATAGAGTTCATTATCATCCACCACGAGGACTTTAGTCGGCATTGAGGTCTCCGTTCAGACTTTCTGCAGGTGTGGTTTGTCCAGTTCAGCGGGGGGCGGAGAGGGGCGGACTGGCTCCTCGTCGGATTCTTTCACAATGGGCAGGCGGATGGCAAACTGTGCGCCGCCTTCCGGGCGGTTTGAAGCGGAGATGTCTCCGCGGTGGAACTCTCGAACAATGGTCTGCACCCAATTCAACCCGAGCCCTTCTCCCTCCTGGTTCGCCTTCGTCGAAAACCCGAGGTGGAAAATATCGGACAGCGTTTCCGGCGAGAGCAGATTTCCTTCCTCGTCGCAAATACCGGTCCCTGTATCCGCCACACGGATTTCAAGGCGTCCGTGTTTCTTGTCATGTTTCGTATAGATCGTAATCGTTCCCTCGGGGCTTTCCGCCGACGTGGCACGCTTGATCGCATCCGCCGCGTTCGTGAGCAAGTTGAAAAGAGCGAGGCGCAGCAGGCGAGGCTCGACACGCGTCTCCGGGAGATGATCCGCCAACTCTTCTTTGATCTTGATCGAAGTGGATATAGACAGCTGGTAAAGTTCGCACACGTCGTGGACGAGTTCGGTCAGGCACACGGTCTCGAATTTCGGCTTTTGGAGATAGCTGAAGCTGCGATAAAGATTGACGATTTCCTGGAGGAAGCGCGTGTTGTTGAGCAAGGCTTCCAGTGACTCTTTGAACAGTTTTTCCTTCTCAGGCGATTCTTTCACTTGCTCGGCATCCAGCGAGAGAAAGGCGCGCACGGTCATCAGTTCCAGCTTGCTGGTGGCGATAATATTGGTCAGGTCGTGGCCCAGGTTGCGCGAGAGAGAAATATTGGCCTTGGACTTCTCCTGGAGGATCATGCGCCGCTGCTCCGCGACACTGTTGATGGCATAGCGCAGTTCCTGGGCAATGCGGCTGTAGAGGTCCGTCCACCAGTCATTGGGATGGCTGGTGGTTCCGCGGATCACCAGCATGAGCAGGCGCCCCTCTGTGCTGGAAACCACGTCACAAAAGAACGGATCAACCCCGCCCCTTTCCGGGGAAATAATCTGGCGCCTCCATCGGCTCTCATCCTCGCTGGGCGGGTATTGGTGAAGCCGCTCCTCCACGAGTTTCTCAAAGGCAGCACGTTGCGCTTCTTCGCCGGCGTCCGGCTCGCGAAAGCATTTCTCCGCATGCCAGTGGAGATTGTCATCATCGCTGACGAAAATCCAGACTTGGCATTCGGAGGCGCCGGCAATCTGGCGAGCGGTTCCCACAATCTGGCGGACGGTTTCCGGTACCCGATCGAGTACGGGCTCGATGTGCGAGAGGCCTTCGCTGGAGATATACTCGCGGAGATCCTTGGAAAGGCGCGTGAGCGCCGCATCCCGCGCCAGGTTGTTGTAGGCCCGCTCGAGCGGCGATTTCGGCGAGGGAATAATGGGAGAGGACTTCCGGCCCTTAAACTGCATATAGTTTAAAACCCGGCTCAGCGGCAGCAGAACAAGCCGCATCAACAGGTAGTAAATGAGGGTCAGGAGCAAGACCGACCCGATCATGAACCACCGGTATTTTGTGGTAAGGGTTTCAATGTCCGAATTATTCTTCGCCGTCGTCATGGACAGCCGGAACCGTCCGATGGGATTCAGGTTCTGGTCCTGAAAACTCTGGCGTGTCTCGCGGATAAAGTCGCCGGTCAGAAGACGGTTGCTCCAGTCGTGGTTCTCTTCGAGGCGCCCGGGCCTCGCCACCTCGATCAGCGTGTTTCCCGCGGTATCCTCGAGAACCGCGCGCACCGCTGTTGGAGAGGAATTCAACAGGGCCTCCATTGCCTTGCGGCCCTGTTGGCGGAGGGGTTCGAGTTGCTCTCTGCTCTGCCCTTGCGCCCGGCGGTAGGCATACTGTTTGAGGACGCTGCTCGCCTGGGTGGCCGCGTCGAAATCGATATACTTTCCCTCGTCCAGATAGCGGGCGATCAATTCGCGCTTGGCGGGGTTGTAGTAGGCGGTTTCAAGGACGTAAAGGCTGCCCGTCACCGCAGCGATATACAGCGCTGTGGCGATCACGAGCAGGCTGGCACCACGCAGCCTGTTGCGGTGGCTTTGGGTCATCTCTGATCGCTCTGACTTTGCCATCTATTCCTTTCAGTCCAATGGCTCCACTTCCAAACGGGTTTCCGAGTCGCGGTATGGGTCAGCTTCATAGGCGAAAGTCTCATCGAACTGTCCGGTAATCACCTCGAGAACCAGCTGGCGGCTGAATACGCGCGCGAGTTCAGCTTTCTCGTCCGGCTCGGGGTTAAAGGTCGTCGTTCGTGGATCGTCGTTAAAGAAATACTGGGTCATGAAGGAGCGGCGCCCCCCGATGGAAGGCCGGCCAGGGATGTTTTCTTTGATGCGGAACGTGGTTTCCAGCCGATACATCTTGGCCGTGGCGTAATCGTCACTATCCAGCGCAAGCGGCGTGACCTGGAACTGGCGCAAAGTCACGTCCACGATCGCGTCTGCTTCATCCTCGCGAACCAGGTCGAGACGGCCATCGGCCAGGAACTCTTCCTGGGCCGCCACGGTGAGCCTTTCTTCCAGGCCGATCTCCGAAGTGCGGTTATCGATCATCGGCATATAAATCGATCGCACTGAGGGAGGCAGCGTTCGGTCGCGCACAACGGGGGAACAGGCCGACCCCAGAAAAACCGTCAAGATCATCGTCAGTCCCGCCAGCCACTTCATTGTCCCAGTCTCCAAATCGGATGTCTTCCCGGCTCAGTAACGCAACACATCGGCGTCGTCTGGCCATTTGGTTTCAAACACAGAATCTTTAATCTTCGGATTCACCTGCACCTTGCGCAAATTGACGGTGGTCGTCGATTGCGGATCTTCCAAAGTGATTCTCTTCGGCTGCTTCTCTTCCCGCGAGAAAAAAATCGTGATCGTTTCATAGCCCATGGACCGATTCAGGTCTCTGGACTTGAACGCAATGGCGATCTGGTCCTTCGGCGTTTCCTTCTCCGAGATGGAGACTTCAAACAAATCCTGAATCTTTTCCGTCTTCAGGCCGAAGCCGAGCAGAAGCTGGTTCATCGGCGCGTCCTCCCCCTGCTCCTGGGGGATAATCTCGACTTGCTCCAGCTCGGGCACGTAGGTGATCAGCTCGCCATCGCGCATCCAAATCTTCTCGTTGCTCTCCCCGCTTTCGTAAACGGCGTGAAACTGGTCCGGGGCACGGTACCAAAAGCGGCCGCTGCTCTCGACCTCGTTCATCAGGCCGTGATCGATCCGAAGCTGGTCGAATTCCGCACGCAAAGACTTGGTATTGCTGTATTTATCCTCCAGCCCCTCGAGGAATTGGAGCGCCCTGGACTTTTCCTCGGTGGCTTGCTGGTTCGTCGCTGGCTGGGTTGCCGGAGATTGCTCCTGGGCACCGATAGATGCAGGAAGACCCAGGGCGGCGGCGCAGAGGAGAATCAGGGTTTGGCGGGCGAATCGTTTCATCGGTCACTCCTGGCCGAACTTTCCTTGCCGTATGCCGTCAAGAGCAAGGTTTTAATGGCGCAAAGCGGCGGCCTCTTACTCTTGCGCTCCCGATCAGACTTGCTGCCAATGGAAAGAGTTTAACACCGTCGAAACAATAAACTGGGGGAGACTCGCGATGAAACGTCGAAACTGGAAAAGCAAATTGCCCGCATTGATCCTCGCTCTGGGCCTCGCCTCCCAGACTACGATCTTCGCCATGACCGCTCAGGAGTACGATCGCATTATGGAAGATGTCGCGGAACTCCAGGAAGAAGGCAGCCTTTCAAAAGCCGAAAACCTCGTCGAAGAAGCACTCGCCCAGGAAGACCTGACCGTCGGGCAGCGCCGTGAGCTGGAATATGAAATCGAACGCTCCCGCCGCATCCGCATGGATTACACAGTAACCGAGGAGCGGCTGAAAGAGATTCTCGATGGCCGCATTGAAGGGATGACCGAGGAAGAATTCGATCGCTGGGTGGATGAAGGCCGCTTCGACATGAAAATGATCGACGGAGAAAAACGCTTTGTGAACCCCAGCGCCTCGAACCTGCTCTTCCGCTATGAAGATGTCGCCGAGAGGCGCCGCGATCCACGCCCCACGGCCTGGCGCGATTACCTTTACGAACACGCCATGGAGGTGAAAGAGAACGTGGTCCCCGCGGAGGGAACGGCAGAAGCCCGCAATTACCACATCGAGATGACCATCTCCGTCGACGGGGGAACGATTCCCCAGGGCCAGAAGATCCAGTGCTGGATGCCCTTTCCCCAGCAATTCGCGGCCCAGAACAACGTGAAATTGCTCGACGCCACGCCCACGGTTTCCTGGGTCAACGCGCCGGACTATCCCATGCGTTCCCTTTACTTCGAGCAGCCCTCCAAGGGGCCGGAGCCAACGGTTTTCCGCGCGAGTTATTCCGTCTCCGTGCACCCCCGTTACTACGGCATCGATCCGGCGCGGGTTGCCTCCGTCGACCAGGAGAGCGCGCCGGGCCATGCCGAATTCCTGCGCGAGGAACCTCCCCATGTCGTGTTTACTCCCCGAATCAGGAATCTGGCGGAGGAAATCGTTGGCGGCGAAACAAACCCCGCCATCAAGGCCCGCCTGATCTACGATTGGGTTTGCGAAAACCTGAAATACAGCTACGCCCGCGAATACTCCACACTGCGCTGCATTCCCGAATACGTTCTCGATGGAAAATACGGCGACTGCGGCCAGATCGCCCTGCTGTATATCTCGCTCTGCCGCGCCGCCGGGGTCCCCGCCCGCTGGCAAAGCGGATGGGTCATCTATCCCCAGTTCCAGAACCTCCACGACTGGACGGAAATCTATCTCGCCCCCTACGGCTGGGTTCCCGTCGATCCCAATTTCGGCGTCGAGATTTACCGCTACTTCGATAACCTCAACGAAGAAGAGCGGGAAGAACTCCGCCAGTTTTTCTTTGGCGGGATGGATGCCTATCGCCTGACAGTAAACCGCATCCACGGCTATCCTCATTATCCGCCGAAAAAGGATTTCCGCTCTGACAACGTCGATTTCCAGCGCGGCGAATTGGAATCGAACGGCGAGAATATCTATTTCGACAAGTTCAGCTATCGCCTGAAAACGCAATTCCTCGACAGCCGCGAACGCCGCCTCTGGCGGAAGAGCGAGGGCAAGCTCCCCGTTTCCATGCTATCGCCCAATACCGCGCGATAACCATTTCACAGCCTGTCTAGACGAGAAGAGCCCCCTGCCGCGGCAGGGGGCTCT
>CAYFUR010000040.1:0-1085 GCA_964346275.1 uncultured Candidatus Sumerlaeota bacterium
GACCTGATCCAGGAAGGCAACATCGGCCTGATGCGCGCCGTGGACAAGTTCGAGTATCAGCGCGGCTATAAATTCTCCACCTATGCGACGTGGTGGATTCGCCAGGCGGTGACCCGCGCCATTGCGGACCAGGCGCGCACGATCCGCATCCCCGTGCACATGATCGAGACGATTAACAAGCTCTCGCGCGTGCAGCGCTTCCTCGTCCAGGAATACGGCCGCGAGCCGACGCCGGACGAAATCGCCGAGAAGATGGGCATGCCCGTGGAGAAGATCCGCCGCGTGTTCAAGATCGCCATGCAGCCGATTTCCCTGGAAACGCCCATCGGCGAGGACGGCGATTCGCACTTTGGCGATTTCATCCCCGACGAGGACGCCCAGTCGCCCGTGACCGCGACGGCCTACAAGCTGATGCAGGAGCGGATCGAAAAAGTGCTGAACACGCTGACCGAGCGCGAGCAGAAGGTGCTGCGTCTGCGCTTTGGCATCGGCGGCAGCGATTTCCCCCGCACGCTGGAGGAAGTAGGCACGATCTTCAACGTGACCCGCGAACGCGTGCGCCAGATCGAGACGAAGGCGCTGAACAAGCTGCGCCACCCGAAACGCCGCAAGGAGCTGATCGAGTTCATGGAGTGATTCCGCTCCGCACGAACGAGACGGCTTTCAACACGGCGCCCCGCTCTCGATGGAGAGCGGGGCGCCGTGTGTTGGGGCGGGTTGCAAAATCGCCTCCGAATCAATCCGCGTCGTCTTTCTCGGCGCTGGGAATGTAGCGAAACGTCGCGCATGGCTCCGAATCCGAACTTACAAAGGCCCGTTTGGAACTTTCTAGTTCAGTACTGGAGATCCATTCCGTTGAAAGGAAATGCACAATCCAACTGATGTCCGATTCCCAGTCTCTGATTTGCGTGAAAGAATACGGATGTTCCGTTTTCAGTTTTTGGATGGAACGATTGATGTCCGCCGCAGTGACCGGTTCAATTGAATTGTGGGCAAAAAATAGAAAGAGGGTGTCAAACCGGATGTGCTCCTCTGGCATTCGTGATCGTCCCGTGCGTTCGTCATGAATCGCTTCGGCGATTTCG
>CAYFUR010000040.1:1185-32825 GCA_964346275.1 uncultured Candidatus Sumerlaeota bacterium
TTTGCTCTGTCCTGGCATCGGGATTCTTCTCAAGGGCGCGATCTATCTCCTGCTTTATACTCTGCTCGAAGTCCGAAAATTCGCCACGGACAGGCAAGGCGATAAGGCAAATGGCGATGGACAAAGTGGCAAATCGGAAGGCTTTATATAGGGTCTTCATGCGGCTTTCTCCCAATTGGACTTTAGAGAACCCGTGTATAGTGGTTTCATCCCTGTCTCTTATCTCATGCATTTCAAACTCTGGATCCGTTGGATTGATATCTATTTCGGGAAACGATAACGGCTTTGTCAGATGGGACAAGACGAAAAGGAGGCATACGGGAATATTTTGATGTTTATCAGGAGAAATGCTGAATGAGCACTGTGTTTTGCTTCTGAAATATCATTGTTCTATGGAATGCTGAAGTTCAAACTCGGCCGCCAGCGAGCCCGGATTGACCGGATTATCCTGCTATGATGTCTCGTTGTTCTTTTCCCGGACGCCCTCCGGCAGCCGGGGAAGGATGCTGACGGTACTATCCCAGAAGCGGCCGGTGGACTCGATGAAGTCCTGGCGGGTTTCTCGGAGTTTCTCCCGGGACTCCCGGATCGGCTCGGAAGAGACGGCTCGGAGTTCGAGGCGATCGAGGGGGCGGTTGTGGCTTTCCCGGGCCGTGTCACGCGTTTCTTCGCCCGCGCGCAGGAGGAAGAAGAGCGCGAGAGCCGCCGCGAGCGCAAGAGGCACCAGGGTTAAGCGTCGGATTCGCTGTGCCGGAGTTTCCGGCGGCCTGGCGGGAAGGCAATCGATGATCCGCTGGTGCAGGCCGTCGGGCAATTGCTCGCCGGAATCGAGGGCGGGGGGCAGGTCGTCTTCCAGGCGCTGCAATTCCTGCCAGGTTTGCGCGAGATCCGGGTCTGCATCGACTTGCGCCTGGATATACGGAGGGAGGGGAGCGCCTTGGTCGAGGCATTCCATCATTTGTTCGAGGATTTCTTCGCGATTCATCGGTCCTTCTCCTTCTTTTTTGTCTCGCGGTGGGGGGAGACCAGGCCGCGGAGTGCGAGGCGTGCGCGGTGGAGGGCCATCTTGACGGCACCCGGGCGGCGGTTGGTGGCTTCGGCGATTTCCCTGATGGAAAGGCCTTCCTGGTAACGCATGGTGATGTCCTGGCGTGTGTCTTCGGGGAGGCTTTCAACGGCCCGGGCGAGGGCTTCGCGGCGCTGGGCCATGCTGGCTTGATCTCGCGGCGAGGGGTCCGGAGAGGGAACGGTGTCTAGACAATCTTCGGATAGGGTGCGGGCGGGGTGCTTTCTGAGATGGGAAATCGCCAGGTTGCTTGCGATGCGAAAGATCCAGGGACGGAGAGGTTTGGAGGGGTCGTAGTGGCGGAGATGTGTATAGATGCGGACAAAGGCCTCTTGCGTGAGGTCTTCGGCGTCCTCCTGGCTGCGCACCATGCGGCGAAGAAAGCGATAAACGGGAAGTTCGAACTCCCGCGCGAGGAGTTCGAAGGCTTCCCGGTCTCCGGCGAGGACGCGGTGGATGATTTCGGCGTGGCACTCCTGGCCGTGGTGAGGCTTTGCGCCGATGGCCTGCCGCTTCTTTGCCGGGAGTCCGTCCATGGTTGGGCCGCTTGAGGGTGATCAGTCCATCTGATCGTTGAGGAATTCAAAGAACGTGTTGTTGGGAATCGAGGCGGTCATTTCAAGCCGGTTTCGGTTGGCGGAGCGTTCGACGGTTGCGGACTCGGAGAGGAGGCGCGCCCATTCCTCTTCTTCCTTGAGAAGCCGTGCGGCGGCCATGGCGCCCTGGGCGGCTTCTTCATACTCGTCGAGGAGGCCGGGGGAATCCGGGGTGGCGATCATTCGCGTTTCCACCGCGGAGGGAGCGAATCGGGCCAGCATGACGACGGATTGCAGATCGATGCTGCGGGCAAAGTTTCCGAAGTCGCAATCAATGCCGGGCGTTTTCACCAGCATTCCCCAGAACGCGTGCTCGTCGGCGTTCTCCGGCAGATCGTCCGCGGCGGGCGTGGCGAGGAAACCTGTGCCGGGGTCGTCGGCGGTGCGCATCATAGCGCTCATGGCGGCTTCGCTCCCGGCGATGACGAGAAGGTTCTCCTCAAGAAACGCGCCGTATTTTTCGCCATCGTCGACCCAGTGATGAACAGTGACACCGTCCATGGCCATCTGCTCATAGGTGTCGTTGAGTTTGACCAGCGAGAGGAGCTTGTCCTGGTTGAATCGCCCGCGGCTGAAAAAGAGCACCGATTCGTCTTCGTCGATGCGGCCGAAGAGGTAGATGGCGTCGATGTCTTCGAGGATATCGAGATCAGTCAGGTTGCGAATGGCTTCGCGGGCGGATTCGATGCGCTTGGGAGCGTGGGATTGCATGAAGGTTTGGAACTGGCCCGATTCGACGATCTGGCGCATATCGATGCGGGCGAGGAACTCCGCCTCGCGCGGGGCGAGGGCGAGCGGGTCGGCGGCCCGGGCGGTGGTGGTGCCGAGAGAAAGGGCCAGCAGGGCCGCGAGAAGATAACGCCACATGATCTTTCCTCCGTTAGAGAGAGCCGCCCGCTTGCTATTCGATGCGGGCGTTTAAGTTGGATTCTACCCTCTCTTACGCAGCGGGAGGAAAAAGGTCACTTCGATGGGTGGTCTTTTTTTCGGTCCTCTTACTTGCCCGGATAGGGGCGAATCTGCACCTGGTAATAATCGGCATAGGTGACGAGGGATTCGGCGCGGATGGTTTTGGTCTGGCGGGGTTCGAAGTAGAGTTCTTCCCAGTCCGTTTCGTCGCCGGTGGAAACGCCGGTGTCTTCCATAAAGACGACGCGGGTTTGGACGTGGCGGGGCTTGGAACCGCGGTTCATGAGGCTGACAGAAACTTTCATGCGCCCGTTGTCCGTGCGATGGAGCAGGGCATTGGTGGTTTCAAAATCCCCTTTGAGCTTTTTGCCGAGAAGATGGACGGAGGCCTGCTCGATGGGATGGGCGTCCTTATCGTTCTTCGGGCGCCAGGGCCCTTTGCTCGCGCAGCTGGAGAGGACGGCGATCATGGCGAGGCAGAGGACGGCGGCGCTGAGGGGTTTGAAAAGGCGGGTCAACATCAGTTGTCTCCTTTGATGGCAGCGTTTGGCGGTACGACAAGAAACGGTTCTTTGCCTGAAAAGGCAATGACGACAGCGATATCAGCTTGCGCGGGGGGAAGCTCGATGCGCGTCCGGGCGGTTTTGTGATCGGTGATTTGCACGGCCAGCTCCGTCACGCCGTCGCATCCTTTGCCGGGATAAAGTCCAATGGAATCCGGAATGCCGCGCCATTGTCGGACATCGGCCTCGGTGCGCGCCAGTGCAAAAAGCCCTTTGGCGATCAATCCGGCGGCGAGGGCCGCGGCGCCGACATATTGCCCCTGGCGGTTTTCCGACGCCGCCAGGACGAAGAGCCCACCCGTGGTGAGGAATTCTCCTGCGACGCCGGTGGTTTCCTTGAAGACGACTTTGCGGCCCTGGATTTTGTCGAAGGGGCGTCCCCCGCGCGTCGAGGCCTGGTAATAGACGGAATCGACGGTGGGGGCGGCGGCTGCTTCTCTTTCGCAGACTGAAACGAGAGCCTCCGGATTGCCAGAGGCGCGGCGGCGGATTTCCCGCGCCTCGCCGTATTCCCCGGCGAGGATTTTTTCCGGCGCCGGGCCCATGAGCGACACGACCAGCAGCCGGTCGTCCCCGGCGACGGGTGGAACGGGAAACGCGTCGTCGAGGGCGACACCGGCGAGTTCCTGGTAGCCTTTCCGCGTTTCTGTATATGCGTTTGCGGCGCGTTCAAAGGCTTCCCTGGCGTAGAATGGCCGGCCGAGCTGGACCTCGCATACGCCGATGAGATAATCAAACACGGTCCAGTCGCTGCGGAATTGTTCCTCTTCCGCAAAAGCGTCCTGGAAATTAGCGCTGCGAAAACTGGCGCGGGCGTTCTGCCAGTCGGCTTCCTGCATATACAAAAGGCCCCGGAGAAAAAACGTGAGGGAACGCTCGTAGGGATCGCCTTTAAAGAGCTTCACGTTTTCCGAGAAGAAGACGGACCGGGCTTTTTGCGCGCCGGGCGTGGGGCCGAAAACGGCGTTGATCTGGAGAATCGATTCGTCGAGGGCGCGGCGGGCGATTTCCGTTTCGCCGTGGCGGAGCGCTTCCACGGCGAGGCGGTTAAGGTTGAGCACCCAGTTGCGTTCGCCCTCGTTGAGGAGGCGGGAAAGATCATCCTGGAGGGGCGGCGGCGCTTTGTAGCCGGTGAGTCCCGGGGGCAGCCCAGCGCGGTTTTTGGCCGCACAGCCCGCGAGCGCCAGCAGCGCCGGGAAAAGCAGGAAGAGAAGAATCTTCGGGAAAGATGGTGCGCGCATCACTCAGGAACACAGAGAGCGGGGAAAGGTGAAATGCCCTTCCCCGCGCCGGATTTCATTCTTTATTCTCACCCTCTGCCTATCGGTAAATGACGTCGTCTTTGCCTTCCTTCTTCGTTTGGAAGCTGTCTTCCCAGAGTTCGACCTGGGTTTCCGTATCGACCAGTTTGAATGTATAGACGATGAAGTCGGACTGGCCCTTGGTGCTGACGTTGGCGAGGCCGTCGGCCCGGCCTTTCAGGAAATAGTCCGCTCCGGCGGGCACCGTGGAGCGCTTTTCCGGGTCGTAATCGACGCGGCCTTCGCGTTTCATTTCCCGTTCGGCGATGACGTCTTCATTGAGATCGCGGGCGACGAAGAGAAAGCGGTCTTCCGACTTCTTGTTCAGTTCCGATTTCAGAAGCGACGTGAAGACTTCCTGGTTAAAGGCGTGGCGTGTGTTGTTTTCCATGGGGAGCATGACCATGGTGGCGGGATCCTCCAGATTGTCGAAGAGGCCGGTCTGGAGGAGAGAGCGCGTCATATCGTCGGAAATGGAGAGGGCGTCCTGGCTTTCCGGGCCCAGGGACCGCACTTCGCTGGCTTTGCCGGGATCCACATCGCGGATTTCGAACTTTTTACTGCAGCCAAATCCTGCCAGAAGGAGCGATGCGAAGCAGGCAGCGGTCAGTGTTCGGATCAATCTGGTCATTGTGACAAGTCCCTTTCTGCCGGACGGCTTGGAGGCGTTGTGTGTCTTCAAACAGTTACCATGGCATGGCTTCGCCTGTATATTTTAAGAACTGTCCCGTCTGCTCGAGGTTTGCTTTGTCCATAGTTTGGATCAGACCTTTGGCGGATTCCTCTGGAGAAAGATGGGCGTTGGAGCCGCCCATATCCGTACGGACCCAGCCGGGATGGATCATGATGCTTGTGATGCCTTCGTCGCGGACATCCCAGGCGAAGTAGCGCATGGCCATGTTCTCCGCCGCCTTGCTGATATTGTAAGCATACCAGCCAGTTCCGGCGCTCTCCGTCAATTCAATCGAGCCGAGGCTGGAGGAAATGCTGATGACTTTCGGGTTTTTGCCCTTGCGAAGGAGCGGAAGGAATTCCTGGGCGGCGAGGAGCGGCCCCACGGCGTTCGTGTGAAAAGTGCTGATGAGGGGCTGAGCCTCCAGCTTGCCCAGCTTGGTGGCGCCGTCGATCTGGGGGTTTACGCCGGCGTTGTTGATGAGCACGTCGACTTGGCCCGCACGGTCGGCGACTCGCTCGACGGCGGCGCGGATGATTTCCAGGTCTACCACGTCCATGCGCAGAATGGTGAGGTTTTGCTCGTTTGCTGAGCGCAGATTGACAAGCTCCTTGGCGTGCTCGGGCTCGCGGGCACCGGCGAACACCGTTTCTCCCCGCTCCAGAAGCTGGCGCGTCATTTCGAGCCCGATGCCGCGATTCGCTCCGGTGATGACATAAACCGCCATAAGTCAGGTCCTTTCAGTTATCTTGATATATTATGCCCCCGCCCGAAGAGAAGGGGCAAGTAAGATGCCACGAGAAGCCCGTTGGTCCGGAAGGATGAGCCGGGCGATAGGGTGGGGTCCGGGCGGGTAGGAAGTTTGCGCCACTCCCTTGAACGCACCAAAAGCGGCGCTCAGCGGGCCGTTTCCGGCCGGCGCCGCGAACATTTGTTCAGGAGGAGTTCCAGCAATGGCTGTTGAAAAAATGTCCAACGATCAGATCGAAAAGCATCTCCAGGAAGTGCCGAACTGGCAAGTGAAGGATGGCAAACTGCACCGGGATTTCAAGTTCCAGGATTTTGTTGAGGCTTTTGGATTTATCAGCCGCGTGGCCGTTCATGCGGAAAAGATGGATCATCATCCCGAGCTGTTTAACGTCTATAACAACGTGTCGATTGATCTGATGACCCATGATTGCGACGGAATCAGCGAGCGGGATTTCCGTCTCGCTGCCCAGATCAATCGTCTGGCCGGATGATCAAAAGAGCACCCAGGTTGTGGCGCCAGTCTGCTCGCGAAGCAGGCTGGCGGCGCTTTGGGCAAAAACTTCGTGAGCGCGCGTCGTGGGGTGAAACTCGTCCCACCAGAGGCGCTCTTCCGGATTTGTGCAGACCTCCCCGCCAAGTCGGCACGGAAAGACCGTCTCGGTAAAGCCGTAGGAAGAAGGGTCGGCGTAGACTTCTTCCGTGGCCGTGTAAAGATCGAACAGAAGGATGGAGACGCCGAGTTGGTCTTCCAGCAGGGGAAGGCGCTGCTCGAGGAGCTGGTTATGGTCATCCGAGTCTGAAGAAATGTTTTCCTGAAAATCACCTCCGATAACAATGGAGAGGGGCGCCCGCCCGAGATCGGGCAGGTTGCTGACGAGGAACGTCGATGCTCCCTCGGCCGCGAGACCGCTGATGGCGATTTCGATGGCGTTCACCACGGTTTCCGGCTCGCGGGCCGCGACGTAATCATTGGCCCCGATGAGAATGACATAGAGCCCGTGGCCCTGGGGATCGAGAGCGGGGGTGGCCTCCTCGAATTCTCCCAATTGAGTCAATAAGCCATGAATCGGGTCTGTCTGGCTGTCCGCCCGGGCCCCCGCCCAGGCGTAGTTCGTTTCTTCCACAAAGGGGACGGCAAAATCTTCGGCAAGATACTCCACCCAGACAGGCCCATCGCTGAAGCGGCCTTCGAAGTACGGCGGGCTGGGGGGCGAGGTTTCCCCCGAGGCGGCGTAGGAGCGGCCCGTATCGGAGAGGCTGTCGCCGAAGATGTAGAGCTGGTCGAAAGGCTGGGCGCCGGCGGGTGCGGTGATCAGGCCCAGGGTGCTTGCAAAGAGAGCGATTCGCAGTACGACCATCCAGGGGAATCTCTTTTCACAAGATGATGGATTGATGCTAAAACTTAGTTTAATCGACTTCAAGCCTTTCCGCCTCAGCCATGAGGCCTCCTGAATACTCAGCTCCATGACAGATCAAGAAGGATAATCAAGTCAATGAAGCCATATGGCGAATGGGGATTTGAGGGAAGCTTCAAAGCTGAGCTTGCCCCATGAAGGTTTGTCAGTTGGACTGATAAAACTTTGAGTTTTGTTCTAGAAGGAAGGCCAGCCTGGTTGTTGTTTTGGGCACGGCACCACATGAGGTCATCCCGCGTGAGCGAGAGAGTTTGCCCCCTTTGTTTTGAACCTCTGCCCTCGCCGCTTCCGGCGTTTTGCCCGGAATGCGCGGCGCCGACCGCCATGGCGGGCGGGGTCGAGGGCTCTTCATCGAAGGAAAATAAGAAGGATCGGAAGCATTCCACGGAAGAAGAGGCGGCGGGATCGGACGAGATCGGCGATCTGCTGATCCGCCAGTTTTCGGATTATGATGTCCCCGTTCCCCGGCAATGGTCGGAGCGGCTGCGCGCGCTTGCGAAGGAAGCCGAGCCGGGGCGGCGCTATGCCACGATGATCTTTGTGGATATTTCGGGATATACACAAATTGCCCGCCTGCTCCCGGAATCGCGCATCAAGGAACTGCGGACGTGGTTCTTTACGTTGTGCTCAAAGTCAATCGAGCGGCACGGCGGATTCTTGATCCAGCTTTTGGGGGATGGTGTGTTTGCGGCCTTTGGCGCGCCGTGGGCCTTCGAGCGCGATGCGGAGGCCGGGATCGAGTGTTTGCTGGAAATCCGGGAAGCCGTGCGGCGGAAGGGATCATTCGACGGGCATGGATTGCATATCCATGCCGGCGCGGCAAACGGCGTGATCAATGTGGACATGGTGGAAGAGGGAGGAAGGCGGCGGCCCGATCTCTTCGGAACGGCGGTGAACCTGGCTTCGAAGCTCCAGCAGCATGCCGAGCCCGATTGTATTCTGATTCCGCAGCCCCTCGGTGAATTCGTTATCTATAAGTTTTCTCTGCGGAAGAGAGAGGAGGAGGCGGACCCGGTCGGCGGAGAGTCTGTGTTTTTTGAAGTCGAGGGGCGTCTGGAATCTCCGGGAGAGCGGCGCCCGGCGGACGCGCCATTCATCGGGAGGGAACCGGAGCTTTCCTATCTGAGAGAGGCGATCCAGTCGCTCCGCCCGGCAGCGCCTTTTCGGGCGATCCGCATCACCGGCGAGGCGGGCATTGGCAAGACGCGCTTGATAGAAGAACTTCTTGCTGATCTGGGGCCGGATGCGCCCCGCTCGGTGTCTATACGCCTCGAACCTTTTCACCAGAGCATGATGCTCCATGCCGCGGCCGCGCTTGTCCGGGCGGTGGCGAAAGAGGCGCCAGAGGCGGACGCCTCCGCCTATCGGGATGCGGTTGGTTTTGTGCTGGGCGACGAGGCAAGCCGCCGAAGGGTGAAGCAACTGCCGCCGGGATTGCTGAAATCCACGGTGGTGGAATCCATCACGTCCTTTCTGGCGAAGGCCCTGCCGAGGGCCGCACCGGTTGTTTTTCTCGACGATGCGCAATGGTGCGATCCGTTCAGCGGCGGAGTTTTGCGAAAGCTTCGAAAGACGTCGCCGCGGGGGGTGGTGCTGATCATTGCGGGGCGGAGGCAGGAGGACGATGGCGAGACTCATTTCTTTCTTAACGGTGGTGGGCAGCGCGAGGAAAATCCCCTCTGGCAGGAAGGATGGGAGGAACTGGAGCTGGGGGCGTTGGAATCCCGCCATGCGGAAGCGCTTCTCGTGGAATTGCTCGGAAAGAATTCGAGCCATCCCGCGATATACAAGCGCCTGATGGAGGAGTCGGAAGGAGTGCCTCTGTTCCTGACGGAGCTGGGCCGGCTGGCGGGCGACTACGGCGAGCCGGACCTTGCGGCGTTTGCTGAAATGGTCGAGAAAGAGCACACGCTCGATTCCATGACTTTGCTCATCGAAGTCCTTCAAGCCAGGTTTGATCGTTTGACATCTTATCAGCGGTTGATTCTGCAGGCAGGGGCCGTGCTGGGCCGGCGGTTTCGCGAAAGCCTGATCAGTGGATGGAGTGATGCCCAGGAACGTTTGATGGAGGAGTTGGCGATTCTCAAGGGCATGCGTATGCTGAGGGACCAGGCGCTGCCGGACGACCGGGAATACGAATTTGTCCCGGCGCTTTTGCGCGATGCCGCTTATGGGATGTTGACCGAAGAGCAACGGCGCCATCTCCACGAAGTTTTTGCGGAAATGATCGAACGGAAATTCGCGAGCAGGGTGGAAGAAGTGGCGGCGGAGCTTGTGCATCACTGGCTTCGGGCGAAGCGGCTGGACCGCGCGCGGCCGTGGGTGCGCCGCGTTGCTCGATCGGCGCTGCGCAGCGGGTTTCCCGCGCAGGCTTACCACCTGACTGCGGAGGCCATTCGCCTGTCGGATGAAGAGATCGCGAAGGATTCCGGAGCGCGACCGGGCGGACTCGCGTCTATGCAACATGCCCTTCTTCACGAGGAGGCCGGGAGGGCGGCGCGCAGCCTGGGCGATTACTCCGCTTCCCTGGCGCACCTCAGGGAATGGCGCCGGCTGGCAGAAGAGGGCGGAAACGAGATCTGGATCGCCATGGCGCAGCACCAGATCGCCATCACGTGCTTCGAGTCGGGCCGGAACCAGGAGAGCGAGGAATTGCTGGAAGAGTTGCTTTCCCGTGACGGGCTTATCGAGTTTCTCCGGCCGAAGGTTCTTTCCACATACGGGCATCTTCTTGTCCGGCGGGGGAATTACCAGCGGGCCATCGGCGTCTATAAGCAAAGCGCTGATGATTCGCGCGGCCAGGCGCCATCGGTGGCGGGCGACGCGATGGCGAGCGCGGCGCTCTGTTATCAGAGATTGGGAAAGCCGGAACTTGGTCTGGAGGCCGCAGAGGAGGCGGCGGCGCTCTACCAGCGGGGCGGATCGGCCTTTGGAGAGTGCGTGGCCCGGAATAATCGCGCTATCCTGCTCGAGCGGCTGGGGCGCTATGGCGAGGCGAAGGACACATACCGCCATGCCCTCGAGAGAGCCACCGATTGCAGTTATCTGCACGCCATGGCGGCAATCGAGGCGAATCTGAGTTTCATTGCCTACTTGGAGGAAGATGCGGAGGCGGCGGCGCGGCACGCTGCGCGGTCGCTGAATCTGGCCGAGATGATATCCCACGGCAATTCTGTCGCGATTGCCCTGATCAACCAGGGGCTGGCTTTTTCCCTCTCTTTGCAAAGATCCGAGGCGAGGAAAAACCTGGATAAGGCAATGTCTCTCCTGAGGGATATGGATGACCGGGATATGTATATCGAGGCGAGCACGGAGGCAGCCTGGCTGGCGATGCTTGATCAGGATGAAAAAGCGGCAGAGGGATTCCTCGTCGACCAAGGAGATATTGTTTCGAATGAGATCGCTGTCTATAGACAATCCCTGCGATGTGCCCTGGGCCTGGAAACAATTGAGCGCGATGAGCTGTTTTGCGTCCAAAAACTGTCCGCTCCTTCGGAGGAGGCACCTGCGTTGACCCGCATCCGCCAGCTGCGAATTGGCGAGTGGCTGGCGCAGCAAGGGAAAATCGATGAAGCTGCGCAGGCCTTTCGCACGGGGAGACGGAAAGTCCTGAGCCGGGTTGGTTTAAAATGAAATCAACCCCATATCTTTATTCTTAAATTTTGGGATTGAGCCTCGGGCGCTGCTCCTTAATGTTCGAATGTTCTTAAATGCTCAATGGTAAAGGCGCTCAATAATGTATGATCAACGGAAAGCGCTGCTTCATGTTTTCTTTCTGGTGGTCTTGATCCTTTCCGGGACGTTGGATTCGCATGCGCAAATTGTGGAGGGGGAAGTTCTGATTCGGTTCTCCGGCGATGGGCCGGAATGGAACCCGGGGAAAGCCACGTATCGGGGAAACGGGGAAATTGAGAAAGCGGCGTCGCGCCATGGGCTGATTGAGGCGCGGATGATTACGGAGAAGAGCGGGAAAGGGGCCATAGCCCGGACGATTCACCACTTACGGTTTCCGGCCGATTCCGACGCGGAACAAATTGCGAAGGAACTGGAGGGGGTGCCGGGGGTGGACCACGCGGAACCGGTGTTGCGGGGGCGGGCGGCCTATGTGCCTTCGGATCCGCTCTGGGGCCAGCAGTTGGCGGACCTCGCGGCCGTGGGGCTGGAGGAGGCGTGGGAAGTCCGCCGTGCGGACGGGGCGGTGCGCGTGGCCGTGCTGGATTCCGGGGTCGAGGCGTTCCACCCGGACCTGGTGGGGGCGCTGGACCTTTCGGCTTCGCGGAATATCGCCGACGGCACGACGTCGATCTACGACGATCTCGGCCATGGAACGCGCGTGGCGGGCCTTGTGGGCGCGGCGGGTAATAACGGGGAAGGGATTGCGGGCGTTGGTTTTGGCGCGACGCTGATTTCCTATGATGTTTTTCGATCCGATGGCTCAGTCACGTCCGCCGATGTGATCGCCGGTCTCGACCAGGCGGCCGCCGCCGGGGCACAGGTCGCGACGCTCAGCTTCACGTTTCAGGCTTATTCGCAACTCATGGACGAAGCCTGCGGCGCGGCGGAGCAGGCGGGGCTGCTGCTCGTTGGCGCGGCGGGGAATCAGAACCAGGGAGAGCTGCCCGTTTATCCGGCGTCCTTTGATTCCGTGATGGGCGTTGGCGCGACGGGCGAGGACGGGACGAGCCGCGCGCCCTGGTCGAACTTTAACGGGAGCGAGGACGGGCTGGTGGAGGTGGCCGCGCCGGGGACGACGGTGCTGACAACAACGCCGGGGGAGAGCTATGGCGAGGAAGGGTCGTCGGGGACGAGCTACTCCGTGGCCGTGGTGGCGGGCGTGGCGGCCCTGCTGAAAGCGGAATATCCGGGCCAGAGCGGCGCAGCGCTGCGCCATCACCTGCGGGAAACCGCCTTTCCCCTGGGCAACTGGGCGGGGAACGGCCGTATCGACGCGGCGGAGGCGCTCGGGACGCCGATGGTTCCGGAGGTGGTGGTTGCGTCGATTGATGTGGATGACGATCCCGCGTATAGCGGAAACAACGACGGCGACGGCGTTGCAGATGTGGGGGAGCGTTTCAGGGTCTCGGTGGAACTGAAATCGAACCAGGCATCGGTGCGGGACGTGACGGCTGTTCTGTCGAGCGCGTCGCCGAATATATCCGAAATTCAGAATCAGGAGGCCGCTTACTCTTTGATCGAGCATGGACGACCGGCGGCAAGCGACGGCGGCCCGTTCGGACCCTTGGTTGTCGCGGCGGATGCGCCGGCGGGGAAGATTCCCTTCAGCCTGGCGCTCTCGAACGATTCGGGGTTCAGCGAGACGGTGGGTTTCGACCTGGAGACGGAGAGCCTTTTCACGGCGCCGCGGGTGATCGATACGGACATGACCTGGACGAGCGATAAGACGTGGGTGATCGAGGAAGGGACGGTGGTGCTGGAAGGGGCGACGCTGACCATCGAGCCAGGGACGACGGTGCGGTTTGCGGAAACCGCGGAGCGAGATAACAAGCTGGAGGTGCGCGGCGGCATCGAATGCGTCGGGACGGAGGAGGAGAGGATACGGTTTGAGGCTCTAAGCGTGTCTAATAGCAACGTACTACAGTCTTCCAGGGATCTGAATACAGGAGCTGATCCCTTTGGCGTAACCATTTGTGATCTGGATGGAAACGATCTGAATGATATTATTGTCACCACTTTAAGTGAGCAACGTGTTTGGTTCCACATGCAAAATACAGATGGAGGTTTTGATGTAGAAAATACTGTTAACATACCCGGTTCTGGGCTTGCAGGGCACGTTGAGGCAGCAGATTTGGACAATGATGGAGCAATTGAGATTGCTGTTGTTGTCTGGGGAGAGAACGTCTTTATATATCAATGGACTGGAAACGGTTTGATTGGTCCAGAGGAGCTGTTGGAGAATGGAGGATATACCCGTGGAGTCGAAGTTGGCGATGCCAATAACGATGGGTCGTTAGATATATTGGTTCCGACGTGGGACGATTCGACAGACACCGGATATTTTCTTGTTTTCCAATGGGATGGCCATTCCTATCATGTTGTCGAGATGTTGCCGATAACAACTCAAATTACAGGATCAGTTATAGGAGATCTGGACGGTGATGGAGATTATGACATTGTAGGCGCAGGTGTTTTCAACAGCAAAATAGAGGTCCATAAATGGAATGATGGCGGATATGATGAAAACTATTCTGTCATCCCTCCTTATTCTCCTTTTTACATTGATCTAGATGATCTGGACGGCGACAATACGGGAGATATTGTTGTCTCCAATTTCTCTGGTCCTCTGTCAATATACTATGGTGAGGATGCACTGCAAGAAGGCCGTTCGGTCGATATCTCCACAGCTGAAGAATACTACGACGTCCATGTGGAGGACTTGGACCATGATACTTTTCCAGAGATTCTGGCCGTTCATCTACAAGATAACCAAGTCACATTTATACCAAATAAGAATGGGCAATTGGGTTTTCCCGAAATGTTGACGACAGGGCCTTCGCCAAGAAGAATCGCTGTTGGAGATTTGAGCAATAATGGTTTGAAAGATGTCGCAGTGACCAATGGGTCGCACGATACAATATCCATATTTGAGTGGAAAACAAATCAAACGGTCTATAATAACTACGGAGGGTTGTGGATTCGTCCTGGCACAACAAAAGCAGATTTTGAATACACAAGTGTGTCTCATGGTAGAATCCTTGACGAATCCACGGTCGGCAGCTTCAAGGATGTGACTGTTGATCGCAGTGGCGGCGACTACAGTCTCTCGAGTGAGCTTGGAACAGACGCCCTTGAGCGTTGCACGGTGACCGGGAATGATGGAGGGGACGGCATCCGGGCCGGGAGTAAGAGGCTGGTGGATTGCGTTGCGGATGGTAATGGAGGTACAGGCCTGCAGGGGGGAGAGCTTGTCAATTGCGTGGCACGGGACAATGGCGCTGAGGGAATGGTCGGGGCGAGTGCGTCCAACTGTGTTGCGGAAGAGAACGGGGGGACTGGCATCGATGTGGAGGGAGACGTGGTGGAGAGCCGCGCTTCTGGGAACGGCGAGTGGGGCATCCGGTCGCTTGCGGAGGTCTCGGCTTCTACGGCCTCTGAGAATCAGATGGGGATTTCTGCCGCCGTTATCGACCAGTGTATCTCGGCGCGGAATGCGGGCATTGGTTTAGAGTCTACGAGCGCAACATATAGCAGCCGTTCATCGGATAATGGCGGGGCCGGATTCTCCGGGGCTGACGTTTTTGATAGTATCCTGCGCCGGAACGGAGAGCCGTTGCAGCTTCAGAGCCGCGCATTTCGCAACTATATCTCGGAAAACCAGGGGGGGGCGACGATCGAAGGGGGAGAGATCGTGTCGAATGTGCTCCTTTATAATGCGGGGATTGGCCTGAAGGACACGGCAAACGTAGACAATACCTGGGTTCTCGGCAACCAGGGTGATGGCATGGTCGGAATCGGTGATGTTTCGAATAGCTGGATCGAAAAAAACAGTGGCCGCGGGATTGTCTATCAAGGGGAAAACCTCACTGTCACATCGAGCGCGATCATCGGCAATGCGGGCAATGGGGTAGAGAATGCCGCAACTGTATCGGGTTCCAGCCTCGATGGAAATGGCGAGTATGACTATAAGACGACGGTTCCTTCGACTCAAATGGTCAACGTCGATGTTTCGGGCAATTACTGGGGCGAGGAAACGACGGAATTTATGAATAGCCATCCGTTTGGTGTCGGGACGACGGGGGATGTTCCGGCGATTTATGATTTTTACGACGACCTGAGCCTTGCCCGGGCGGATTACAGCGGCCATTTGCAGTCGCCTGCGGACGTTGGGCCGGATTCCCGCGCGCCGGCGTTTCTCTATGCGGTGAATACCGATGGTGGTGAGCCGCTGAACTCGGGCGAAGCCCCGTTTATCCTCACGTTTTCCGAAGAGATGGACCAGACGGTGCAGCCCGCTGTGACGTTTGGCCCGTTTGCTCCCTACTCGGAAAATGTGATCGAGCCCGATCCCGGCTGGATCGATGCCTCGACATGGCAGGGAGGCTATACAATCGACGATCAAACCGGCGATACGGAGCACACCCTCCTTGTGAGCGGCGCCCGTTCCGCCGATGGATTCACGATCCCGGAGGACAGAGCCCACAGCTTTACCGTGGATACATCCGGCAGCGGGTCGGCGAACAATGGAATCCTCGGTTCCATCGGGACGACGGAATCAAAAACCTCTGGGCCCGTTGGCTATGTCTATTTCGGCGTCGACGGCGAGGCGGTAGATGGCCAGGCCCTCGATGCCTTCGAGGTGATCCGCGTCTATCGCTGGTCGCTGGGCAATCCCCTGGTGACGCGGATCGCGGAAATCCCCGTCCCCGGTTCTTCGCCCTGCGCGGATTGCGGCCAGCTCGACGCGGCGTCCTGCATGCTGGTTCTGGACGAGTATATCGGCGAGGCAGGCTACGAAGAGGGCGACCTGGTCTATTATCAGGTGCGTGTTTCGCCGGACTGCGGCGAGGAAAACGAGGTGATCTGGACGGCTCCGACGATTGTTCCCGCGGTCTATCTGCCCAACGAGCCGATCAGCCTTCCCGACTGCGAGCCCGCCTCGGCGCCGCTGCTGAAGGCGTCGGTGGATTCGGCCATTCCTTCGGTTCCATCGGGGCAAACGCGGGATTTCACTCTGACGTTGCGAAATGAAGGGCGCTCGCGGACGGCGTGGTTCCTGTCATCCGACGTGGATTGGCTGGTGCCTTCTCTCGACGCGGACAGCCTGGGGGGCGGGAGTCAAATCGCTCTCGAGGTGACAATCGATGCCTCCGGCCTGCCTTCCTCTCAGACGCCCTATTCCGGGACTCTGAATATCCAGGGAGACGGTTGCCTCGGAGTCACAGTTCCGGTCGAGGTGCTTGTCACCGAGGGACAGGCCGGTTCCCCGGAACAATGGTTGATTCATTAATCGATAAGAGAGATTGTTTTCTGTCATCTTCCGACCGAGATCGAGTGTCCATGGCAAAGCACCGCAAGAAGTTCCACCCGCACGTCCCGTCCCAGATACCCGTCGAAACACTTCCCCTGGCCAGCGCTTTCGACGCTCCCTCTCCTTTACCCGATGAAATGGAATCGGAGACTTGCCACTATCGGCTGGTGACGCGGCTGGGCGGGGGAGGATACGGGTCTGTCTATCTCGCCGAGGCGACCCCCAAAAAGGGATCCTTCGATATTCCACGCCAGGTGGCCATCAAGGTCTACCACACGCATATCCCGGATGAGGTGCTTGGCCAGGTTCGCCGGGAAATCGCGGCACTGCGAGCAATCAATCATCCCCGGATCCCGGGGCTTTATGATTGGATCCTGGCGCAGGAGCAGAGCTTTGTGGCCATGCAGTATTTCGATCGCGGGACGATTGCGACGAATGACGGGGCACCGATCAAGATCGAAACAGGGTGGCGATTACTCAATGATGTGCTCGAAGCGCTGGTGGTGGCGCACCGCGCAAGCATTCTCCATCTGGACATCAAGCCTTCGAATATTCTCATCGACGAGGACGGCGGGTTCGTCCTGGCTGATTTCGGTATCAGCCAGGCTCTGCTGGCGCCCTGGGATATTGTCAAGCCGGGGCTGGGGACATTCGGTTATAACTCCCCCGAGCAAGCCGCAAGGCAGGGGAAGGAGTTGGATACGCGGACCGATCTCTATGGAGTTGGCACGACGCTCTGGTCCCTGCTGACGGGCATCAGTCTGACCAATCCGCTGGAGAGGCCGCAAGGGGCCTCGCCCAACGCTTTGCTGCCCCGCCTGAAGGAGTACCGGAAAGATGTGCCCGATGCGCTGGACCAGATTGTGATGTCGCTGCTGGCCGAGGATCCCGCGTTCCGGCCCGGCAGCGCCGCCGAAACGCTGGCCTGGGTGAAGAAGTGCCGGAAGGAAGAGGGGCTCAAGGGCCTGAATCCGCCTTGCGGTTCTGTTCCTGATTCCGCGGAGGCGCGCGAAGTCTGCACGTCGATCATGGATCCAATCTGGTCGCAACTGGCCAAGACGACGGAGATGCAGCTTTGCCTGCGCAAGTTCAGCCCGGGTGAGGTGCTTGGGCGGGAACATGAGGAAGGCTACCGTGCTTTCGTGTTACTCCGCGGGAAGATTCGGATTTCCCGGGAGGGGGAAATCCTGACAACGGAGACGCGGGAAGGAACGATTCTGGGAGAAATCGCGACGCTGGCGGGGCTCAAACGAACGGCCACCATGACGGCCGAGGATACTGTCTGGGTGTTTGCGCTGAACGCGGCGGAGCTGGAGTCCATGGCGGCCAGTACGCCTTCGCTCGCGGTTTCGCTGCTGAAAACGATGGCCGAGCGCATCGCGCGCGAAGTGAAGCAAAGCTAGCGGGACGGGGACTGGTGTCTATCAGGGTGTGGCGCATGTATATACAGAAGGGTTTTACGCTGGTCGAGCTGCTGGTCGCCGTTGCGGTGATCGCGATCCTTGCGGCGATTGCATTGCCGAATTTTCTCGAGGCACAGGCGCGGGCCAGGGTCTCTCGCGTCAAGAGCGACCTGCGGACGATCGCAACGGCCCTCGAGGCGTATTACGTGGATCATAATCATTATCCTCCCAACGACGGCGTTTTCAACGTCGTGCCGCTCCAGCTCACGACGCCGGCCGGCCATCTTTCCTCCGCACGAATGGTGGATCCGTTTACAGATCAGGAACGCCATGCGGTCCATGGCGAGCTTGCCCGCTTCTATACATACCAAAAAATCGTCGATCAGGAGTCGTTGGTGGAAGACACGCTGTCAGGTTTTCCTCCTCCGGTCGAAGCAATCGATGCCCCTGGATTGAATGAGGGGGCGTTCCGGAAATACGGCCGCTGGCGCCTTGTCTCGAACGGGCCGGACCGCGAGTATTCCGATTCGTCCTTTGCCGGCGCCGATCCGATTCTGCTGGGATCCGATGTGGCCTACGATCCCACCAACGGAACCGTGTCCTGGGGAAATGTTCTGCGCACGCAGGTTTCCTCCCGGGGATTCGTTCCCTCTCGCTAATCTGTACTTTTAAGTGCGGTCTTTTGCCCAGCTTTCCATCGCCATCTTCTGGATGCCGGCAATTTCTTCCGCCGGGGCTGAGAGAGGGTCGCCGCGTTCGAGTTCATCGTAATGATAGATATAGACGCGGGAGGCAAATTCCCCGAAGGGAAGGGATGATTCGCCGAAGAATTCGCCGTTGCCCTCTGTTGAAACGACAACACCGCCTCCCCAGTTTTGCCTGCTGTCGTTGTTCGGGTTGAAGAAATAGGCTCGCATCCGGCCGGTTTGGTCCAGTGCGATCCGTATAATCGTGATCGCGTGCCATCCGACAAAACGGCCGTGGCTATCCGTGGCAGCCACACCCGCTGGCTGGGGATGGATGACCGGCTGATTTCCGTTATAGAAAGGGTGATAGGCTGCGTAGAAGTCGCGCAGGAAGGCCTCGTAGTTCTGTAGCTTGCCGGTATTGACATCGACGGCAATGGAGAAGGCACGGCCGACCCACCACCCGTGGAATTCCGGATTGATCCATTTGTGCGGATCTTCGCCGCGGCCCGTCGCGAAATGGGCCATTCCCTGGTAGATTCGATCCAGATGGGGGACGACGACCAGTGATACGGCGTCGAGGCTGGTGTAATAACCGGGATCCAGGCGTTCGGCGGAGGCGAGTGAACTGATCCGCTGGCCTTCGAAATTCATGACCAACTCGCCATCGCGAGCGGCCCAGGCCAACAGTTGAAGAAGAAAATCGGGATCGTTGTAAGCCCACATGGAAAGCGCGCGGGCGGACTGGCAAGTGGGGTTGTCACCCTGTCCAATGCCAAAAGGAAGTCCGAGCATGCAAAGCAAATCGGACAGAAGATGGGCTTTTGCCGGACGGTCCGGCCCCTTGGCAAGTGCCAGCTTGTCCGCCACGTCGGGGCGCAGTTTCAACTGAATCTGCCGCCAAAGGGCCGGGGCGAGCGGCGGCGTGTAAAGAATTCCTCGTTCCAGCATTCGGGCCAGCCCATAGACCCCCTGCGCCGTTTCGGGAAAAACGGATTCACGAATGAGAGTGTGGACGAGTTCGCGATAGGTGAGAAGAACGTCGTGTCCCGTGCTGCTCAAGCCCAGGGCAGAGGAGAGGAGTGAGGGTTGGTGATCCAAAAGGAAATGGAGCAAGACCGGGTGATAAGGCGAAACGAGCCCCGTGTCGTGCATGGCGCGGGAAAATCCGCCAGCCTCTTCCAAGAGTTTCTGCTGGTCCAGAGCGGCGAGCTGCTCCCGATAGGCTTCGGTTCCCGGGTCGCCTTCGGTCTCGTGAGTCGGGCCATAGAGAGCGCAAATCAGCCTCCAGGCGCCTTTGGGTTCCGTTGTATACTCGCTGTTGGCCAGGCAAATTGACAGGCGGGTGATCATCCCGACGACGGGCGTCACATTAATGGGCCGCTGGCGCAGGATGCTCCAGGCTTCCTCGACCACTTGCTCCAGAATGCTGGAAAAGCCAAAATGCTCGGTGAGAAGAGCGAAGGCATTGCGGATGCCGCGAAGGCGTTTTTGACGCGTTTCTTCCGTCTCGCGCTGGAGAACGAAATCCATATTCAGCGCCATGACTTCGCGCAGTAACTCGGAAGCCTTTTCTTTGTCTATACGCGGATGCTCATAATCCCCTTTGGCTATTGCAAGAAGGCGAAGTTCGCTCAATGCCTCGAGGACCAGTGTATGGCTGCAGCCGCTCTCGATTGAGGACGCGACAAGTTTTGGCTGCAGCTTGGAGGGCATGTCCCAGTCCGTGCCCGCAAAAACTCCGGCGCGGTCGGCCTTGCCTGCTCTCGCGGCAAGCTCCTGGGTTCCTTCAGGGGTTGCGAGAAGGCGTGAGGCATAATCCAAGATCCGCCCCTGATGATTGGTTTTGGCGAACTTTGGAGCTGATTCCAGGGCTTCCAGTGCGTCGTCGAGCCGAGACGCGATCTGCTGAATTCTTGCGGCATCGTGATGTGGCGGATTGCTTTCCGGCATAGGATGATTCTGAGGGCTCCCTTGGCTTAGTCGGGTTAAAGCGGGTCACGAAGAGAAGTGCAAGAGCCAATGGCCCCTGCACTTCGGAATAGATGGTTAGACGAAGAAGTCGCGCTCTTCCTGCTCCGCCAGGACTTCTCGCATGCGGTCGGGATCCTCGCCGAAGAAATACAGGCTTCCATAGTGATTTCCAAAGGCCACACGCTTGGCCACCTTTTGTTCCATGGGCGGCTTCAGGTCGTGGTATTCGAAATACGGTTCGTTTTCTGTTTCCTCGGGAATTGTCAGCTCGGAAATAATCCGGCGCCGCGGATAGACAAGGAACGTCCCCGCGTGGCCTTTGGCGCCTTCCACTTCTTTTGGAAAGAAAGCTTCTACTTCTTCTTCGGTCGTTTTCGGGTCCATGACCAGAGCCTGGGCCTGGTAGGCGTTGAAGCCATAGGCGCGCTCGATCAGTTCGAAGGCATTTCCGCCGGGCACGCGGTAGGCCACTTCGCCGAAATACATCGCACCATCCTTGGTGACAAAATACTCGGGATGAATCAGGCCGAATTTAATGTCGAAGGCATCGATGAGTTTTTCGATTTCTTCGCGGATCCGCGGACGCCACTGCTCGAGCTTGGGAGAAGCGGGAATGAATACCGAATAGCCAAGGTGGGCATATTCGGAGATGTTGAGGAACTGGATTTCGCCGTTATGGATAAAGACTTCGCAGGCAGATTCGAAACCGTCGAGAGGGCTTTCCAGCAGCGCCGGGAATTCGTCGTGTCGGATATGATCCACGTCGTTGACGGTGCGGATCAACCGGCGGCCGAGGCATCCCGCCTTGTCGAAGGCCTTGAAATGGATTGGGTCAGTCGGGTCACCATCCCGCTTCATCAGCGCCTGATTGACACGCTTGAGAAAACGGACCACATCGTCGAGGTCTGTTGCCTCCTCGAAGATTCCCACGCGGATTCCGGCAAGCTGGGCGCGCCGCTTCATGAGCGACTTGTCGCGGAAAAGCATTCCCCGGCCCAGGAGCCGCGGGTTCTTCATCAAATCGGCATTGATCGCGCCGGCCCACTCGACCGTTTCTTCGCAGAGAGGAACGGCGACATCGGCCCCTCTTTTTCGGGCAACTGGGCGATTTCATAGGAGTTTTCATCAAGGCTTTCGAATTCCCAGGGGAGAAAGGGAATATCGTTTTCTTTTGCGAAGGGCTCGGCCCAACCGGGCGCCACCACCACGTAGCGGCGGTCGAACTTCTCCAGTACCTCGATCATCCGAAGGCTCCAGCCGAGAAGGGCGAGGTAGCCCTTGTTGCTATTCTTTTCAGCCATTGGCACATCCTTTACTGGGTTTAGAAATATTGAAGAGAGGCAAAGTTCCTTCGACCTCCCAATCCGGCCAATAAATGCGGCGTTTCCAGAGCTTTGGGAGTTGGCGTGGGCGGAAAAACTCGAGCCGGAGCCAGGCGGAGTGCCGCCTCGCTGGCCCTTACCAAAATTCGCATCCACGAAACGGCATATGCTGATCTGGGTCAAATGATGGCTTGGGGTGGTAGGTGTTGACGCCCTCGCGGGCATCGCCCCTCAGCAAATATGGCGCTCCATCCTCCAGAATACGCGTCGATGTCGGTATATACCGCAGGGTCAAGCCCATGCGCCATGTATCCGATTGGTTGGCGAGGGAGCCGTGAACAATGTTTGGATGGTGGATCTCGACGTCTCCGGGGTTGAGGATGATGTCTTCCGAGTCGTATCCTTCGATCAGGGACTCGTCCATTCCGCTGCCCAGGACGTTCTCCTGGTCGGTCCGTGAAACGACTTCGGACAAGTCCATGCGATGGGTTCCCGGAATGACGCGCATGCAGCCATTTTCCGGTGTGACCTCGCTGAGTGCCAGCCAAAGAGTGATGACGTTCATCGGTTCAAGGGGCCAGTAGCTGCCGTCCTGGTGCCAGAGGACCGGGAGGCCCGTCTTCGGCGGCTTGCAAATATAATGGCTCGCGAAAAGGGCGATGTCCGGGCCGAGGAAGATTTCAGCGATGTCGAGCAGGCGGTCGTCCCCCGCAAGGCGCACCCAGAAGGGATCGCCGACGACGAGGTCGGTATTGAGATCTTCCGGCCGGCGGTCTGGATTTTTGCGCCGCAACCACTGGAAGTGCTCCCGGGCTTCGGAAACGAGGTCTGCATCGAGAATATTGCGCAGAATAATATATCCATTCTCGTGGTATTCACTGATGAGCGCGGTTTCTGGAGATTCAGGCATAGCAGCGAAGAGTCCTTTTTTATCAAAAATCTTCGAATCATCAGCCATGGAGGGTGGCAACAGAGCGCGGCCGGATTCAAGCTTTGTTTCCCAGTCGGCCAAGCACGAGTAAAGCCTTTTGTTTTTGGGCGGAAAAAATATTACAAAGCGTTAAAACGTAATATGCTCATATATTGTTCAAAAAGATTGACTTTTGTTGTGGAGGTACTGCATTGATAAAGCATCTCTCCAGTGAGGTAGTTTCATGAAGAACGTCTCACTCTTCTTATTATTAATATGGGTCTTTTATGCGGATCGGGCAGTTTCTCAGCAACCGGGAGAAAGATTGACATCCGTTTCTTTTCCCGAGGGATACAGTCCCTGTAGCACGAGTTTCGCCTACGACGAGACTCTTGGACGTTATTATTTTTTGAAAAGGGAAGAAATAAGCATCACCGATCGTCTCGGGGCGGTCATTCGGACCATCAATTTGTCCAATGCCGATAATGAATTGGAATTCTTCCGGGCTTGGAGTGTGACTTGTGCCGGGGGAACCTTTATTGATCATGAAGAGACCTGGTATCTCTTGAATCACGATGAAGTTATGACGGTCTGGCAGATGCAGCCGGACGGCCAGGGGGATATGCAGGTGACCCAGACGGCATCTTACGATTTCAACTCTTTGCTGGGAGAGAATGTTGTGAGGGGCATCGACCGCGCGCCGGACGGCTCCTGGTGGGTTGGCACGCCCGGGAGCTTTCGCAACGTGAACCCTGATATCACCGGCGTTCGCGAGACTCTTCCCTTTTCTGAGTTAAGCCAATCGATCACGCAATCGGACGATTTGGAAATCGATCCTCACTATATCGGAGTCGATCCGGTTTCTGGCGATATTTACTTGTATGCTTTTTTAAATTCCCAGTCCGACGGTTGGCGATCGCATTTCTATCGTGTGGATCCGCAAGGGAAAAATCAAAGAGGACGATTTGCCTACGAGATACCGAATAATACGGGGCTGAGGAATGCCTCCCGGCTTTTTGGAACTCCTGATGGTTTCGTGTTCTTTGATGAGCAGAATAATTCTCTTGGCGAGTATGCGCTTGCGGCGCAGGACCTGCCGGAAGTTCTGTCGGTCTCTTTTGCCCAGGAAGGGGTGCTCTGGCTTTTCTGCCGCACGCTGGAATCGGGAACGGTGGATTATACGATGGAGGTCGATTGGGCTGGCGAGCCGGATGACGTGATTGACCAGTTTCCTTATCTGATTACGGGTGACCCTGTTGGTAATGATACCATCGAGGGAAGTTTTGCTCGCGTTCGATTAAAGAATTATCCTCCCTATCCGACGGATGACATCCTGCTCCGCAACGCCGCCGACCAATTGAGCCGGCCCGTTCCCATTCAGGTGCCCCTGGCCTATTGGGACCAGGGGATTCCATTCGCCAATGAGTGTATCGGTTTCTATCCCTCGGAAAGCCAGGAGGGGACCGATGTGTTCTGGACGTTCCATGGCGTAGCGCCCATGGAGCCCTTCAACGCGTATGTGGAGTTTGTGGATGGTGTGCCGTGGCTTGGCGGCAAGCGCTATGGAATTCAAGATGTGCAGGCGCGGGGGACGGCGGAAATCCACAGCAAGCAGGAGGGAACGGTTTCCGTGGGCGGCGGGGGAGCTTTTCTTGCGGGGTCGGGGCAGATTCGAACGGATCTGGGAGGCGGCGTTTTTCAACAATTGACGCCGGAGGGCCCCGAGGTCACGGGCGGGCTGGTGAATGTTAAGATCGAAGGTTCCGTCAGCGAGGAAGCGGGACTGGTGCAGGCGTTTCCGCAGCTTTATGCGCTTCGGAGTGCACCGCTGCTCGGGTCGGCGATTCGCTGGCTCGATGAACGGGCAACTCTGACGGCGACCATCGGAGCCGGCATGGATACGAAAACCAAAATCACAACGGATGATCATAACGATCTTCTTTTTGCCGGTGAATTGACAGGCTTTTTGAAGCTCGGAATCGCAGCGGCAGTGCGTTTGATTGGCGGATATGCGGAAGCGACCGCATTCGGTGAGGGTACCGGGTCGGCGACTTTTATCTCCGATGCCTCCGGCCTGACCTTCAAGGAATTCAAACTGTCGGCCCTCATCGGGGCAAAGATCCGCGCGTATATTGTTGAGCGCGAGGTGAAACGCGTCTTTTCTGTGACCTCCACCGGAACAAAGGCTTACGAGCAGGCTCTGCCAAACGGCGGCGTGATCAGCGATACAGGATGGCAGTATGCCTACGGAGTGGACTTGCAGAATAAAGTAAAGGCCCTCGCTGAAAAGCCCCACGTGATCACTCCCAATCCATTTGCCGAATTTCAAAAGGGGAGAGAGAAGCTCTCTCGGCAGAAAGTCACCGGCGCCGCCAGTTTCGATCAGGAGGTGCCGGTTCTTGGGGGGATCCATGCAGGAGCAACCCCGTTCTCTGCATGGGATCAGGATCGTGAAAAACAAATGATCGTGTGGACGCAACCCATCGAGGGAAACCCCGCGACGCAGGCCACTGATGTATATTACAGCTATTTCGATGGGTCTTCCTTTTCCGCGCCCGCTCCGATCAATATCGATACTCACATGGACTTTAATCCCGAGGTGGCGTGGTATGAATACGGGTTGTGGGTCGCCTTCTGGGAGCACGTTGCTTTGGACGATTTCCAGCCGTCGGGCGATCCGCTGGCCGACAATGAAACGACGATTCGCAACCTGCGTCCTTGCTGGGCCTACTTCGATCCGGAAACGAGAGAATGGAGCGATGTGCAGGAGATTCCAATTACCGGATCAAATGCATTCAATACGCAATTGATGCGAGGGACTTTCGGGCAAGTGACGGCCTGCTGGCTGGAATCGTCAACGGGCGATGTGATGCCTTGGGATTTGAATGCGGCGCCGCCTCAACGGCTGGCTGATATTACGTTGCATTATTCCGATTTCAGCTGGTGGCCCGGCGGATCCAATCCGCCCTTATTTGCAACGTCCAAGATTCTTGGCCAGGAGGATCCCGATTATGATCCGCCAAAGGATATCGTGGATTACTCTGCCGCCCGAAGCCTGAGCTTCCTGAATATCCTGGTCAATCGGATGAGGACCGTCGAAGGAGTTGAACCCCTCGCGGGTAATATCGGGATCGAACAATGGCGCCAGCAGCGCTTTATCTCCAACTCGGCTATGAAATTGTATGCTTTGCAAGTGGTGGACACGATCGGATCGAATCCCGAGGCCTTGATTTCCGAAGAAGCCAACCAATTCCTCTTTGGCTACGTCGCGATCGACAACAATCGCTATGGAACACGCCCTGATTCTCCCGCGATTTTTCTTGGAAGTAGTCTCAACTCGCGCGGACAAATCTTCCCGAATTTCGAGCCAGCATTCAGAGAGCATGGCGGAGAGGATTATTACAAAGGAAGCGGTTTTCAGAACTATCAAATCGGAGCTTTAGCTCCACGGGACAGCCAGTTTCCTACGTACTATGCTGTTTTCTCGCAACCGGACGAAGGGGGAGCTCTGAATCTGCATTATGGCCTGGTTAATGAAAGGAATCCCGGGCCGATTGTTCGAGACCGATCCAGCGAGCGGAACCTCAATGTCTCCACGACGGCTGATGGATCGGTGCTGGCGACATACTTTAAAGCGTCTCTCGACCAGGAAACCGCGCCACCGGAGAAGACGGGCCTGGAGGAAGAACTGGTCGGTTATTCCGAACAGGACATCGGGACCTTCTCGATGACGCGCCATCTGGTGGCGACGGAACTGATGCCGGGCGGCATCTCCATGCGCAGCGGTCTTGCCCGGGGCGGGCAAGAAGTGACGATTCGCTTTGAAGTGAAAAACCCCGGAGACCGGCTTGTGTCCAATCCGCACATCTCGCTCTATGCCATTCGAGAAGATGGCTCGATGCGGCAGAGTGATCCGATCCCGATTCTGGTAGATTATGAAATCGATGAATACTGCTATGGAAACAGCTCAGTGTTTGACGAAGTGGACTGGGTTCTGCCCGATGACGGGGTCTATTCGCTGCAACTCGTTGTCGACCCCTCTAACGAGGTCGAAGAATTCGATGAAACGAACAATACGGGGATTACTCGAGGGGCATTCTCCCAGCCGTCCTCGCTGATCGATTGGCTCCTTGGGCGGCTTGGGTCCGCCGGTGGCCTGGACCAGAATTCCGATGGAATTGTGGATGCCGCCGACGTTGAGAGCGAGTAATCGGCGGATTAAGCCACTAAAAAACAGCGAAAATGCTTGTGGCCATAAATTCGGGAGGCCGCCCCTCGTGTATTGCGCATGTTGGATTCAAGGAACCTCAAAACGACCGGATCTTTACCATCAAGGGTCTGAATACCACCTGCGCCCCCGATTTTCGCTGATGGACTTTTGGCAGAATAATCGGCCGGATGCGGCCGTTGCGTGGACTTCCTATGTTTTTTTCCCCAGCTGCAACAGATACAGGTATTTCGATGACGATGACGATGAAGGGGACGAATATCTCAATGGCCGATTTCTCCTCAATCCTTTTATAGATGACCGGGAATCCGGCGAAACGGCATTCCTTTCGTCCTGTTTTCTCCTTGCCTTCACATGGAGAAGCGCATAGGAAATTACCTGAGTTTGAGAAATCCAAAACTGTCAGGCACCCCCATGCGGCTCCAGCGGGCGTTCACGCTCATCGAGCTTCTGATCGTTGTGGCTATCATCGCAATTCTGGCGGCCATCGCGGTGCCGAATTTTCTCGAAGCGCAGGTGCGGGCGAAGGCCGCCCGCGCCAAGGCCGACCTGCGCACCATCGCCACGGGCCTGGAAAGCTATGCCGTCGACAATAATCGTTATCCGCTGAATGACGGAGCCTACAACGTCGTGCCGATCGAGCTGACAACCCCCGTTGCCTACCTCACGACCTCGCTCCTGGTGGATCCGTTCTCCGGCCAGGAGCGGCATTTCTTCTGGGGCGAGCTGGCGCGGTTCTACACCTATACGGCGATTGTCCAGCCGGACGAGGTGGCGCGGCACACGGCGGCGGGGCACCAGCCCCCCTTCGAGGCCATCGACGGTCCCACCTACAACGAGGGGGCTTTTGCGCGCTATGGGCGCTGGCGGCTGCTCTCCAACGGGCCGGACCGCAAGTATTCCTTCGCCGGGACGCCGATCGGGCCGTTCAACCCCAACGCGACGCTGCTGGGCGCCGATATTCCCTATGATCCGACCAATGGGACCGTCAGTCGAGGCAACATCCTGCGAACTCAAAAGCAGGTAGAGTAAAATACATAAGACGAAGGAGAAGTGCGATGTACAGAACTGGTAGTCTCACCCTGGTGCTGATGTTGCTGTTCGCCATTGGCATTTGGTCGCAGACGGAATTTGTGGCAGACGAAGAAGAGGGTCTCGAACAAAATAAAATTCGTTTGGCGAGTTCCCATGTCAATCCGGCCAAAAGAACGCACGTCCATCTGACCTCGGACACAGGGAGTCTGGTTCAAGCCAGCAACAACTACATCTCGTGGGACGCCGAAACCGAGGACGATGAAGGCTTGTGGTTCTCAAGCACCCCGACTGAAATTGACGCGGATACAGGTACAGACGTGTGGCATGGAATTCATGTCGATATCCAGCTCAATTCCAGCGCGCTCAATAATTCGATCATGCTGCGCGTCTTCAAAAATGGCTCGGTGATCGGCCAGCCCCGATACAATAACGGAACGCGGCAGATCACCTACGACAAACGCCACCAGTTCTCGACCGGTGACGAGATCAAGATCGACTTATACACCATCGCGAGCGGTGTCAAAGTCCTTGAGGGCTCTGACATGACCTTTGGCCCGACACATTAATCCCGCCCACCCTTTCAGAGGAGCAAAAACATGAGATCGTTTTTCCTGACTATAGTAGCGACAGTCTTTTCACTCTCCGCCGTTTCTGGCTGGGGAGAAGAAGTGAAGATCGCCTTGAAGACGGACCAGGTGATCGAGCAGAAAATCCCCGAAGAGACCGAGTTTGGGCGGCCCTCTTTTCTGCAGGTTGCAGCGGTTCAGCCACCCGACGTGTTCGTCAATGCCACAAGTTATTTGAAAGCCGAAGATGAGGCCCTGGGAGAGTATCACGTCAATCAAGCAAGGGTGCAGCTTGGGGACCTCAGCGATAACACTGTCAAGCCTCCTCAGCACACGGAGGCAAGGTTGACAATCTGGCGGCAGCCCTATAACGCCGATGGCAAGGCTCAGGGACCCAGAGAGCCTGTGATCTCGCTCAACAGCAAGGTCGGAGCGGGAAGGATGTTGAAATTTGCCGGAGATTCGGAGCAAAAGGTCGTCGTCGAGAAATACGACCGGCTTTACATCGAGGTGGACTTTCAAGACCCCCAACCCGACGAGCCCACCGATGGGACCGTGCACAACAAAAAAGACCCTGATTACAAACGGTATTCCGCTGCGGTGAAAAACCTTCCGGACGGAGAGGCTCTGACCGCGTCCAAACGAAGCATGGTTGTTCTGTGGAAAGCGGAATAGGAAAGCCGAATCCAGGCTTTTCCATGATCGGGCTCCCGCGGCGTAAAGCCGCGGGAGTTTCTATTCATCAAGATCAGTCCTGCTGGATATCAGTAGATCATCCAGAGCTGGCCCTGGTCCTCCGGCCCCTGGGTGGTCTGGCCCTCGAAAGGTTCCGTCCACTGTTGGGCGTCGTTGTTCAAATCGACATAGAAAATCATATAGTAATACGCCGTGTCCGGCAGGAGCCCGATGTCGAGATAGCTCGTTGTCAACACGGGGCTCGAGTTGATCTTGGAAAACGATCCCTGTTCCCCCGTGCCGCTGCGATGGACGTTATAGCCGAGGATCTGGTCCGGGGCCGGATGGGCGGACCAGGACAGTTGCATGGTGGTCGTGCCCCCCGAAGCCAGGCCGTTGTTCGCCGTGCCGGGACCATCGGTATCGATGACAAAGCGGTGGGCCGTATCGTCCGGCAGAAGAAAGCCGTTGGCCTCCCGAGCGCCGGAAACGCGGATCGTATTCATTCCGTCTCCGGTATCGCTCTGAATCCAGAAAATCCCCTGCCATTCCGTGGGGGAAACCCATCCCGGCGAGGGCTCGACCACGTGCGTGGTAAAGGGCGATTCCGTGTCAAAGGTCACGGCGGGCTCGACGGTGGTGTCCATGGGTTCGCTGAAAACGAGGTTGAAATCGGCCTGGCCCACGGTGAGCGGTTCGCTGGTGTCCGGCGCCACAGATAAAAGAAAGGCAGGGGGCGCGGTGTTAGGCGCGCCGGTGATTTCGGAGAGTGCCGCCGGGAGAATCTGGATCAGGTGGTTGCCTGATCCGTCAAGGAAATCCCGGATGAAGGAGAAATTGCCATTGTTCTCGTTGGCGATGATTTCCGGCGTGTGCTCCGGTCCCCACCAGTTGTTGGTGAAGTCCCGGTTGATGCTGGAGGACGTGTCATTATCAAAGGATTCGAATCCCCCGTTTCCATGAATATTCGATCCCGTGAGGGAGAGGATATTCCGCGTTCCCTCGCCGCCGTTGTTCAAGACAGAGGAGTTCGTTCCCGATCCACTGTTGCCATTATTCAGCAGTCCGATCCCCCCGTTGCGGACAATCCAGCTGTTATCCACAGAGTCGAAGCCATCAAGGCCGTTGCCGCTGTTCGCATGGATCGTCGAGTCCACGATCGTCCCGCCGTTCACGCCATCGCCCAGATTCTGCCCGATATAGGCGCCGCTGATCGAATTGGCGCTGGACACCCCCGCCCCGTTGGAGGAAATCGCCGAGTTCGCGATTGTGGTGATGCCGGAAAGGGCGCCCTGCCCATTTTGAAGTATCCGGCTGTTTGTTACCGTGGAACTGCCCGAGCCCACGACCCCCGTCCCCGCGTTGTATTCGACGAGACATTCGTCAACTGCCGAACCATCCGTTGAAATGCCATCCCCGGTATTGGAGGCCGCGGTGGAGCCAGAGACTGTTCCGCCTCCGGATAGCGAGATTCCCGTCCCGCCATTGTTATTCGCCTCGCTGTCTGCGAGGTTTCCTCCGATGACGACAATGCCTTCGGCACCGTTTTGTCCGGCCAGGAGTTCCGTCCCGTTTCCCGACAAAAGGAATCCGCTGGAGAGATTCAAGGTTGCGGTGGAAGCGGAGGCGTCTTCCGCGATGATTCCTGTTCCGGCATTGAGCGTGGCCTCGCTGCTGCTCACGCTTTGGGCGCTCACCCCTGGGCCTGCGTTCCCCGTGGCGGTTGCACCCGAGAGATCCGTCCCCGGCAGATCGATTCCCGGGCCGAGATTCAATTCGGCGATGATGTTGGCCGCGCTCGTGTTCAGCGGGACGTCCGATTTGATGCCGAACTGGGAATTTCCGCGTACCGTGATATCGGAAAGCGCGGTCTGCGCGCCGCCGATACGGACTCCCGCCGCGTTTTCGAACACGATATGAGAGAGAGCCGCGGCGGTGACGCCGGGCATGATTTCGAATGCTCCCCAGTGGTGCGCGGCGGGCGGGGCCGTCGCGGCGTTATAGAGATCCGCGCCGATGTCTGTCGCGGCGCCGGACCGCCCTTCCCCGTCGATGTCGTCCATTGGAATGTCCGTGTCGATGGAGGGACCGGTTCCGGCCCCCACGGCGGGAGAGGAAGCCGAGGGAAGGCGCAGGCTTTCCAGCTTCCAGGGCTGGGGGAGGGGCGTCGAATCGTCGAGGCGGCCGAAGACCGTGAAGGAATCGGAATCGTTTTCCATCACGTAGTAGGGCTTGCCGCCGACAAAGACCACGGACCTTTCCAGGGCCTTTGGAGGCAGGCTGGAACTGGCGGTGTGCATGACCGTCCGGTTTTGAGAGGCGAAGAATTCCGAATCGATGACCGTGCCGCTCGCCAGAACGCCGGCAATCTCGGGGTTTTCAATCACGGTGCCCGTTCCTCCCGCGTATCCCCCCTGGATGAGATTGGTCAGGACCGTGGAACCGGCGGGGGCGACAAGTTCGGTGCCGCCGTTTTCCCAGAGGATGTTATTGATGACCGGGATTGCCCGATCGCTGGAGATCCCATCGCCGCTGTTTCCGTAGATCGTGTTATTGACGATAATGGCACTCTGCACCTCTGG
>CAYFUR010000041.1:0-32195 GCA_964346275.1 uncultured Candidatus Sumerlaeota bacterium
TCGGCCATATCGGACGACAGCCCGGACAGTTCTCCAAGCCCCGCGCCGTCGCGATCACCGAGGCTGGCGAAATCGTTGTCATCGACCGCACCGGCCGCGTCCAGTTCTACGACGTGGAATCTCGCGAGTTCCTTCGCCAGTGGCGCCTTCCAGCCCATGAAAATGGCACACCCACGGGCATCAGCGTCGATCCCATGGACGATTCCCTGTGGATCGCGGACACGCACTATTACCGCATTCTCCAGTTCGACAAGCACGGCAACCTGCTCTCGAAATTCGGTGAAGAGGGCGAAGGCCCCGGCGAGTTCGTTTTTCCCACGGACGTCGCCCCCGATCCCGACGGCCAAACGCTCTGGGTCACGGAATATGGCCGCCGCAACCGAATCATGCAATTCACCCGCGAGGGCGAGTTCATCAAGGAATGGGGCTCCAAGCTCCACGAAAGCGCCGACCTGGAACGCCCCATGGCCATCGCGGTCTCACCAGGCGGGAAGTCGCTCTATGTTGTCGACGCCGGAAACCATCGCGTGAATATATACGACCGCGAGGGGAACTTGAAATCCCGCTTTGGCGAAATCGGACGCGAGCCGGGCCAGATGAAATTCCCCCTCGACCTCGCCGTGGCCCCTGAAGGCACGCTCTACCTCGTGGAATACGAAAATGGCCGCATCAGCCACTATACCGCCCAGGGAGAGTTCCTCGGCTGGTGGGGCGGGCCGGGCCGCGAGCCGGGACAGCTTCACTTTCCCTGGGGGTGCGCCGTGGGGCCGGAGGGTCGGCTGGTCATTGCCGACACGGAAAATCAACGGTTGCAGCTCATTGAAAACCCTGCACGGTATTTCCGCCAGGAATCTTATTCCGTCGCGCAGAACGGGAGCCGGGAATGATGCCGCCGCCTGAATCCACCGGGAAGGAGAAGGGATGCTAAGATTTGCCGACCCCGGCTATCTTTGGCTGCTTGCCCTTCTGCCCCTGGTGTGGCTGTTGGCCCGGCGCCTGAGAATCATCTCGCCCGGGCGGCGCTATACAATTCTCTTTCTCCGCACGCTGCTGGTGCTTTGCATCGTCTTCGCCCTGGCGCGGCTGGAATGGCGGAAGATTTCCCGCGACCTCTCCGTTTTCTACCTCCTCGATCGATCTGATTCCATCCCCGCCGAGCAGCAGGATACACAAACCGCCCTGCTGGAAGAGTTGAGCGAAACCGCCGGGCCCAACGACCAAACGGGCGTTATCGTTTTCGGCCGCCAGCCCTCTATCGAAACTTCCCCTGTCCGCGGCTTTGAATACGAGGGGCAGATTCTCTCGCAATACGAGGGCGAACGCACCGATATCGCATCCGCACTGCGCCTTTCCATGGCCGCCTTTCCCGCCGACAGCATGAAACGCGTCGTCCTCATGAGCGACGGAAACGAAAACATGGGCTCCTCGATGGAAATCGCCCGGATCGCCAGGAATACCGGCGTCCCCGTCGACGTGATTCCCCTGCGCTATAACTCGCGCAATGACGTCCAGGTGGAAAAAGTCGTCCTCCCCCAGCGCACCAGCAAAGACGCTCCCTTTGACATGAAGGTCTATCTCTCCTCCCAGGAAGAAACCGAGGGGACGCTGCGGATCTTCGAGGACGGGGAACTCATCATCGAGGAAGAAACGACCGTTCGCCCCGGGCGGAACGCGCCTCTTGTGCTGACGCGCCGCCTCCAGGAGGGCGGCTTTCACAACTATACGGCCACCTTCGATGCCCCCGGCGACCTGCGCCCGCAAAACAACAAGGCCAACGCCTTCACCTATCTCAAGGCCGAGCCCCGCGTCCTCATGGTCGAGGGCGGCAGTCCCGACGACGCCCGCTATCTCGTCGGCGCGCTCCAGGCCGAAAACATCGCCGTCACCGCCGTTGTTCCCAACCAGCTCCCCACCACGCTCGATGCGCTCCAGCGTTTCGACTCGATCCTTCTCTCGAATGTTTCCGCCGACCGCATGAGCGTGGCCCAGATGCGGATGCTCGAGCGCGCCGTCCACGATCTCGGCATCGGCATGATTATGATCGGCGGCGAGGATTCCTTCGGCGCGGGCGGCTATATCGATACCCCGATCGAGCTGGCGCTCCCCGTTTCCATGGACATCAAGCAGAAGAAGATGCTGCCCAATGGCGCCCTCGCCATCGTTCTTCACACCTGCGAAATCCCCAGCGGCAACGCCTGGGCGCGGGAAATTTCCCTCGCGTCGCTCAACGTGCTTTCCTCCCAGGATTATTTCGGCCTTGTCTATTTCGGCTATGGTTCCGGCATGGGCTCCGGCTACGGCGAAACCTGGCTTTGGGAACCCGGCATGCAGATGGTCGGCGACAAGAAAGCCATGCGCACCAAGATCAAAGGCGTCCAACCGGGCGATGCGCCGAACTTCGATCCCATGCTCCGCATGGCGGCGGACGAACTGGGGGGCGTCAAGGCGCAGACAAAACATATCATTGTCATCAGCGATGGCGATCCCGCGCCTCCCACGAAAAGCACCGTCCGCCAGATTCGCGACGAGGGCATCACCGTTTCCGGTGTCGCCATCGCCCCCCACAGCGGCATGTCGGTGGATTCCCTCAAGGAAATGGCTCTCTGGGGATCCGGCACGTTTTATTATCCCAAGACGAGCAGCGAGCTGCCCCGCATCTTTACCAAGGAAGCCACCATCGTCCGCAAATCCCTCATCCGCGAGGAAACCTTTTCGCCTCGCGCGTCGGCCCCCAGCGAAGTGCTCATTGGCGTCGACGCCCTGCCCCAGCTTGATGGCTATGTCGTCACGTCGATCAAGGATCTCGCCACGGAGGCCCTCTCGACCGAGTGGGACGACCCGCTCATGGCCCATTGGCGCTATGGCCTCGGCAAAACCGCCGCCTTTACCTCCGACGCCAAGGACAAGTGGGCCAGTCAGTGGGTTTCCTGGGGCGGGTTCTCGAAATTCTGGGCCCAGCTCGTCCGCTGGAGCCTGCGGGAAACCAACAACCTCAATTACCAGGTCAACACCCAGGTCCAGGGCGGCCAGGGGAAAGTCACCATCGACGCCGTGGACGAACAGGGCAACTTCCAGAATTTCCTCGATTTTGACACGACGGTCATCGGCCCCGACTTTGAACCCCAGGAACTCAGCGTCCAGCAAGTTGCCCCGGGCCGCTACGAGGGCACTTTCCCCGCCTCCAAGGTCGGCACGTATATGCTCAGCATGGTGGCCAATCCTGACGGCGAGGAAACGCCCCAGGACCCCCAGTTCATCACCAGCGGGGTTTCCCTCTCCTATTCCCCCGAATATGAAACCAGCACGAGTTCCGAGGAATTTCTCCGGCGGCTGGCCGATGCCTCCGGAGGCGAGTATGTCGAGGGCGATCCGCTGCAATACAATCCCTACAACCGAAACCTGACGCCTCCCCGCGCCCCGCGCCCCATGTGGCCGTTGCTGCTCCTGCTGGGGGCGATTCTGCTCCCCGCCGATGTTTTTGTGCGCCGTGTCTATCTCGATTGGGCGGCGATCTGGAATCGCGTTCGCGAAGCCATTCCCGGCCTGCGGCCTCGCCGCACCGCGGCCCAGGCCAACGAGCGCATGGACAGTCTCCGCGCCGCCAAGAGCCGCGCCCTTCGCGGCAAGGAAGAGGCAAAAGAGGACCGGGCAGCACGCGCCGCCTTTCGCGAGCGCATGGAAGAAAAGGCGTCGGAAGGCGCGCCCTCGGAAAGCGTCTTTGATCGCTCGGAATCGGAAAAAGGCGCCCCGCGCCGCGGCAAGCAGACCGTGACGGCGGAAGAGCGCGAGCGACCCGGCGGCCAGGCGCCCCAGGGCGGCATGAGCTCCCTCATGGAAGCCAAGAAACGCGCCCAGGAAAAAACGAGGAAGAAGAAGTGAGAACGAGTCTCCAAACATCTGGCGGTATAGACACTCCAGGAAGGAAGCGATCATGAGCGACGAGATGCAGCAACAAGCGGCGGAATTTCGAAAAGTGTTCGAAAGCTTGCTCGCGGAAACGCAGAAGGTCATCGTCGGGAATGACGATGTGATCGAGGGCGTGCTGGCGGCGCTCTTCGCCGGCGGCCATGTGCTGCTGGAAGGCGTCCCCGGCCTGGGCAAGACCATGCTCGTGCGTACGCTGGGCGAGGTGCTCGACCTGGATTTCAATCGCATCCAGTTCACGCCCGATCTCATGCCCGCCGACATCGTCGGCACCAACGTGGTCCAGGAAGACCCGGAAACGGGCCGGCGCTCACTGGTCTTTGAGCCGGGCCCGATCCATACCAACCTGGTTCTCGCCGATGAAATCAACCGCGCCACACCAAAGACCCAGTCCGCCATGCTTGAGTGCATGCAGGAAAAGCAGGTTACCGTGGCTGGGAAGGTCTATACACTCAGCCAGCCGTTTTTCGTCATGGCGACCCAGAACCCCATCGAAATGGAAGGCACCTATCCCCTTCCCGAAGCGCAGATGGACCGGTTCCTCTTCAAGCTCATGGTTCCCTTTCCCGGACGGCGCGATCTCGGCACCATCGTGGATCGCACCACGGTGAAGGACATGCCGCATCCGGAAAAGATCGCCGGGCGGGAGGAAATCATCCGCTGGATGAGTTTCATCCGCGAAACGCTCATTGCCCCCCACGTCCAGGACTATGCCGTGCGTGTCGTACTCGCCACGCATCCCGAAAGCGAATTCGCCACCGACATGGTGCGGAAATACGTGCGCTTTGGCAGCTCGCCCCGCGGGGCCCAGGCGCTGATTCTGACCGGGAAAATCAAGGCCCTGCGCAGCGAGCGCTACAACGTCGCCTACGCCGATATCGCGGGGAACGTGCTCCCGGCGCTGCGCCACCGCCTGGTGATGAACTTTGAAGCCGAGGCGGAGGGCGTCAGTGCCGACGCCATTCTCGCCGACGTCCTCGACAAAGTCCCCCGCGACGTCCCCGACGCCGTGGCGTGACGGGCGTATCGTCAGGGCGTATAGACACAATGAGGAAATGAGAAAATGAGAAAAACACACCCGGCAAAAAGTTCCAGCCAATATTCCCCAACCAGCTCTTCCGGGATAAGTGCGGATGGATATGAACGGCTGTCAGATGATATAATCTCATTACCCCATTTTCTCATTGTAAATAAATATAATCCGAAGAAGGGGGTGGCCGATGAAACATGATGCCCTGACAGAGAAAGTGATTGGCTGCGCCATGGAGGTTCACCGGGCTCTCGGTCCCGGTTTGATGGAGGTTGTCTATCACAGGTGCCTCAGCCATGAACTCTCCCTGGCCGGAATGTCCGTCGAATCAGAAGTCTTTCTCCCGGTTCATTATCGAGACGTTGTGATTCCTTCGGGCCTTCGGCTCGACATGCTTGTCGAGAAAGCCCTGATCCTCGAATTGAAAGCCGTGGAGAAAGTGCTCCCGCTCTACAAAGCCCAGTTGATCACGTATCTCCGACTGTCAGGCATCGAACGAGGGCTGCTGATCAACTTTAACAGCAACCTCTTGAAAGACGGTATATACAGGCTCTTTTCCGGTAAAGGCGCCTGGCAAGAAGTCAGCTCGGAGATACACAATGAGGGAATGAGAAAATGAGAAAAACGCGTTCGACAAAAAGCCCCTGCCAAGTATTCCCAACCTGCTCTTCTGGGATAAGTGCGGATGGGCGTGAACTGCAGGCAAGGGACAAAACCTCATTTCCTCATGGTCTTGTACTCATTGTAAAACACAGAGCTCGTATCATCCAAAGGACTCCCTGATGGCGATGGACCCGAAACAGCTCATCGACCCGGCTCTCATGGCCCGCCTCGATTCCCTGGAGGTGCTCACCCATCGCGTTTTCCGCGGCCAGCAAAAAGGCGAGCGCCGGTCTCGTAAGAAGGGCCAGTCCGTCGAGTTTGCCGATTACCGCGATTACGTGCGCGGAGACGACACGCGCTTTATCGATTGGAATATCTTCGCGCGGCTCGAGCGCCTTTTTATCAAGCTGTTTCTCGAAGAAGAAGACCTCGCCTTCTACATCATCACCGACACCTCGAAATCCATGGATTTCGGCAAGCCAATCACCAAGTTTGAATACGCGCAAAAACTCACCGCCGCTCTTGGCTATGTCGCTTTGAAGAACCAGGACAAAGTCGGCGTCACGGCGTTTTCCGGCCGGGGCCGCGAAGTCCTCCGCCCCGCACGCGGCAAGGGCCAGCTCCCCAAGCTGCTGCGCCAGGTGGGAGACATGGAAATCGACGAGCGCACCTCACTGGAAGATGGCGTTCGCGACTTCGTGCTTCGCAATACGCAGCCCGGCATCGTGATTCTTATCTCTGATTTCATGGACGACAGGGGATTCGAAGACGCGCTGAAGTTTTTCTTCCTGCGAAACTACGAAGTCTATATCGTCCACATTCTGAGCCCCGAGGAACGCAACCCCGAGCTGATGGGCCACCTGGAACTCATCGACGCGGAAACCGGCGAGCCCCAGGAGATTTCCATTACGGACGCGCTCGTGAAGCAATACCGCAAAACGCTCGAGGCCTATTGCGCATCTCTACGCGACTGGTGCCTCTCCCGCGGCATGGCTTACCTGGCCACGACCACGGACCAGCCGATTGATACGATGCTGCTGAATTACCTGAGAAAGCGGGGACTCCTTCGGTGAGCCAGTTCTTCAGCATGTTCCTCGCCCCCCTCTCCTTCGCCCTGCTGGCGTTGGCGCCGATCATCGTTTTGATGTATCTGCTCAAGCTCAAGCGGCGCCCCCAGGTTGTTCCCTCCACGCTGCTCTGGCGGCGGTCCGTCCAGGACCTGATCGCCAATGCGCCTTTTCAGAAACTGCGCAATAATTTGCTCCTCTGGCTCCAGCTTCTCATTCTGCTTCTCCTGGTGCTGGCTCTTGCCCGGCCGGTGATGCGCCTGAGCGGCCTGGGCGGAGAAACGATCATTGTCATGCTCGACCTTTCCGCCAGCATGCAGACCGAGGAAAACGACGGGGAAACGCGTATCCAGAAAGCGCGCAATCTCGCCATGGACACCGTCGACGCCATGTCCGGCGGCCGGGGCCCTTTCCAGGTCGGCGCGCGCGATGAAATGCTGCTCATCGGCTTCGCCGATTCGCCCAAGCCCCTCCAGACGCTGACCAGCGACAAGGCGCTTTTGCGCCAGGCCATCAACGGAGCCGAACCGGCGGACACGGAAACCGATCTCACCGATGCCGGGTATATACTGAAAGAGAAAACAACAACCGTGCAGCAGGGCGCCGTCGAGCCGAATCCTAACGCGCGCGTCATCCTCATCAGCGATGGCGGCCTTGGTCCCACGGTTCAATCGCTCGGCGATGTACTCAACGTGGATTTCACCAGCGTGGGGGAAACGGAAAACAATATCGGCTTTACCAGCGTCGACGTGCGTGAATCGTTCTCCGGCACCTTCGAATACCAGATTTTCGCATCGCTGTACAACGCCACGGATGTCGAACAAACGGTCTTCGTGGAGCTTGCCATCGACGACGAGGTGATCGATCTGAAGCAAGCCACCATGGATCCGCGCGGCCAGGCCGCCGTGATCTTCACCGTTGGCGAGTCGCTCCGCGGCCTGGGCAAGCTCACCCTCTCCGGCCACGCGGACAACTTCCGGCTCGACGACGAGATATACGCCAATGTCGCCCCGCCCAGCGAACTGGAGATTCTTCTCGTCACGGAAGGCAATCCCTTTCTGGAATCGGTTTTTAACGTCGATCCGCGCACCGATGTCAGCGTGATTCGGCCTTCGGAATACGAAACCCGCGGCGATTTCGATGTCACGGTTTTCGACGATGTCACCGCCGACGAACTCCCCGAAGGCAACTCTCTCTTTATCAATACCTTGCCGCCGGAAGAGTTCGGCTATACGGCGGCGGAAGACCGCATCCAAAGCCCGCGGATTATCGACTGGTCGCGCGTCCACCCGATCACCCGCTATGCAAACTTCGAGCGCGTGCTGATCGGCGAGGCCATGGATCTCTCGCCCCCCGAGGCCGCCACGCCGCTGCTCATGGCGGAGGAAACCGACCTGGTCAGCTACTACGAAACCGACGTCCGCCAGATCCTGGTCATCGGGTTCGATATCAACCAGAGCTACTGGCCCGTCGACGTTTCTTTCCCAATCTTCTTCTCCAACTTGATTGATCATTGGTCGCGCACGGGGCGCGGCTCCGGAAAACCCGCCTATGCCACGGGCGAAACGGTGCCCATTGTTCCGCCCCGCGAAGCCTCCCGCGCCACGGTGGCGACGCCCAGTGGCGAGGAGATTGACTATACGCTGGAAGGCCAGGCGACGATTTATCTCACGGAAACCCAGGAGGCCGGTGTCTATACGGTGTCCTTCGATGAAGGCCCGCCGCAAACGATCCCCGTGAATCTGCTTTCGCCGCTGGAGAGCAATATCGCCGTGCAGAACGAACTGCAGCTTGCCGGGCGCACGATCACGGCGTCGCGCGGCGAGGTGAAAACCCGCCAGGAAATCTGGCCCTGGCTGGCGCTCCTTGGCCTCGGCGTTCTCATGGTCGAGTGGGCGATCTATTGCCGCCGCACCTTTATGTGAGAAAACACTTTCTTTTCTTTAAGAAGAGGCGTGGTTTTTTGTCTATACGACGCGCTTGAACTGCTTGTCCAGCGCCGTTTTTGAAAGGCGCACGATCGTGGGCCGGCCGTGGGGACAGGTGAAGCTCAGCCGCTCGGCCTTGATTTGTTCCAGCAGGGCCCGCATTTTTTCCAGAGAGAGTTCCTCGCCGGCCCTGATCGCACTGTGGCAAGCTGTTCGGATGAGGATGCGGTCGCGGAGATCTTCCAGGGCATGGATGCGGCGGGACTCTTCCAGGTCGCCGATGGTTTCGATAATCAGCGGTACCGGATCGAATTCGGGAAGATCGGCGGGGAGGGAATTGATGGCCCAGGTGCGCGGGCCAAAGCCGCCGATCTCATAGCCCATGGCGGCAAAGTGGGGGAGCAGCTCGCGGAGCGACTCACTCTGCCCCGGGTCAAGCTCCATGGTGATCGGCACCAGCAGCGACTGGCTGGCAACGTGGCGGGGGCGTTTCTGCAAGCCGATATAGACAAGGCGTTCGTGTACGGCGTGCTGATCGATAATGAGCAGTTCGTCGCCAAAACGCACCAGGATATACGTCAGCGCGATTTGTCCCAGGGGTTCCGGATCATAGCCGCGCGTCCAGAAACTGTGGTCCGGCTGTTCGCCGGGCCCGGCGGCAATGGTTTCGCCCTGGTTTGTCATCAGCGGTTTGCCGCGAGGCTTCTCTTTCGGTGGTTCCTGGGCCGGCGCCTCCGCGCGCGCCTTTTCCATCAACCAATCCGCCTGCGTTTCCCGGCGCTCCTGCTTGCGATCAAAAACGCGGCGCACCAATTGGTCCGGAGATTTGAAAAAGTCCGGCGGGGGAGGGAGCGGGCGATCCGCTGCTGGCGCGGAGGGCTGCTGGGTGTTTCCTTCCGGCTGCTTCTGTTGTTCCGAGCCTTTGTCTCCGGAAAACCGGACCTCGCCAATGAGCGCCGATGAGCCTTCCAGCGCGCCCCTGGCCGCGTGATAGACAGTTCCCGCGACAAAGCGTTCGTTACGAAAACGCACTTCATCTTTCGTCGGGTGGACATTGAAGTCCACTTCCTCGGGCGGGACGTCTATAAAGATGCACATGATGGGAAAGCGCCCCACCATGACGTAGCCGCGGCAGGCCTGCTCGAGCGCGGCCACCAGCGATTTCGCCGCAAAGGGCCGCTCGTTCACAAACAGGAATTGCGACCGCCGGTCGCCCCGCGCGTCGTGGGGGTGCGCCAGCAGCCCCGTCACGTGGACGTTCTCCCGTCCGAAATCCAGCGCCAGCAGCTCGCCCTTGATCTGCGAGCCAAGGATCGAAGCAAAGCGTTCCGACAGGTTTTGCTTCGGCGGCACGTCGAGAATCCCGCGTCCGTCGCGCTCCACGCGAAAACCGATATGCGGCTGGGCGATGGCCTGCCGGGTGATTGTCGACATGACGGCGTTCATTTCGCTTGTCGTCGACTTCAGGAATTTGCGCCGCGCGGGGGTGTTGTAAAACAGGTCGCGCACCATGATTCGCGTGCCCACAGGACAACCGACCGGCTCGATGCGCTCGATGCGGCCTCCTTCCACGACGACCCGCGTCCCCGACAGCGCGCCGTCCGCTCGCGTTTGGATTTCCATGCGGCTGACGCTTGCGATGCTCGGCAGTGCTTCGCCGCGAAAACCACGAGTCTGCAGGTGAAACAAATCCTCCACCGTCTGAATTTTCGAGGTGGCGTGGCGCTGGAGCGACAATTCCGCGTCTTCGCGAGACATGCCCTGCCCGTCGTCGCGGATTTCCACATCGCGCATATCATTGCGCAGGGCCACCTCGATGCGGCTCGCCCCGGCATCGATGGCGTTCTCTACGGTTTCCTTCACCACGCTCGCCATGCGCACGATCACTTCGCCGGCGGCAATCTGGTTGATCAGGGTTTGTGGCAGGACTTTGATCGGCAAGGGCAGAGGCGGTTCCTTTCGGTGCTTCCCCTTTCCTAAAGAATCCCCCGCGCCGACACAAGGGCGAACGCTCTTCCGCCCGTCCGGCCTGGGAGCGCGGCCGCAATTTTTCCTTTCACTTTCTCACCTTTTTCCCTTCAATTCGCCCATCAAAACCTGGATTTCGACCACGATGCCGGCAAAAGCGCCACCCTCTTCCAAGGCCTTCTTTGCGCCCTTTTCCGCGATCCCCTTCCTGCTCAAGAGGCCCGCTCTTCTCGGGCTGTCTATACTGCCTATCACGATGAACCTGGTTCTGTTCATTGCAATGGCCGCTCTCGCGGACCAGTTCATTTCCCAGCCCATGGCCGACAAGGTCCAACTCGACACGCAATGGCTGGAGAGCATCCTGGCCCCCCTCGTCCGCTTTCTCCTGACGTTCCTCCTTCTTATTCTCAGCGCCCTCCTGGCTTTTCTTCTCATCATCCCCATCAGCGCTCCCTTTGCCGATCTGATTTCCGAAAGGATCGAGAAGGAAATCCTCCCCGAGGATTCGCCGCTTCGCGCGCCCGAGCAGGGCATCATCGCCGGAGCCCTCCATGCCCTCAAGGATGCCTCCCAGCGCATCATTTTCGTTCTCCCGATTATTCTGCTCATTTTCCTGATCGGGTTCGTCCCGCTGGTCGGCGGGCCTATCGCGGCCGTTCTGGGCTTTCTCAACTCGGCGCTTTTTCTCGCCATCGACGCCTACAGCTACTCCATGGATCGCCGCTCCCTCTCCCTGCCGGGCAAATGGCGATATCTGAGGTCTCATAGAACGATCTGGTTTCCCCTCGGGGCCGGGCTCTCGCTGTTTCTTCTGATTCCCTGCAATGTCATCTTTCTGCCCTTTCTCTCCGCCGTGGCGGGAACACGTCTATACTGTGAGGCGCTGATCGCAGACCATGCCGAGGCACCGCCCCGGCTCCCGCCCGAGCCCTCAAGTTAGGCTCGACGCTCGGGGAGCGATCGTTTCTCCTGGTTTCCGTGATCCCAGCGATGGCCTCCCGAAACTTCTGTCCGCGAGAGAACCTATGAAGCCCAACATCCATTTGATTCTTTTCCAGGAAAGGAAACCTCCAAACACATGGGAGATGGTGGAGGCCGGGCAGGGACTGGCGTTGTTGCGGTGCCAGAAGTTCCACGCTGCAGGCCACCTTGTGCGCACCAAGCGCCAGCGGGAGGAACTCGCCCACAGCCTGCGGTCCGAGGCGCCACGACTCGTGGTCCTTCTCGTCGGAAGCGGCCAGGTCAAGCCCGCCATGGCTTTCGCCGATGCCATGGAGGGGTTGCCGAAAAACTCCCATGTCCTTGTTGGCGGCGTCTTTGGCACACTCTGCTGCCACGAATTCACACCGAAGGAACGCGTTCAGGCGATTCTCCTGGGCGAGTGGCAGGAGGCCCTCGCCGAATACGCGGAATCCTTCTTGAAACAAGGTTTTGCCGTCGATGTAAACGGCACGCTGGTGCGCGGGCTGCGCGGGTGGAGTCTCAATGACCAGCGCAAGTATCGTCCGGCTCTCGATGAGTGGCCCGATCCCGAGATGGAAGATTTTCGCCTCGAGGACTTGCTTCATCTCAATGGCGGCGCCATGCCGATCCACGCGAGCCGCGGGTTCCCCTTTCAGACCCTCTTCAGCCCCCAGCCCTCTCTTCGCGATCTGCAGAAAACAGAATTCCATTATTATATGCGGCCGCCGGAACGCGTCGCCGCCGAAGCGGAAGCACTGTGCAAGAAATACAAAATCCGCGCATTCGACTTTGTCGATGATGTCTTTCCATGGACCGGCGAATGGACCCAGCAGTTTGTCAACGAATGGAAAAAGCGGGTTCCCACACCGTTTCGCATCAAGTCTCCCGCCGAGTATCTCGTCGAAGACCGCTTGACTGCGCTGCGCGAAGCTGGTCTCCGCCGTGTCGTCATGGAAGTGGATGCGGGGGACGAAGAACTGCGCCAGCGCCACTCGAGCCTCAATCAAACCAACGAGCGTATTGAAGAAGCGATCAGGATGCTTCGCAACGATCGGGTTGAAAATCACCTGCGGCTTTTGCTCGCCGTCCCGGGCGAGTCCTACCGCACGCTGCGGGAAACCGTGAAGCTGGCCCAGAGCGCCGATGCCGACCGCACCACCCCGGAGCTTTATGTGGATTGGCCCGACAGCCACTATTGGGCAGATACGGAACGGGCGCTCACGGGTCAGAACGCTCCTCGGCCCAAGGGCCCTATTCCCTCAAGCATTGCCCAGGACGCCGAGGTCGCGCGCCATGAAATCGTGGCGGCCGATTCCCTCCACCGGTCAAAGCGGATCGCCCGAACGGAGGCAGCCAAACTCGATGGGCTGGCGGATTTCCCAAAGGCCGTTGCACGCTCTCCCTTGGAGGGGCCCGCCCGCATCGATCGCTTCTATACGTCCAACCATCGCCACGATGTGATCGCTCTCCGCGTGCCTGCTGATCTTTCCTTCGAGGTGGAGTTTCCCCGCGACGCCACGTTGAATTTTGGGATTCTTCTTCGCCCCGAGTTTCCCGGCGAACGGTCGCGCCTCCCCATCTCCTTTTCCATTCGGGCGAAACAGGAAGATCGCACCTATCGCATTTTTCAGAAAATCCTGATCCAGGCGCTCGACCCGGACAGCCGCCGGTGGCACTGGTTCCGCGTTCCCGTCAGCGGCGTCCAGCGTGGTCCCGGCGTTCTTGTGCTGGAAAACCTCGTCTTTGGAAACGACGCCAGCTTTATCCCGCCGGACCAGGAGATCTGGGCGGGGTGGGGCCGTGTTGTGCTTCAATCCAAGGGGGACGCCCAGGCTTCCCTCGAGGAAGAGGAAATGCCCCACGCCTTTGATGACACGGACATGAGCTAGTCCTCCGCGCCCTCCTCCTCGCGGTGGCGGTGTCCGGGGTCTTCCATCCCCGCCGCTTTCATCAGGCTCACCGTCGTATGGTGCAGCGGCTCCAGTTTCTCTTCGAAATCCTCCCGCGTGGGCGCGGCCTCGAATTCCAGTTGATCAGCAAAGCGGCGCAGCTCCCCCTGGAGCAAGTCCACGCGCTCCCAGCGCCTGGCATTCCGGGGCGGCGTATCCTCGGCGACGGTGATGGCGGCTTCGCGCACGGAGTTGGCCACCTGAGTCCAATCCACTACTTCTTCTGAATCCAACTTTTCTTCCGCCTCGTGGATTGCTTCTTCCAGATTCGCCAACGCCGGCCAGGAAATCTCGGGCGTCTTCTCTCCCTGCTCTGCCATGGCGGGGGCGCTGGGTTTCTGTTCCTCCTGTTCGCCGCCGGAACAGGCTGTGAGGACCGTCGAGAGAACGAAAAAAAACGGAATGAGAAGCAATCTCATGAGAAAACTTTCCGGCCACGCAGCCCTATGAGGTATCCAGGACGAATTGAAGTTCCCCCTCCCAGGCCGCGCATGCAATCAAGAAGCTGGGGAAGAAACCCTTGTCAGCCGTGGAGAAAAGCAGAGAATGGCCTGACTCTTTCAGGCCAGGAGCGGCAAAGGTTGGATCCGAGGCACGACAGCTTCCAGCACAAGGTGCGGCGCCTCAAGGTGCGCGCCAAGTCCTTCCACGACCGCATGAAGCGGACTCAGCTGGAAGAGGCCCCGATTGCCGAAAGAATCGGCATCTCGCTTTACCGGTTTTTTATCCTTCTTGCCTCCATCGTCTTCCAGATTGAATTGCCGCGCCGCGCCGCCGCGCTCACCTATACCAGCATCCTCTCGCTCTTCCCGCTCCTCGCCCTGATCAGCTTCACCGCCGGCGTTTTCTATACAGAAGAAAAGGAGCAGGAAACGCTGTCCTGGGTCCGCCACCAGTTCTTTCCCTCCGTCGAAAAAGAAGAAGAAATCATGTATCCTCTTCCGCCGGAGGAGGACCGTGAAGTGTCCGGACAGCTCAAGCTGTCCCGGGAAATTGAGCAGGTCTTCACTCAAATCACCAGCGCCTTCCGGGAAAACCGCGCCAGCTTCGGCGTCTTCGGTATTCTGGGCCTTCTGATCACCGCCGGGATCCTTTACATCTCCATTGAATCGACGGTGAATCAGATCTGGCAGACGACACATAAGGGGAGGTGGGTCACGTCGTTGACCAATTTTATCACGGTCATTTTCTTCGCGCCGATTATTATTTCCGTGTCTATTGCAGGCACCGGTATAGCCGTCGCCTTTCTCGATAAAGACGTCGACGTGCGTAAGGAGTTCGGCCAGGATGAACCGCAAACCGAACAGGTGAGCAACGGCACCCAAGGGGAGGCTGATAAATCCTATTACGAGGATGCTCCTCCTCTTGATAATGGGGAAGACGACGCGCCCTGGTACACCCCCTGGATCGAAAGAATCCGGGTCCTGACCACGGCTTTTGGTTTTCTGATCCCGATTATCCCGGGCCTGGTCAATGCCCTGGTCCTTGCCGTTGCCTATACTTTCATCCCCCGCACCAAGGTCAATTTCACCCTCGCCCTCCTGGGCGGGGCCGTGGCCGCGATCCTTTGGGAAATTGCTCGCTACCTTTTCTTCTATTACGTGACCGGCTCTGTTGTGAACCGCACACTGGCCAGCGTTCTTGGCGCCCCCATCATCTTCCTCCTCTGGCTCTATGTGACCTGGATCATTCTGCTCACCGGCAACGTCATCGTCTACGTGGCGCAAAACTTCCGCGATCTCTGGTCCGAGCGCATGATCACGGAAAAGACGCTGCTCGACGGGCGTCTGATGATCGTGATCATGGTCCTCCTCGCCGGGCGTTTCCGCGAGCGCGGCGGCGGATTCACGGAGGTCGAATTGCGTGGCCGTCTCGGGATCCCCCAGAACTATCTCATCGAACTCATGGGCAAGCTCAAGGCTCGCCGGTACATATCCCAGCTCGAAGGCGATGCCGTCCAAATTGCCCGCCCGCCGGAACAGATCCGCGTGCGCGAGCTGCTCGATATGGGATGCGACCTGAATGACCTCCCCGTCTCCCGGCGCGGAGGAAAGAGGATACGGCGCGTTTTCGACTGGCTTCAGGATCGCACGCTGAATCTCGTCGGCGAAGATACCATCGACGACCTTCTTAATAACGGCGACAAGGCCGGCCAGCCCGCCAAAGAAAAAGCATCCGCTCAGGCCTGACCGGCTTCCCCCGTCTCGTCCTTTCGCGGAACAAGATACTTCTCCAGCCGCCGCTCCAGCCAATCCTTCACGAACTCCGCCTCTTGGCGGGAGCGCGTGCCCGATACGATGGTGGCAGGAACATCGGCGGGTGGAAAGAGGAGCACGTCGTAAACCGTCCAGCTTGATCGAGGGGCTCGGTGCTTCTGTTCCACAAGTTGCACCCCTGGCCTTGCGGAAAGGGTTTTGCGCACACCTCCACCAATCCAAAGCGGGCCTTTCGAAACTCTGACCCCATCGCGGGCGACGCAAATCCTCGTCGCATTGCTGATCTGGGCCAAGGCGCGCAGGAGCAGAACAATTCCCGGCAGGGCCAGGAGAAGCAATGCACTCCCCGTCAGCCAGTTGCCCCGGGCCAGAGCGCCGCCACCCATGCCGCCAAGAAAACCCGCCCAGAGCAGTCCGAAAAAAAGCCAGCCCACCGCCAGGTTCCAGTCGCGAAGCCGTCCGGCGTGAAACCACCTCAATTTCAATTCTTCCTCGCCGTGGCCGGCATGAGTCGTGATGTTTCGGGGGGCTTTTTCCATCTCTCGCTCGACAGGGGGATGGGGCTGACAGAGTTTTTCGCGAATTCTCACACGACGAATTCTTGTAGGGGTTCGGGAAAAGTGGGTCAACCACGCCGATTTGGAGCGGTGGAAATTGCGCCACCATTGCCTCGCAGCTCTTTTTTCCCTTTGAGCGATGCCTGAAGCGGCCCGAAGGGCGTTTCTCTCCTTGCGGCGGCGTGGGATAAACCCGCTTAAAGACGCGAGTTTGTTGGACGGATGTTCCCTTCAGCGAATATCCTAAACCTGACAGTGCCCAGAGCAAGGATGTTTCACCATGGATTCTAACCTTCTCCTTCCAGGGATCGCCGCCATCGTGGCGCTTCTCTTTGTTGTCTATCTCGTGACCGACGTGCTCAAGAATCCGCGCGGAAATGATCTGATGATTGAGATCAGCGACGCGGTGCAAGAAGGCGCCAAGGCATTCCTCCGGCGTGAATACTTCTACATCGGAATTTTCATCGTTGTGATTTTTGCCGCGATCTCCGCGGCCCCAATGCTTTTCTCCGGGGAAAAGAAGGAACTGATTCAAGACAGCCTCGGATGGCAGACTGGGCTCAGCTTCATCATCGGCGCCGTGGCTTCTTCGCTGGCGGGCTTTATCGGGATGAACATTGCCACCCGCGCGAACAGCCGCACCACCGAGGCAGCGCGCAAGGGCGTCGAGGACGACAAGGATCCCGAGAGCGGCCTGAAGAACGCTCTTTCCGTCGCCATCAGCGGTGGCGCGGTCATGGGACTTTCCGTTGTGGGTATCGGCCTTCTTGGCCTCGTCCTGGTCATCGTCATCGTCGACATTCTCGCCGGCGCGGCCTCCTGGGGAGAGCACCCCGGCTGGATTAACGGTTACGCCATGGGCGCCTCCCTGGTCGCGCTTTTTGCCCGCTCTGGCGGTGGAATCTTCACAAAGGGCGCGGATATGGGCGCCGACCTCGTGGGCAAAGTCGAAGCCGGCATCCCTGAAGACGATCCGCGAAATGCGGCCACCATCGCCGATAACGTCGGTGACAACGTGGGCGATGTCGCCGGCCTCGGCGCCGACCTGATGGAATCCTACATCGAATCGATGATTGCTGCCATGGCTCTCGCCGTCGGCCTCAGCACCATCGCCATGATCGACGGCGTTCCCACTGATATTACCATGCGGCTCCAGCTCCTTCCCCTGATCCTTGCCGCCGTTGGCATTTTCGCCTCCATCATCGGCATTTCCTTCGTCAAGTTCGCCCCGAGTAAGAAGGTGCAGAACTCACTCATGAACGGCACCTACGTATCCGCTCTCCTTGCGATTCTCGGCACGGGCGTCGCCTCCTACCTCCTGATTCCCGACTTTGAAGTTCTCAAAAACACCGGCGAACGCTTCGCCTACGACTGGCTCGGCCTGTTCATCGCCTCCACTGCGGGCATCGTGGCCGGCGCCGCGGTCGGCTTCTTCTCCGAATATTACACCTCTTCGAAATTCTCTCCCGTCAAATCCATGGCGGACAAATGCCGCATGGGCCCGGCCATCACCGTCACCGATGGGATCGCCGTTGGAATGAAGAGCACCGCCCTGCCCGTGCTCGTACTCGCCATCGCCATGCTCGTGGCCTACTATTTCGCCGATTTCTACGGAATCGCCCTCGCCGCCTTCGGCATGCTCGCCACAACGGGGATGATCGTGGCCGTCGACAGCTATGGCCCCATCGCTGATAACGCCGGGGGCTGCGCCGAGATGGCCCATCTCGACGCTGGAGTCCGCGAAATCACCGACAACCTCGATGCCGTCGGCAACACCACCGCCGCCATTGGCAAGGGCTTTGCCATCGGCTCCGCCGCCTTCGCGGCCCTGGGCCTTCTCGTGGCCTACATGACCGTGGCCAATATCACCGTCGCCGACCTGAGCAACGTCCGCGTGATGTTTGGCCTTCTTATTGGCGGCATGGTGCCTTTTTTCTTCTCGGCACTCCTGTTCGACGCCGTCAGCCAGGCGGCCTTCAAGATGATCGAGGAAGTTCGCCGCCAGCTCCGCGAAATCCCCGGCATCATGGAAGGTAAGAACAAGCCCGACTATGCCCGCTGCGTTTCCATCTCCACCGATGGCGCCATCAAGGGAATGCTCCTTCCCGGTGGCCTGGCGATTCTCCTGCCCCCGATTATGGGGCTGGTTTTTGGTGGCGAGGCCCTCGCTGGATTCCTCATCGGAGCACTGGTTACCGGCGTCATGCTCGGTCTCATGTGCGCCAACAGCGGCGGCGCCATGGACAATGCCAAAAAGTATATCGAGGAAGGCATGATCAAGGACGAAAACGGCGAAGTGCAGGGTAAAGGCTCGGAAGCGCACAAAGCCGCGGTCGTGGGCGACACCGTTGGCGACCCCCTCAAAGACACGGTCGGACCCTCCATCAACATCCTGATCAAGCTCATGGCCGTGATTTCCCTCGTCCTCGCGCCGCTTTTCATGGTCACGCCGAAAGCGGAAATCATCGAAAACGTCGGCGATGTGGAAGTGGAAACCCAGATGCAGGACGTCGACACGGAAGGCACCATGCCCGTCGAGGTCCCCGGCGAGTAATCCATAACCCTCCCGCGAGAAACTGATCGAGCCCGGCGCCGTTGATTCTGGCGCCGGGCTTCTTCCTGGGGCGGCTGCCGGAGGATCTTCTAATCCCGCTTGCCACTGTTGCCGCGGCGGAACGACGTTTCCGTTCTCGAAATCCAACGCGGCCGGGACCGATGCGCCAGATTCACTCACTCCGCGACAACCTCCTCCGACGCCTGCGCCCGCAGGCCCGGCGCAAGGGAAAGGGGCGCCTCGCCGGAGCGCCTCCCGTCGTGGTCCTCCACGGCCTCCAGGTTCCCCGCCTCGTCATGGCGCCTCTTGCCTGGCGCCTCGAACATTATTACGGCCGCCGCGTGTTCAATATTCCATTCAATACATGGACGCACGATCTGCCCGAATGCGCCCTGCTTATTTCCGATCATTTGCAGCGCCTTAACCTGCGCGACTTCGACGCCGTCACTCATTCCACCGGGGGGCTGCTCCTGCGCTGGGCCGTCAACCATTGCCCCATGCCGAGGCTTCGCCGCGCCGTCATGGTTGCCCCCCCCAATGGCGGCGCCTGGATCGCCGATTACCTCCACCGGCGCATGGGGCCATTCTATCCGCTGGTCTATGGCCAGTCCGGCTTGCAACTGCGCCGGGACGAGCGTGGCATCGCTCCCCTCGCCCGGCGCCTCGAAGGATCCGAGGTCGGAATCATCGCCGGCGGCAGCGGCACCTCCCGAGGTAAGCGCAACCTCCTTGGCATTCCCGGTGACAACGATGGAACCATCGCTGTCGAGGAAACCATTCTTCCCGGCATGCAGGACTTTATTCTTTTGAATCTGGACCACACGCGGCTGATGCTCAGCTCGCAGACGGCGCACATGGCGAACCTGTTTCTCGAGCACGGCGTCTTTCGCCCGCGCCCGGCGACCGCCGAGCCAGCCCACTGACCCTCGCCCCCCTGGGTCAGTCTTCTTCCTCCAACCGGTCCACCCGGTCGTGGAAGTATTCGATGGTCTTCTTGATGCCCTCCTCGAGGGAGACCTTCGGCTCCCAGCCCAGGAGGTTCTTTGCGCGGGTGATGTCGGGCCGGCGGCGGGTCGGGTCATCCTGAGGGAGGGGTTCGTAGATGATCTCGCTTTTTGTCCCGCTGAACCGCTGAATCGCCTCGGCGAATTCCTTGATCGTCATTTCGTGGGGATTGCCGATATTCACCGGCATGGGAGTCTCGCTCTCGAGGAGGCGGAGGATGCCATCGATCAGGTCGGACACATAGCAGAAGCTGCGCGTCTGGCTGCCATCGCCATAGACTGTGAGGGGCTCGCCCAGCAGGGCCTGCTTGATGAAATTCGGCACCACGCGGCCGTCGTTGAGCCGCATTCTCGGCCCATAGGTATTGAAGATGCGCACGATCCGTGTCTCGAGGTTGTGAAAACGGTGATAGGCCATCGTCATTGCCTCGGCAAAGCGCTTGGCCTCGTCATAGACCCCCCGCGGGCCGATTGTACTCACATTTCCCCAGTATTCCTCGTTCTGGGGATGTTCCAGCGGGTCCCCGTAAATCTCGCTCGTCGAGGCGAGAAGGAACCGCGCATTCTTCTCTTTCGCCAGGCCAAGGGCTTTGTGCGTGCCCAGCGACCCGACTTTCAGCGTGGGGATCGGCCGTTTCAGATAATCGACGGGGCTGGCGGGGGAAGCGAAATGGATGACATTGTCCACCCCGCCCTCGACGTAGAGATAGTTGGTCACATCCTGCTTGATGAACAAAAACCGCTCATCGCGGATGTGCTGGATGTTGCCCGTGGTGCCGGTGGAAAGATTATCGATGCAGATCACCTCGTCTCCGCGGGCCAGGAGAGCCTCGCAAAGATGGCTGCCGAGAAATCCGGCTCCTCCGGTGACGACGGTACGGGGCATGAGAAAACTTCTCCAATCATGAAATCACACGCCTGGAAGGCTTGGTTTTTTTCCCTGCCCGGCGCTAGTGAAAACTGAAATCCGGGCGTGTGGTTACCTGTATGGCAATTTCCTCCGCAAACTGCCTGTTTCTTATTGAACTTCGCATCCGGGAGTGACATGATCTCTTGGAGCGCGCGTGAATCAACAACTCGAATCACTCGCGCGGCAATGAGGCAGGCAGGCGCATTTGTCACCGGCTTGACACTTGAACCATCAGACTTTTTCTGGTTTTTCTCGGTGTTTGCCCGCCCCTGGTAATCATATCGTGATACAAACCAACCTGGATGCCCGTTTTTCCTGATGAATGGATTCAATCCGCATAACCCGATGATCGTCCAGTCGGACATGACCGTCCTGCTGGAAACCACCACCGATTTATATATCGAGGCGCGGGACGCCCTGGCCCGTTTCGCCGAGCTGGAAAAGAGCCCCGACTATATCCATACCTACCGCATCACGCCGCTGAGCCTGTGGAACGCCGCGGCCAGCGGAATGACGCCGGAGGAAATCTCCGACGCGCTGGTTAATTACGCAAAATACCCGGTGCCCGAGAACGTCCTCATCCGCGTTCGCGAGCAGTCCGCCCGCTATGGCAAGCTCCAGCTTGTCAAAGAGGATGGAAAGCTGATCCTGAAGGGCCCGGACAAGCCCACCATGGTTCAGATCCAGCGCTACCGTTCGGTGAAGCCGTTCCTGAAAAACCAGATCGATGAAACCAGCTTTGAAATCGAGCCGGACGACCGCGGCGCGCTCAAGCAGGCCCTGATCAAAGTCGAATTCCCCGTCGAGGATCTCGCCGGCTATACCGATGGCGCCCCGCTCGATATCGAGCTGCGCGACAAGACCGCCTCCGGCGGCGAATTCCAGTTGCGCAACTATCAGCGGGATGCGGCGGAAATCTTCTATGCGGCCGGCGGCGAAACCGGCGGCAGCGGCGTGCTGGTTCTGCCCTGCGGCGCCGGCAAGACGATCATCGGCATCGCCACCATGGGCCGCGTGCGCCAGAAAACCCTGATCCTGACCACCAATATCACCGCTCTGCGCCAGTGGCGCGCGGAACTCCTCGATAAGACCTCCCTCACCGAGAACCAGATTGGCGAGTATTCCGGCGAGGCGAAGGAGGTTCGCGACGTCACCATCACGACCTATCAACTCCTGACCTTCCGGAAAAAGAAGACCGACGAATTCGTCCACATGGATATCTTCAATGCGGAAAATTGGGGCTTGATCGTCTACGACGAAGTCCACATGCTGCCTGCGCCGGTTTTTCGCGAGGTGGCCAACATCCAGGCGCGCCGCCGCCTGGGCCTGACCGCCACGCTGGTGCGCGAAGACGGGCTCGAAGACGACGTCTTCTCGCTCATCGGACCCAAGAAATACGACGTTCCATGGAAAAACCTGGAACAGCAGGGCTGGATCGCCAAGGCCAACTGCGTGGAAATCCGCGTTCCCCTGCCCCAGGCCATGCGAATGGACTATGCCACGACGGATCAGCGCGAGCAGTTCCGCATGGCGTCGGAGAATCCCGTGAAGATTCCCGTCATCGAGGACCTGATCCGCAAACACTCCGACGACAGCATCATGATCATCGGCCAGTATTTATCCCAGCTGGCTTTGTTGTCCGAAGAATTCGACGCGCCGATCATCACCGGCAAAACGCCCAATAAGGAGCGGGAAGAGATTTACAAGAAATTCCGGACCGGCGAATACCAGGTGATCATTGTCTCGAAAGTGGCGAACTTCGCCATCGATCTGCCCGACGCCAACGTCGCGATTCAGGTCAGCGGCACCTTCGGCTCTCGCCAGGAAGAAGCCCAGCGCCTCGGCCGAGTCCTGCGTCCGAAAGGACAAGGCAAAGAGAATGTCGCTCATTTTTATTCCGTGACGACCAAGGATACCTCCGAGCAGGACTTCGCCAACAAGCGCCAGCGATTCCTCACCGAACAGGGATACAACTATACGTTCGAGTTCCTGGATATGACCGATGATCTGGAAAAACGCTCGGCGGATTACTGGGACAAGATCAGTGCCCTGCGGGAAGCCGGGCGCATAGAAGAAGAGGCCGCGGAAACTTCTGGCGGCGCCACCACTCCCGGCGCGGCAAACAAGTAACATCCGGTGCGCTGGCCTCCTCGGCCGGCGCACCCTTTTTCAACACCATGACCGCAGGGAACTTCGTCGCAGCCTGACACTGACAAGGGAACGATGAAACTCAAAAGTATTCTGAAAATGCAATCGGTGGACATACTCCGCAAAATCGAGGAGTATTGGGACATCACCCCCGCCGACCTGTCTCACCAACAGACCGAAGAGGAACAGCGAAAGCAACTGATCGCGAACCTTTACCAGAGGCTCCAGAACCGGCCTCTGTGGGAAAAGGTCTTCAGCCGCCTGGCCAAGGAAGAACGGGACCTGGTCAACTTCCTCGCCATCCATGGCGGTGACCTCCACGTCAACGAAGTCCGCGACCGATTCTTCGAGGGGGACAGCGCGCGCCTCACGGAAACGGTCAACTCGCTCTCTCAGCGCGGCATCGTCTTCTTCGACTCCGTGCCCGACGTTGCCGAGGAACTCATCCTCGTCGGCATTCCCGAGCCCTTTCTCCGCTATATCGAACTCCCCTCCTTCTGGGAAGGTTATCTCGGAAACTTCCTGAAGGAAAAAAGCAACAACGAGCTGAAGCATATCGCGACCCAGGGCCTTCGTGTTCAGCCGGAAAGCGCCTGCAAGAATTACCTGATCTGGCTCATACGCGAACACCTGCTCGATCCCAGGTTCCTTCGGAAATACCTGGAGCGCCTCCCCAGCGGCGCAAACCAGGTCCTCGATATTCTGTTCGATCGCAAAGGTGTCTGCGTCTATCGCGACCTGCTGGAACTCAATGTCCAGAAACGCTATGACCATACGCGAGGCGACGCGATCCAGTGGCTTCTCAACACCAGCGGCCTGCTGTTTACCGCGGTCCCCGGCGGTAACAAATACAACAACCTGCTGATGATTCCCCGCGATGTGATGTATATCATCAATCATCACTTCCAGCCGGACAACCGTACGTTCCAGGAGCTCGACTCGGTGACCCTGATCAAGAAGGAACAGGCTCCCACCGTTGTTCTCGACAACAGCAATACGCTGATGCGCGACCTGGTGGTGTTCTGCAACTTCGTCGACCGCTATCCGGTCAAGATGCTCGCCACCGGCGGGATCGGGAAAAACGACCTCAAGAAGGTTCTTCCTCTGCTCAGCCGCTTCAAATCCTTGAAATATGCCGAGTTCCTCTCCCTTTTCGTCATCCAGAAGAAATTCCTCGTCTCCACCGGTGATTCCTACCGCGTATCCAATTCTTTCCTGCGATGGCTCGAAGACTCCCAGGCCGCCTACCGCGATATCGCCTGGTGGTGGCTCAAGTCCACGGAGTGGAACGAGGAATTCGTCGAGGGCAATACGGTCCACATCGAGCCTCACCCCGCGGGGCTGACGTCCATCGTCGCTTTCCGGCGGACTGTTATCGAGACGCTCAACGAAATGCCCCGCGATCGCTGGTGCGTTTTCAAAGGCTTTCTCGAGGAAGTCCTTCCCACCGTGGAGCAGGAGATTCCCGGGCGCGGCGAACCTCTCGTTTACGACAAGCATACGCGCAGCAACGCCCTGGTCGTTGAATCCATCGTGGCGGAATGCCTCCAATGGCTCGGCATCCTGGCCGTTGGCCTCAAGCACGAGAAAGACACCGAAGTGATTGGCCAGAGAATCGGCGACGGCAAAGTGATGAAGGCGCGCGGTGGCAGCCGCGGCCGCCCCCGCAAGCAGCCGGACATTGAATTCACCTTCCGCTTCACCGACCTGGGTCGTTACGTCTTCCACCATCACCCCGAGCACTGGGGCGAACTGTTCCAATCCGAGGACGAGGACGATATCGCCCCGATGCAGTTCGACGTGGATCAGTTCATCGTCCAGCCCACCCACGAGGTGATTGTTCCGCCGGACCTGAAACTCCGCACGTTTTACCACCTCAACGAAATCGCGGCGATCAAGTCCATCGATGTGATGTCGATCCTGACCATCACCCGCGACAGTGTCCGGGAGGGTCTGGACCGGGGGCTTCGCGGCGAGGAAATGCTCGATTTTCTTCACAAAAACTCCCGGACCCCGATCCCCGATTCCCTGAACCAGCTCATCCGCGATGCGGCCCAAAAGCATGGCGAAGTGAACATGGGATATGCCGGCGGGGATATCATTATAGACGATCAGCCGTTGCTGGAACAAATCCGCCTTAACAAAAAAATTGCCCCGGCGATCAAGGATGTTGTGGACAACCGTCTGGTGCTGCTTCGGCCTGACGCAGACGTGAAGCGCCTTGCCCGCGAGCTGCAAAAGGTCGGCTTCATGCCCCGCCTTGGCAGCGAACATGTCCACATGCGCGAGGACGACCAGTTCCATCTGACGCTCTCACGCGAAGACATGTATACTCTCATCGCCGCGGTGCAATATACGCGGGAATGCCGCGACGAACACGGAAAATCCGTAACCGAGCAGCGCATGACCCCGCTCCTCGAGCGGCTGAAACCGGACCCGCGGACCTTCCAGGCACTGAACGACCTGGCCGAGCCTCTCGTCAAGACCTGGGCGCGCACCTCGCGCTCCGCTCTCGAATCAAAGATCGACGACGTGAAGGACAAATATCAGTCGCAGATCAGCCAGATCGTGAACACCACGATGCCCCGCGGCGTCTCGAAGCGCAACTTCGATGGTCCGGACCCGGCCAGCGATCTCGACGATATCGAGCGCATGCTGGACTTTGCCGTGGAAAACGAGTTCGATATTGAGATTCAATACGTGAAAAACAACCGCGACGAAGTCAAAGAAATCGTTTCGCCGGAAAGCGTCGAGCGCGACCGTCTTCTCGGCCGCTGCCGCTCCCGCGGGAATGCTTTCGCGGTCTATCGGATCGAGCGCATCCAGGAGGCCCGCCTGATTTAGGCTTCACCCAGAGGAAACCATTCCGGGCGGAGGGATCCAACCACTCCGCCCTTTTTTCATACCAATTGGAGCAACGGAATAATGCGTATAGACGGACGGGAAAACGATCAGCTTCGCGACATCAGGATCACCCCTGGATATCTTCGTTTCGCCGAGGGCAGCGCCCTCATCGAGTGGGGCAAGAACAAGGTCATCTGCGCCGCCACAGTGGATCAGCGCGTGCCCCCTTACCTCATCGGCTCGGGCAAGGGGTGGGTCACGGCCGAATACGCCATGCTGCCCCGCAGCGCCAAGCAGCGCATCCAGCGCGACGCCTCCCGCGCCAAGCCCAACAGCCGCGCCATTGAAATCCAGCGTCTCATCGGCCGGTCGCTGCGCACCATCGTCGATCTCCCCGCCTTCGGCGAGCGGACCATCCAGATCGATTGCGACGTCATCGAATCCGACGGCGGCACGCGTACCGCATCGATCACGGGCGCCTTTGTCGCCCTCGCCCTTGCCATCGAACGCATGCGTAAAGACGGCCAGATCAGCGAGAAAACCCGCCTCATTAAAGACTACCTCGCCGCCACGAGCGTCGGCGTGGTGGAAGGGAAACCCGTCCTTGACCTGAATTACCTCGAAGACTCCACCGCCCAGACGGACATGAATGTCGTCATGACCGGATCCGATACCTTCGTGGAAATCCAGGGCACCGCCGAGCAGGTCGCTTTCGATGAAGACGAACTCGCCCAAATGCTCGCCCTTGCGAAGAAAGGTGTGCGCGACCTTGTCGCCATTCAGAAATCGATTCTCAATCTCGACCTGGAGGCAAAACCATGAAAGCCGCCTTCCTCGGTCTCGGCGTCATGGGCCAATCCATGGCGAGCCACCTGCTGGAAAAGATGGGCGCGCTGGTTGTCTATAACCGCACCCGGTCGAAAACGGATTCCCTCGTCGAGAAGGGCGCCCTCCGTGCGGAAACCCCCGCCGACGCCGCGCGCCAGGCCGATATCATCTGTCTCTGTGTCGCTGACACCCCGGACGTCGAAGAAGTCGTTTTCGGCGAGAACGGGATCTATACGGCTCTCCAGCCGGGAAGCCTGGTGATCGATTTCTCCACCATCTCCGCCGCGGCCACCGAGGAATTCGCGGAAAAGGCGGCGGAGAAAAAAACAGGATGGGTGGATGCCCCCATCAGCGGCGGCGACGTTGGCGCGCGCAACGCCACCTTGTCGATTATGGCAGGCGGCTCCCCGGACGATTTCCAGCGCGCCCGGCCAATCTTTGAAGCCGTCGGCAAATCCATTCACCACATGGGCCCCACCGGCCACGGACAACGCACCAAAATGGCCAACCAGATTGCCTGTTGCGGCACCATTGCCTCCATGGCCGAGGCCCTCAACTTCGCCAGAGAAAAGGGGATGGACACCGGACGGGTGCTGGAGGCTATCAGCGGCGGCGCCGGCGGAAGCTGGTCGCTCTCCAACTATGGCCCCCGCGTTCTGAACGGCGATTTCGACCCCGGCTTCTCCGTCCGCCTCATGGCCAAGGATCTCCGCCTCGTGGCCGAAGCGATGGAGAATCTGACCGGCGATTACACCGCGACCCAGCACATGCGCCAGGTCTTCGATCGTTTGAATGACGAAGGGGAAGGCGATCGGGGCGTTCAGGCTTCCATTCGCAAAAAAGGATGGGAGTGAAGACTCCCACTTTGGCCAATCCAAGCGATTTCGCCTGACAAGGGCACTTTCTTTCGCTAGACCCGTGTTCCACCAATACTTCCCGGGGGAGCCTATGAGTCCATTGCCGGTCTTTCAGGATAAGACGAATTCATCCACGATCCTTCTGGTGATGCGCCATGGCATTGCCGAGCCCCGGGAAATCGCCGCAACCGATGAGGAAGACGCCCGCCGCGCGCTGACAGCCAAGGGACGCCGCCGCGTCCAGGATATGGCCACGCTTCTCAAGACCCTCGGGCTGATTCCCACCACCTATTTATCCAGCCCCCGTATCCGGGCCTTTCAAACGGCGGATATTATTTGTGATACTTTTTCCCCCAAGAAATCCATTCTCCGCACCGATTCGCTCGATTTCCATGGCAACTGGAGCGCCGTTGTCTCGGAAGTCGCCCGCGCCGCCCCCTCCGGCGGCATCGTTCTCGCCGCTGGCCATGAACCCTGTTGCAGCGAATACGTCACCCAAGCCGTCCTGCCCGATCACATCATTTTTTCCGTAAAGAAGGCTGGGGTTATCGGCCTTTCCTGGAAGGGTAGCATCCAGGAAAGCGGCGCCAGCTTCCTCTTCTACATCACGCCGAAAATGGCCCGCCGCAGCCTCAATGAGTAAAGCATTCTCATCCTCCCGGCGATTTGCGGTTTACCTCTTCGCTTGACCTGACTTTTGCTGCCCCCTTTATCTCGGACACAATCCATCCCGGCGGGAGAGGTATGCTGACAAAGAATTTTCAGGCCAATGTTGAAAAGCTGCGCAACAACGTCACCTCGGTCATCCGGGGGAAAGATGAAGTCGTGGAAATGTGTATCGTGGCGCTTCTCGCCCGGGGCCATATCCTTCTCGAGGATATCCCCGGCGTCGGGAAAACCACACTTGCCCAAACCCTTTCCCGCTCGATCCACTGTTCTTTCCAGCGCATCCAGTTCACCTCCGACATGCTTCCCTCCGATATTCTCGGCGTCACCATCTACGACCAGGATAAGAAGGAGTTCGAATTCCGCCCGGGGCCTCTTTTCGCCAGCGTGGTCCTCGCCGATGAAATCAACCGCACCACGCCCAAGACCCAGTCGGCTCTCCTCGAGGCCATGAACGTCGGCAAAGTCACCATGGACGGCCGCCTTTATCCGCTGCCCCAGCCCTTCATCGTCCTGGCGACCCAGAACCCGGTGGAATTCCATGGTACCTTTCCGCTGCCCAAATCCCAGATGGATCGCTTTCTCATGCGGCTGCATATCGGCTATCCCGCCCGCCAGGCCGAGATCCAGGTGCTCCGGGAACAGCAGATGACCACCGAGGCCTCCAATGTCGAAGCGGTGCTTTCCGGCGAGGAAGTCCTCGAGATGCAGGAAGCCGCCGCCAGCGTCAAGGTGGACGACGATATCCTGGACTACATGGTGCGGGTCGCCGAGGCAACGCGCACCAGCTCGCTCCTCGAACTGGGATGCTCCCCCCGCGGAGCCATCGCCATGCGCCGTTGTGCCCAGGCCCTCGCGGCTCTCCGGGGACGCGACTTTGTGACCCCGGACGATGTGAAAGAAGTCGCCATCCCGACTCTTGCCCACCGCATTCAGGTCGCCCGCACTTTCGATGTCAGCGGCTTTTCCCTGCGCGAGGACGAAAACGCCGTTCGCCGCATTATGGATGAAGTCTCCGTTCCTTTGTGAACGGCTGAGACGGGATTTTCCCACTGGATTTCCGTTTTCCACTGGCAATTGCCCGCCCATTGCTCTCAGATTTCGCTTTCGCCGGACAGTCAAACCCTTTTGGATTGGCCGATTACAAGTTCCCCCAACGCCTTTCGCGAGCAAATAACTCTTCTTCGAAAACGAGGCATATGGCTAGCACCGACACGATCATTAAAGTCCTCGAATGGAGCCCCCTCGTCGCCATAACGGCAGGCGGCGTGTTTTTTTCCCTCTTGGTTGATTATGTCACGCCGGGGAGAAAAGGAAAGCTGCGCACCGAGCGCGATCACTTCTTTCCCAACTTCGCCGTGGAAGACGTTCGCAAGGAGATGGAAAAGCGCCTGGTTGCGGAAAACTTCGAACTCGAGCAAACGAACGATCCGAATCTCCTCCGCGCCCACCGCAAAAAACGCCGGCCGAAGGATTCCGTCATGCGGAATTATCCCTTCGAAAACCTGAAGCTCGATGTCGAGGTCCGCTTTACCCCTCGCGAGGATGGAGTGATCGCCAAGATGGCTGTTGGGACGCCCTCCACCATCACCCGCGACACCGGCGAGTCCACCTATCTCGAGGCCATCCTCGATTACATCATGCTGCGCAACGACCTCACCCAGGTCGGTCCCGTCCCCAGCACGAGCGCCCACCTCTCCCTCTACTCCTCGATCCTCTATGTCTTCCTGCCCTTCCTCTTTTTTCTCCCAGGCATGCTGGGCGATTACGCCAACGCCTTTATCTTCGGCCTTGTGGTTGCCGCCGTGGCGGAATTTGTCGGCGCGGGCTGGGGAATTCTCCAGGTGCTTGTCGGCCAGGGCCGTTATTCCGGCATCAAGCCCGCTCTCATTGCCATTGTCCTGACCATCGTGGGCGCCGCCCTTTCGATCGCTTTTTACATGATGTCCGGCTAGGCCCCTTTCTTTCCCGGGATTCGGCAAGGCTCTTGCCTCTCTTCAAGGCGCAGTTACGGGATTTGCGACAAACTGCCCACCTGAGAGATATGGCCCCAAAAGGACTGCCAAGAAATGCCGCGCTTCCTGCCGAAATTCCTCCTCCTCGCCTTGACCGCTCTGGCCTGCGCCGCCACGCCCCGGACAAGCCCCGCCCAATGGGGCATTCCCAGCGCCGCGGAAATCACCGCGCGCCTGGAGCCCGCCGAGGCCCGCCGAGGCGCCACCGTCGAACTCATCGTCAAGGCCACCGTGGACGAGAAATACCACCTCTATGCCATGCGCCAGCCCACGGACCAGCCCGGCCCGATCCCTACCTCCATCAAGCTCGGCGAAGAAGCCCAGGGCCTCCTCGAGCCCACGGGGGACTGGCAGGAACCCGACGCCACGTTCAAGTTCGATCGCGGCTTCGAGATCGACGTCGCTTATCTCTATGGCTCGCCCCTTGAATTCCGCCGCGAATACCGCATCGCCACCGATGCCGAGCCCAGCGGCACTTCCTTCACCGTGACCATGAATTACCAGGCCTGCACGGAGACGAGCTGTCTCCCGCCGGCCGATGCCACCCATACCGTCGATTTCATCATCCAGGAAGGCGAACCGGTCGCCGCGCCCCCCGCACCGGAGCCGGACGACCCCGCCGCCGCCAGCCAGAACGCCCAGTCCGGCCAGCAACAGACCCGGAACCAGGCCGCCGCGGCCAATGCACCCGGCAATCAAGACGCTGACAGGGACGAACAGAAAAGCGCCGGCGCGATCTCGCGGACCGAGCAGTTCGTCGCCGGCGGCTCCATGGGCGGCTTTCTCATCACCGCCTTTGCCCTTGGCCTGCTGGCCCTGCTCACACCCTGCGTCTTTCCCATGATCCCCATCACGATCACCTTCTTCACCGACAAGTCGGCCAAGTCCACCGCCAGCGCGGCTGGCAACGCGGGCATCTATGTGCTTTCCATCATCGCCGGATTCACGATCATCGGCTTTGGTTTTTCCGTTGTTCTGCGCGCCATGCAGGCCGGCGTCGAGGCCAGCGGCCTGGCCAACACCATCGCCGCCAATCCCTGGATCAATCTCTTCTTTGCCGCGCTGTATATCGTTCTGGCGCTCAGTCTTTTTGGCGTGTTCCAGTTCGCCCTCCCCACGTCCGTTTCCAGCAAACTCAACATGAAAGCCATGAAGGCCGGCGGCCTCGTCAGCATCTTCCTCAAGGCCATGGTCTTCGTCGTCATTTCCTTCACATGCACGGCGCCGCTTCTCGGCGTCCTCATCCCCCAGGCCATCTCCGGCGCCTGGACCCGCCCGCTCTTTGGCATGATGGCCTTCGCCACGGGCTTTGCCGCCCCCTTCTTCTTCCTCGCCCTGGCGCCCCAGATGATCGGCCGCCTCCCCAGCGCCGGCAACTGGCTCTACGCCACCAAGCTCGTCATGGGCCTCATCGTCCTCGCCGCCGCCTTCAAATTCCTCAGCAATGCCGACCTGATCCTCCTCGGTGAAAGCATGATCTTCACCCGCGAAGTCCTCCTCGCCGTGTGGACCGGCATCGCCGCGGTCATTGCCTTCTATCTCTTCGGCCTGATCCACTTGAAAGAAGAGGGCGAAAACGCCGGCTCGCGCATCACCAGCTCGCGCATGCTCCTCGCCACCACCTTTGGCATTCTCGCCCTCTACCTCGCCCATGGCCTTTTCGGCGGCCAGCTCCACTCCTGGGTCGAGGCCTACATGCCGCCAGACCTCCGCCCCGGCCAGGGCCACACCACCGTTGCCGGCAACGGCGCCTCCGGCGAAGAACAATTCGACTGGTATGAAGAAGTCGAACCCGCCCTCGCCCAGGCCCGCTCCACCGGCCAGAACGTCTTTATCGACTTCAGCGGTTACACCTGCACCAATTGCCGCCTCATGGAAAAAACCATGTTCTCCCGCCCCGAGGTCGCCAGCCTCATGAAGGAATACGTCCTCGTGCGCCTCTATACCGACGATCCGGAAACCGGCAAAAAATGGCAGGCCTACCAGGCCAAAAACTTCGGCACCGTCACCCTGCCGCTCTACGTCATCATCACCCCCGATGAGGAAGTCATCGCCAAAGCCGAATACACCCGCGACCCCGAAGACTTCCTCTCCTTCCTGCGCAAGGGCCTCGACGACCGCCAGGTCGCCATGGAATAGAAGAAGCGGCCCGCCTCCCGGCCCC
>CAYFUR010000042.1:0-29359 GCA_964346275.1 uncultured Candidatus Sumerlaeota bacterium
GAATCCCGGTGAAACTCCCATGCAGCACCTTTCGCGTGAAAAAAGGGAACTTCACCGCAAGGTGTCGGTGATCAGTTTTTCCAGTTCAGCAGGGCTCTCCGCGAATCCCACGGGGGCGAACTCGGCCAACTGCTCGCGGTTCCGTGTTCCCCAGAGGCAGGCGATGAAAGGCACCCCCGCGTTTTGTGCCACCTGGCCGTCCGCCGCCCCGTCGCCGATCAAAACCGCCCTTGTCGCGCCCGCCCGCTCGATCATGCTCTCCAGCCCCATGGGATCCGGTTTCCGCGGCGACGCCTCCGCATCCTCGCCGACGATGTCCTGGAAATAACGGCTCAGCCCCAGCACCTCGCAGGTCTTCACCGTCATCTCATGGGGCTTATTGCTCAGGATCCCCATCACGATGCCCCAATCCAGCAAATCCTCCAGCAGATCAAACACGCCGGGATAGATCGCCGCGTTGTCCGCCGGGCTCTCGATGTATTTGGCCAGCATTTCCTGGCGCACTTCCTCGACCATCTCCGGCTCCATTCCCGGCGTGGCCCGCTCGATCAGCTTCCCGGCGCCTTCGCCTACCATGCGCTTGATGGAATCGACGGAATGTTCCGGATAGCCCCGCTTGCGCAGCGGGGTGTTGATCGCCTCGGCAATGTCCTCGAACGCATCCACCAGCGTGCCATCCAGATCGAACACGGCCAGTCGGGTTTCTTCTCTTGGCATGCAACGCTTTCCCTGTTTTTTCTTTGAGAACGTTCATCTCGACAGCGGCGGAAAGGTTAATCGCGCCCCCCGCGGCCCGCAAGCAAAGCCGCCCGCCGCGCCGTCACCCAAGGGAGGGGCCATGTTCGATCCGAGGGAGATGCGCGAGTTCTATCGCAAGCTGTGGCGCCTCTGGTCCGGGCGCCGCGAGAACGCCCTCCTCAAGCGGACCCGCATCCGATCGCGCAAGCGGGGAATCGCCCTCGCAATGATTGTGGTGGCGGCTTGCTGGATCCTCGAAGCGGCATTCGTCTCTTCCTCGATCACGAGCGCAGCAGAAGATTTCCCGAGAGATACGTCTCGATTCAGCGATCCCTGGATTTTCTATCTCTTCTTGTCTTCAATCAGCAGCGCGAAATCCATCGGTTTTGCAATCACCTGGCTGTCCATTGCTTTCCTGACCTATCCGTTTGTCGTGATCTTCGCCTGGAAGCCTCCCGGCCGGGCTTTTCTCGAAGAATTCTGGGTGACGCTTCAATCGCCCCGCCAGGCCGCCTTTGCCAGTTATCTTCCCGCCTTCTTTGTCTATACGATCGCCGTTCTTCCCTATCAGGCGTTCTTGCTCATGGCCGACGCCTTGCACATGGGGCTCTTTCTCGCCAGGCCAGGGGAGCACGAATTGGAGCAGACCTTCGGATCCCCCAGTGTTTTCTTTTTGAGTCTTGCTGTTTTCGTTCTCTTGATGTGGCACTTCCTCGTTGCTCTCTATCTCCATCGGACCATGAAGAGAAAACGCTTCCTCGGGCTTTTTCTCACGCCGGTCTCGTCTCTGATCCCGATCGTCTTTTGCGTCTTTGTGGCGAGCGCAGCAAGTGATCTCTCCGGCGTGGATTATGATGTGCCTCTCGCCCTTCCTTTTTCCTATGTTTCCGGATTTCTATTTGTCTATATACTTGTTACCTTCGCCTTAATGCTCTTCCTCCTGGCCTGGGCATTCTACATCACCTCGCGCCATGCCGGAACCCGTTACTTCGATGAAATCCACCCCGAGGAAATGGCAAAGCGTTCCTGGCTCTCTAACGAAAGGCTGACATCCACGGAATACAAGGCCGCTTTCCCCCGCATCAGGGAGTTGGCCCGCCGCCTGAAGCAAACCGGCTATCGCCCCTTCCTGGCTCTTTCCAAGGGCCTCGTCCTCCTTCTTCCCATTGCCTTGATTGGCCAGGGCGTTCAACAAATCACAGGAAATGAAGGGCTGGACATCCCCCGCATCATGAAGGAGGGCCTGATAAATCTGACGACGCCCGCCGCGGCGTTTTCTCTCGCGGCGCTCTCCCTGGCTCTGCTTCTCGGCAATCAGGACAGGAAGCCACTGATCGCCGGGCGGCTGATCCCGAGCCTCCTGGTATTCGCCTGGCCGACTCTCGTAACCACGTGTTTTCTGGTCGCCGCGTCGGGAATCTTCCACATTCACAATAGTGACTTATCCGCAAGAAAGAGGGATGTCTTTTACACGAACCTGATCTACGATGTTGTTCCCCTTCTCGCGATTGCTGTCCTGGCCTGGTGTTTCTTGATCCCTCGCAAGCGCCATCGGATTTTCTCCTGGATCTTCGGTCTGGGCGCGATTCTCTACTATACAGGGCTGCAATTGACCGGTCCCGCCGGCTGGCCCAGCTATCTGAGTCATTCTGGAGCAGCGCGCTTTCATGGTGGTTTCGCAACGATCTTCTTCCTGGTGAGCTTCCTTCTCGTGCCCATTACGCTCCAGCGCCTCCACGAGCTGGAAACCGCCGGAGAGCCGCGGAATGAACTGACCGCATGAACACCGAGTCCCCACAGAGCTGGAAAGAACGCGCCCGCGCCTTCTGGGAGACGCTTTCGCCCACCGCCGCGCTCGTTTTCTTTTTCGCCGTGACGTTTCCGTTCTGGAGCAACGCCTACCTCTCCGCTCCCGATTCCGGGTCCTACTACGCCGTGGCCCGCAGCATGGTCCGCGATGCGGACCTCGACTTAGCCAACGATTACGAGGCTCTCAATTTTCGCTCCTATTACGTCTATCTGTCCGAGACGGACCGCATCTCCAACGATTGGCCCATTGGCGCCGGCCTTGTCTATCTGCCCGGAGTCGCGGCGGGGGAGATCATCGCCCGGGCGGCGGATGCCCTCGGCGTCGAAGGAAAGCAATATACCCGGGAGGACCGGCAGACGCGCCCGCTCTTTCCACCGCCCCTCACCGCCGGATGGAACGATCCGCTCTTCGCCCCCACGGGCCAGAGCGGTGTCTATAAGCTCTGTGTCACGCTTCTCGCCGCCGCGCTCTGTATCGGCGGGCTTCGCCTCGGCATGGCCCTCGCCCGTCCCTTCAGCGGAAAAGGGCCCGCCCTCGCGGCGGCGTTTGTTATTTTGCTCGGGACGCCCCTCGGCTTCTATACATACGCCCACGCCATGATGGCCCATGTGCCGTCGATGCTGGCCGTGGGCGGCCTGATCGGGCTTTGGCACACAACGCGGAGCCGACGCACCGCGCGCGACTGGATTCTCCTCGGCGCGCTGGCCGGGCTGGCGGTACTGGTCCGCCCGCAGAACGCTGGCTTTCTCGTTGTTTTTCTCGTCGAGCTGGCCTTCAACCCGCCATCAACCAGACGGGCCGCGCTTCGCTGGCTGCGCGGAGCCGCCATCGCCGCCGCCGTGGCGCTTATCGTTTTCTCGCCCCAGGTGATCGTCTGGTGGCGTCTCTACGGCAACCCCCTCGCCTTGCCCAAGATCGAGGAAATGCACTGGTTCTCGCCCCGCCTTCTTTCCGTTCTTTTCTCCGAATACCACGGCCTCCTCTCCTGGTCGCCGGTGCTGATGCTGGTCCCCCTGGGGCTCGCGGTTTTGTGGAGGCGAGATCGTGTCCTCGCCGCGTCTCTGGCCGTGGCCATCGTGATCCAGTGGTATGTCAACGCGGCGAATGAAATCTGGTGGGCGAGCGGCAGCTTCGGCGCGCGCCGCTTCCTCAATTGCTCCGTGCCATTCCTGATGGCTATTGCGGCGGTGCTGGGGCGATGGCGCGTTGTCTATACGGCGCCGGTGGGGATTTTGCTCGCGGGGTGGAATTTCCTCCTCTGGGCGAGCGAGCGCGCCGGAAGCCTCTCTCTGGAACGCTACGAGCCATGGGACGCCCCCTTTTTCCTGGAAACGGCGCGCATGCTGAATCCCGCGCGCCTGATTCCCGGCATGATGGGCGATTTCGCGGGATTCGGCTGGGGCATGCGGCTGGTCGTGCTGGCGGCGGGCGCGTCCCTCGCCGTCGCTTTTCAGAAGGGAATCGTCCGGACGGGCCGCCGGCCCCGCCGGATTCTTGCCGCTCTGGGGCTGGCGTATCTCCTCGCCATGCCTCCGTTTGTTCTCATCGCCGCCATGCGAACGGGAACGCACGAACCCGGCGATTTCCCTTTCGAGGTTTCCCGCCGCAACCAGTCGCTTTTCCTCAGCTACAACGAATACGGCTACTTCAATCTGCGGAAAGAACGTTGGGAAGAGGCCCGCCGGGCCTACGAAAAAGCCGCCGCGCTGCTCCCCTCCTCGCCCCAGGCCTGGCGCTATCTCGGCACGCTGACGCTTTACCAGGACAATGAGCCGGAGCAGGCGCTTGTCTATACAGGAAAGGCGCTCGATCTCGAACCCGGCTACGGCCCCGCGCTGGATGTGGAACTGGAGGCGATCCAGCGCCTTTTCAACGACGATCCTACGCGCATCCCGCTCCTCGAACGCGCCGCGCGCCGCCTCCGCGCCGCCGGGCGCGAGGAAAAAGCCCGCGAAGTCGAGCAAACGCTGGAGAACCTCCGCTCATCTACTCCCTGAGGCGCATCCCCTCTTGCGCGGGCCCTCCCGCCCTGCTTTCATTCCACCGCCATGAACCTCTATAAAGACATCGTTTTCCCCGTCTTGAAAAAAACAGACCCGGAGTCCGCGCACCACCGCGCGGCGACGTGGCTGCGCCTGGCCCAATCCACGGGGCCCGGGCGGTTTTTCCTGCGCCAGATCGCCGGCACCCTGCCCGACCGGCCCGTGCTCACGCTTGGGCTCCGTTTTCCGAACGTGCTCGGCATCGCGGCGGGATTTGATAAAGACGTCCAGATCGCCCGCGGCCTCGGCCTGCTCGGCTTCGGCCACGTCGAGACAGGCACGCTCACCCCGCGGCCCCAGCCCGGCAATCCGCGCCCGCGCATCTTCCGCCTCCCCGCCGATCGCGCCCTTGTCAATCGCATGGGCTTTCCCAACGCCGGTATCGAGGGCGCCCTGCCCCGCCTGCGCCGCCTCTCGGCCCTTGCCGAGCGCCCCATCATTGGCGTCAGCCTCGGAAAACAGAAGGACACCCCTCTGGAAAAAGCCGCCCTCGACTACCAGGCCATCATGCGCGCCGTGTATGTCTATACGGATTACCTCGCCGTCAATATCAGTTCCCCCAACACTCCCGGCCTCCGCGAACTCCAGGGCACGCAATTCCTCGAAACCCTCTGCCGCACGCTGGTCCAGGAATCCTCCGCCCTGGCCCGCGAGCGCAACGCCCGCCGCCGTCCCGTCCTGGTAAAAATCGCCCCCGACGTTTCGCGCCGGGAACTCGGCGAAATGCTCGCGGTCATCCGCCACACCGGCATCGACGGCATCATCGCCACCAACACGACGATCAAGCGCCCGAAGCTCCGCGATCCCCGCCGCCGGGAAAAAGGCGGCCTCAGCGGCGCCCCGCTCGCCCGCCTCGGCACCCGCCTCATCGACCACATCGCGCGCCAGACCGGGGGCGATCTCCCCATCATCGGCGCCGGGGGAATCTTCACCGCCCGCGACGCCCGCCAGAAGCTCGACGCCGGCGCGACGCTCCTCCAGGTCTATACAGGCCTTGTTTACGAAGGGCCCGCCATGGCCGGCCGCATCCTGCGCGGAATCGGCCAGCATGGAAATTCCCCTTTCCATTAAGGCGCCCCGCCCTGCTACTCTTTCACCAGTCCGGGAAGGGCCCGCGCCGCTTCCCCGCCGACTTCCATACCCGCAGGCAGTTTGCTCCCCATGGCTCCGAAACCAGGTGAAAAAGACGTTTACCTCCGCATTACCCGGCCCGGCGACGAGTGCCTCCTGTGCCACAAGCCCCTCAACATCGACGGGCGCCATCCCTCCTACATCGAGCTGTCGGAAAAGGAAGAAGTCATCCGCAAGGACTTCTGCGCCGAATGCTGGCAGCGCCTCGGCGAGGAATCCTACTTCAGCTTCTGGCTCACCAAGCGCGTCAACGCCCCCAGCGCCCAGGAACGCCGCCTCGCCAAGTCCGAACGCAACGAGGCCCTCTGGCGGCTTTTCGCCGCCCTCTATTCCAGCGACAGCCCGGACCTCGCTCCCCAGCTCTTCCTCCTGGCCCACCTCCTCATGAAATACCGCGTTCTGGCCTACCAGGGCACGACGGAGGAAGGCCGCCTCCTCTTCCAGCATCCCAAGCTCGGCGAGACCTTTGAAATCGAGGACATCCCCCTCGATTCCGTCGACTTCGTCGCTATCAAGCAAAGCCTGGAAGACCAGGCCGTGGACTATGCCCCCAGCCGCGAGCAAGGCGGCACCGGAGGCAACACCCCCGAAGAGACTTGATCCGCGGAGCGCACAGGCCCGCGGATGTTTCAGAAAAACATGCGGGAATCAAAGCGCTCGTCCTCGTCCTCATCATCGTCATCGAAGTCCACGATGCGGCCCCGCCGCTTTCAGCGGAGTAACCTGATCCCCCCAACAAATCAAAAATCCCCCGGCCATTCAGCCGGGGGATTCATGCGTTCTCAGCAGCGGGCGCGGGGTTACTTCTTCTCGCCCTCTTTCTTGTCGCCGGGCTTGTGTTCCACGACAGCATCGATCAGCTTGTAGTCTTTCGCTTCTTCCGAGGAGAGGAAGTAATCGCGGTCGCTGTCTTCCTGGATTTTGTCCAGCGTCTGGCCCGTGTGTTTCGCCAGGATTTCGTTCAGCATCTGCTTGATGCGCAGCATTTCCTTCGTGTGGATCTCGATATCCGAGGCCTGGCCCTGCATGCCGCCCATGGGCTGGTGGATCATGATGCGCGAATTGGGCAGGGCGAAGCGTTTCCCCTTCGCGCCGGAGGCCAGCAGCACGGCGCCCATGGACGCCGCCTGGCCGATGCAGGTCGTCGCCACGGCGGGCTTCACGAACTGCATGGTGTCGTAGATCGCCAGCCCGGCGGTGACGCTGCCGCCCGGCGAGTTGATATACAGATTAATGTCCTTCTCGGGATCCTGCACTTCGAGAAAGAGAAGCTGCGCCGTGACCAGCGTGGCCACAGTATCGTTAATCGGGGTTCCGATGAAAACAATCCGGTCAACCAGCAGCCGGCTGAAAATATCCAGACCGCGCTCGCCGCGTTCGGTCTGTTCGATGACCATCGGAACATCCATCATTCTCGGTTCCATGTGTGTTCTATCCTCCGTCGGATCGGGGATTCATTCCCCCTTGGCGGGTGTCAGGATTTCTTTTTCTTCTGATTGCTTTCGCCGGGTTCTTCCATGGGATGGGTCACCCCCGGGGCGCGTTCGATAATCTTATCGATAATGCCGAAGTCCTTGGCCTCTTGTGCCGAGTAAAACCGGTCGCGGTCGCAGGCCTGGGTGACTTCCTCGATCGTGTGGCCGGTGTGGTGGGCGATGATCTCGTAAACGCGGTCGCGCACGCGCATCATCTCGCGGTACTGGATTTCCAGCTCCGAAACCCGTCCGCGTCCGCCCCCCATGGGCTGGTGCAACATAATGCGGGCGTGGGGCAGGGAGGCGCGTTTTTCTTTCGTTCCGGAAAGCAAGAGCAGGGACGCCATGGAGGCCGCCTGGCCGATACAGACCGTCGACACTTCGCAGCGGACAAGCTGCATCGTATCATAGATGCCCATGCCAGAGGTAATCACGCCCCCCGGCGAGTTGATGTAGAAGTTCACATCCTTGCTGGGATCTTGTGTTTCGAGAAAGAGCAGCTGCGCCGTCACCAGGTTGGAAACGCGATCATCTATATCCTTGCCGAGAAAGATAATCCGGTCCTGGAGCAGGCGTGAATACAGATCATAGCGCCGCGTGCCCTGCTCCGTCTCTTCATAGACCATCGGGTTGGGGATCACCCAGTATTCCAGATCGTCGTCGTCCTGGGCCATGGGCACCTGGGGCGAGACGAGGCCAATATCACGGGCGCGTTCCTGCTGTTCGCGCATACCCCGGTAATATTCCGAGGGAAAGCGGTGGCTCACGGTGAATCCTTTATCTCAGGCGTTTCGTTTCCGCGGATCAGGGCGTCTTCTCCGACTCGCCGCCGCCCTCTTCTTCCACCGCTTCTTCGGTGGCTTCCGCGGCGGCTGCCCCTTCCGCGGCCAACTGCTCGCCACGCAACTTCGCGGCCTGTTCTTCCTGCTTCTGCTGTTGCAGCTTCTCATATTCTTCCGCGCTGATCTCTTGGTACTGGACGTTTGCCTTCTCGAGAATCTTGTCGTTCGTCAGCTTCAGCGACAGATCCTCCACGAACTGATCCCACTGCTTGCGGGCCTCGAGCTGAGCGCGCACGGCCAGCGGCTTCCGCCCGGTCTGGCTCGCGATCCGTTCCAGCTCGGCAGTGATGTCCTCTTCCGTCGGCTCCACGTTCAGATGCTTGGCGATGCCGCGCACGATCAGATAATTTTTCACGTTCGCCTTCGCCTGCTCCTGCATGCTCTGCGCATAGTTCCGCACCACGCTCTGGTCCATCGTGCGCAGCGACATGCCATACTGGTTCAGGCGCTGCTCCATATCGCTGATCGAGCGGTTTGCCGTCTGTTCCACCAGGGCCCGCGGCAGATCAAAGTCCAGCCGCTCGCCCAACTCACGGTAAACTTCCTGGAGAGCCTCTTCGCGCTGGCGCTGCTCTTCCTGCTTCTCCGCGTTTTCGCGCAGTGACTTCTTTAAGTCGTCCAGCGTCTCGAAATCTTCGTTCACATCCTTGGCGAACTCATCATCCAGCTCGGGAAGCACCCGGTGCTTCACTTCGTGAACCGTCGCTTCATAGTGAACCTTCTCTTTCTTCGAGGGATCGACTTCCGATTCCTCTTCCAGGTCCATGGTCAGCTCTTCGCCTTTCTTCTTGCCGGCCAGTTCCTTCGCCACTTCCTCGGGCACTTCGTCTTCCACTTTCGTGGAGTAATATTCATTCACCGACCGCTCTTCGATCTTCTCGCCGTTCTCGTTGCGCACCGTGCAGGAGAAGAGCAGGCCGTCGCCGGGCTGATAGCCCTCTTCCGTCGGCTCATAGGTCGCGTTTTCGATCTGCAGGTTCTTCAGGCTGCGCTCGATATAGGACTCATCCACGGGAATCCTGTGTGCTTCGACCGTCAGGCCTTCCAGCAACTCATCGGTGATTTCCAGGTCGGGATGCACCTCGAGAGCAAGCTCCACCGTGGTGCCATCGTCCTTGTTGCTCTTCCAGTCCAGCAGGTACGGCTGGCCGAGCGATTCGATGCCCTTGTCCTCGGAGTAAAGCTCCGCGAGGCGGGGAACGAGGCGCTTGACGGTTTCCTCGCGCGCATAGGGCTCGTAGGATTTCCGAACGAGCGATTGAGGAGCCTTGCCCGGGCGGAATCCGGGGATCCGGACCTGGCGGCCCATCTCCTTCAGTGTTTCCTTCAGGCGCCCGGCGATGGCGTCTTCCGTCAGCTTCGCCTTAAACCGAATTCGTGAGCCGGGAAGCTTCTCTTCCTCCACGATTTCGTAGGGAATCTTTTCAGCCTTCTGATCGAGGACTGACTGAAGGGCCGAGCCGTCGCCTTCTTTCTTGTTCTGGACCGTTTCCGTCACGGAAAAACTCCTTCATCATATTGGGAATGCCGGGCGTCGTCGCCGGCCAATGATCGCGTTGCAAAGAACCGCCCTCAGGCGCGAAACGCCTGTGGGGGCAAAGGGCTGCGAATTAAGAGGGGCATGCGCCGGGCGTTCAAGAGAAAACCGCCCGGCCGCAGAGCATTCCGTCAAATTTCCTCGCGGAAATTACTGATCCAGATACCAATGCGGATCGTTGTAACGATCATCGGGGTCGGAATGGCGTCCCGGATGGCCCATGGAAAAACGCCCGCCGCTCTTGCGCACACGCCGCGGCCCCCGCCGCATCAGCAGAGGAATGCGAAAATCCTCGGCCACATTCAAAATGATCGGCATCTTAACGAGGGCCACCGCCATGAGTATCCCCGTCGCGTGGGCCAGGTGGCTCACCCGTCCACTGAACAGGCCGCCCGAGGCGATACTTCCCAGAAGATCGAACGCCACCAGGATTCCAAAGAACAGCGCCAGAACCCGCATCGGAATCGGGAAGAAAAAGAAATACACCGTCATGCGCGGGAAATAGAGCGCCGCGGCCGTGATAATCGCATAGGAAGCCCCGCTGAAACCAATCAGGCTCGTCCCCGGATTTCCAAACGCAAATCCAGCAATGCAATGCACAATACCGCACGCAATGCCCGTCAGAAGAACAAACCAGAGAAACCGCCGCCCACCCATCAGCTCCTCGATCGGCGAGGCGAAGAACAAAAGGGCAAACATGTTAAACAGGAAATGCCAGAAATTCGCGTGGGCGAAAAGATACGTTACAAACTGCCACACGTTCGCCTGCAGCACCGCCTGGTAGGGCGTCAGCATGAAGACCCGGTCCGCCAGGATTCCAAACACCGGCATCCCAGCGCCCAGCGTGCTTAAAAAGTAATAAACCAGAAAGGAACCGGCGACCCAGTAGAACAGCTTGCGCGCCACCGGCGACATGAACTGGGAAAAAAACTCGTTTGTTTCACGCAAAAGACTTCTCATAGTGCCTTCCGATCGAGCGCCATCTGTGCCAAAGCTAATTGCCCTCTCCGCCTTCCTGCTCCTGAACTTCCCGGCGCCGCTGGTCCCACACATGGGCATATTTCAGAAAAACCGAATGCGCCGCCATCCAGCAGATCACAAAGCCCGCTACCCCATCGCGCCAGCCTCCGAAGAGGAGATACTGCCGGAAAAACCGCCAGAGCGGCCGCAGGGCCAGGTGCCGCAGCGTGACCCGTTTTGTTCGCTTTGCCCGGTCCTGCCCAGCCCACGCAGCATAGCGCCCATGCTTGCGCAGGAACTGCTCCAGGCTGTCATATGTATAATGGAGGAATTGGCCGTGGAGCCGGCCGACACGCAAGGGAGTTTTGTCTCGGGAAATGACGTCGGCGTGAACATGTTTGTCTTCATACCGCCCTCGGTCGCGGCGAAACAGGCGTAACACATCGTCACGCTGCCAGCCACAGCCGCGGATGCGCTGTCCCGCGAAATGGTTGATCCGGTGGATGCGGTATCCGTCTTCCGGCCCGTCGCGCTCAAGCACCCCCTCAATGTCACGCTGCAGTTCCGGCGTCAGGCGTTCATCGGTATCCACCACCAGCACCCAAGGGTGGGCCGCTCGGGGGATGGCGCGGTTTTTCTGAGCCGCCGAATATTCGTAGGGATGCACAATCACCGTATCCGCCAGCTCGCGGGCCACCCGCTCCGTTTCATCCGTGCTGTCGGAATCCACGATCACCAGCACCTCGTCCGCCACGGGGCGGGCGCTTTCAATACATTCGGGCAAATGGTGGGCGGCATTGCCCGCGGGGATCAAAACGGTCAGTTTCTGGCGGTCGCTCATGGGCCACAGATGCGCCTTTCCCCCGTGAGAGTAAAGCGGGGAATGGCGCGGCGGGGAAAAAGCAGGCTCTGCCGAGCGCATCCGCTCCCTTCCGGCTCTGGTCCGCAACCCGCTTCTTGACTTCTGCGGGGGTTTTGGGGACTCTTTTCCCGCGCCATGATGTTCATTTCCGCCCGGAGTGCCAGAGAGCCCATGCTCATCGATCTTCTCCCGTCCGAACCAAAGCAGGTGGTCATGTTGATCATTCTGTTGGCCATCGCCCTGTTTGGTAATGGATTTCTGATCTACTATCTGGCGACCCTCGATCGCGAAGAACCGAGCGAATCAGAGGAGGAGCAGCCTGTCAGCGGCGACCTTCACGGCTGATCAGCGCCCTCCGCGCGGCAATCTCTCCTTGTGCTTTCCAACATTCTTATTCCCCCTTTAAACGCGCCTCCAAGGCCACACCTCTCTGCTGGATGATCCAATGCGCATCCTCATCGACGCGCGTTATCTCGATGGCACTTACAGTGGTATTGCCACCTATTCCCGGGAATTGATCGAGCACCTGGCGCTCATCGACGGGAAAAATGAATATTTTATCCTGGTCCACCCGAGCTTTCGCGGCCCCCTCGAGGTCGGTGAGAATTTCAAACTTCTCACCTATGGCGCCAAGCCTGTCAGCCTCTCCACACTTTATTCCCTGGGCCGCTCCGTCGATGCGTTAAACGTCGATCTGATGCACAGCCTCTTTCCCGTGGCTCCCCGCCATATGCGCACGCCGCTCCTTGTCACGGTGCATGATCTCCAGCCCTTCGTGGATCCCGAATTCTCCGCCAAACGGCCCCGTTTCATTCAATGGGCCTACAATCTCTTCTACCGCCACGCCTATCCATCCACCCTGCAGAAAGCGAAGTGGATCATTAACGACAGCTATCACACGCGCGACACCGTGGCGGAATACTTCCCACTCTCCACGCCCAAGCTCATCGTCGCCCGCCCGGGCCTCGGCCGGTCCACCTCCTCACCTCCCTACGAAGAATTCCAGGCCGTACGCGACCGCCACGGGCTCGAGAATCCCTACGTCCTCTATTACGGATCGACCCGCCCAAACAAGAATATCCCCAATATGATCCGGGCCTTCAGGCGCTATCTGGACCAGCACGAGGACGCGGCCACTGAATTCATCCTCATTCTGAAAAAAGATCGCTTCTACCGGGATATTTCCCGAGCCATTCGCCATGAAGGACTCAAGGGCCGCGTCAAGGTTTTCAACCAGGTGTCCTACGCCGACCAGCGCGCCCTTCTCCGGAATGCGCGCGCCTTTCTCTTCGCCACCAAATACGAAGGTTTCGGCTTCCCCGTCCTCGAAGCCATGGCCGCTGGCGTCCCCGTGCTGGCCGCTGATTCCGGCGCGCTCCCGGAAATCTGTGACGAAGCCGCTCTGTTCGTCTCACCGGATGAATCCGAGGAAATCGCCCGCGGCATCGGCCAGCTTCTCACCGAAATTCCGCTTCGCGAGCGTCTTATCGAACGCGGCCGGCGCCACGTCGAGCAGTTCGACTGGAAAGAATCCGCCGAGCGAATTCACGGGATTTATCAACTCTTGTTCTGATCCCCCGGCTTCTTTTTCGGCGAGAACATAAACCCTTGGGACGGCTTGTCGGGAACTTGATTCCCGGGCTCCGTGGGCGAGGGCCTTTCTTCCTCTTTGCGCTGCTCCTCGCCGGACAAGTTGACAGGCTTGACAGAGACTTGCTGGCGGGGAGATCCCGTTCCCTCTTTCGAAGCCCGGCCGCCGGACGCATGCATCGGAGGACGAGGAGTTTGCGGGTCCTTTTTCCCGAGTTCGCGAATGCGCGGCTCCTTCTCTTCCTTCTCCGGTCCGCCCCGGGGGGGCGGTGGCGTCCGCGGATCCCGGGGGCGGATCCCGACGGCGCGCTGGAAGTCCTCGGCCCCATTCTTTTCCAGCCAGGCTTCTAAAAGGGCCAGGTCCGCTCCTTCCCGGTGGTGCGAGGTCAGGCCCAGCTTTGTAACAAGACGGCTGATTCCCCCGGGAATCAGCGTCTGCGCCAGGATATGCGAACAGACCGGCGAACCGTAATCACAGAACATCGCCTCGATGCGCGCGACTTGGTTCGAACGCTCTTTGTAAGCTGTATCGTTGATTTCGTTTTGATAGGCCCGCCGCGCCGGCCCCGCCGAGTCCGCATCGCGCGGGGGACGGGGACCTTCCGCACCCGCCGGAGATTCGGCGGGAGGCGGCGGGGTATATTCATCCAAGGGCGGATGTTCCAGATCAGGAATACTACCGCGATCATCGCCGCCCAGATCCTCATTGTCGGAATCCGAACGCCATTTATTCCAGAGTTTTTTAAACGCCATCGGGGTTTTCACATCCTTTCAGTGAAACGCCCCGAGCAAACCTATACTTTTTATTTCCCCAAGGACTGACAAAAGGACAAATCATCGGCGCTGTCCAGCAGAATTTCCCCTCCCTATCCTTGTTCCGGGTTTTCCTCAGGCTTTTCCTTGTTTCCTTGCAATGACCGGCGGCTTGCAGGAAACTTCGCCTTGAGGAATATTTTCGCGAATTCTCAACGAGAATGGCTTGGGGGGCTCTTGGAATGATTCATCGCCAGAACATCGGAAAAGGCTGCCTCATCGCCCTGCTGATTCTCGTAGTGGTTCTTATTGCGGGAATCGTTTCTTATCAGTATTTTCGCGCCCAAGCCCCTTCGCCGGAAAATGGGACGACCTATCGCATCCTTTTCGAAGACTCCAAGGGGCTCGAAGCTGGTGACGTCGTGACACTCCAGGGAGTCAAAGTGGGCCGCGTTGAGTCAGTGGAAAGGGACGAAGAAACCGGCCGCGTGGCTGTCGAGGTGCTGGTTGACAGCCAATCCTCCGGCCGCATCCCGCCCCCTCCCAACACCTCCGCGCGATTAATTTCCGAAGGATGGATCTGGGAACGGACGCGCGTTCAGCTTCTCACCCGTGGCGAGTCTGCCGAGAGCATCGAAGAAGGCGTCACCGTGGAAGGCCTCGAAAACTGGGCCGCCGAACAAGCCTGGCGGGGCCGCGAAAAGGCTCAGCAGGGGATTCGCGCCGTGGTGGAAACCGCCGAGGAAAGCCTCGGCAACGCGCGCCAATGGGCCGAATCGCCCGAGGCCCGGGAACTGCGCTCGGACATTGAAAGCCTGCGCGCCGAACTACGCCAGATGGGAGGCGACGCAGCAGTGGACGCCCAGTCCAAGGCCCAGAAACTCTTGAGCGAGGGGCGCCAGCTCACCGATCGCCTCATGCAATTCGGGCGAGAGGACCTGGCCAGCGATTTGGAAAGCACTTTCCTTGAGCTCCGCGACCGCCTGCGGAAGTCCACAAGCGAATTGGAACGTAGCGTGCAGAGCGAGACGGCAGAGGAATCAGAAGGAGTGATCATCATGGCTTCTCCAACCCCCTCTGAATCGCCCTCGCCGACGCCGGTGCCGGTTCCGGAAACGCCCTGAATTTCTTTGTTCCGGTCCGGCCTGCTCTTGACCAAACTTCCCGGCGCAGCGAGATTTTATCCTCTGCTTCGGCTACCTGGCAAGGCCCGCCCGTCGGCACAGCCACCTCCCTTTCTCCGAGTTCGATCATGGCTACTTCCAAATCATTCCGCTTCGAGGTTCTCCGCCTCCGCGGCGGATCCCAAACATTCGATCTCTCCGAGCCGCCCGCGACCTTCGATCTCCTGGACGACCCGGAGTATCTCTTCGAAGAGCCGGTCCGCCTCCAGGTGACTCTCCGCCTGATTGGCACCACGGTTTTAATGAATGGGGAAATCAGCACCCTGGCGCGGGCGGCCTGTGCCCGCTGTCTCGAGAAAATCGGCATTCCTCTTCGCGCCCGGGTCGATCTTGTCTGGATGAATGACGAGCGCCTTCTTGATCTTGACCGCTATCCTGAACTCTACGACGACCACACGCATTACTATGATGGCGAGATCGTTTATCCCGCCGAGCAACTGCGCGAACTCCTTCTCCTCGAACTCCCGACCGTTCCCGCTTGCGAACTCGAGCCCGGAGACATTTGTCCCGTGCGGAATGTGAAGGTTGAGCCCCAGGTTTTCGGTCCCGAAGAAGAGTTCGAAGAAGAAAAAATGGAACTCGAGGAAGAGGAAGGGGATTCCCTCGCCGCCCAGCTTAAGAAGCTGCGCCGGGACATGGAGTCATAGGGAATCGGCCCCTCAGTCCTGGTCCTTGATCGCCTCGAAGGGCTGCTTGTGTGATGCGGCCTGATAAGCCTGGCGCCCACTGATGGCGCCCTGCTTGCAAAGCGCCATCAGCGAATCCTCCATCAAGACCATGCCCAGTTTCTTCCCCCCCTGAATCAGCGAGCGAAGCAGATGGGTCTTCCCTTCTTTAATCTGCTGGGCCACGCCGCTTGTATTGATCAGGATTTCCAGTGCCAGAGCCCTGCCCGCCTGATCGCGCCGGGGGAGGAGTTGCTGGGTCACCACCCCGCGCAGGGACTCGGCGACCATGGTGCGCACCTGGGATTGCTGGTTCGCCGGATACAGATCCACGATACGCGACACCGTCCGCAGCGCCGAACCGGTGTGCAGCGTTCCGAACACCAGGTGTCCGGTTTCCGCCGCGGAAATCGCGGTCGACGTCGTATCCAGATCCCGCAACTCGCCGATCAAGATAATATCTGGATCCTCGCGGAGAGCGGCCTTCAAGGCGGCGGAAAAAGATTCCGTATGCCTACCGACCTCGCGCTGCGTCACCTGGCAGCTCTTTGCCGGAATGACATATTCAACGGGATCCTCCACGGTGATGATGTGTTCGCGCCGGTTGGCATTCACGGTATCCAGCATCGCCGCGACTGTCGTTGTTTTTCCTGATCCGCCGGGGCCCGTCACAAGAGCCAGGCCCTGGGTGTATTCCGCCAGGACACGGATTGTATCCGGCAGTCCAAGGTCCTGGAAGGTCGGAATCGTCTCGCGAATGATCCGATAGGAGCCATTCCAGCCGAGCCGATCCTTGAAGATGCTGCAGCGAAATCGCCCGGCGTTTTTCAGATCCAAGGGAAAATCCAGTTGGAGCTCTTCCACGGCCCAGAGGCGCTGCTCTTCATTCAGGGCCGAGAAATTGAGTTCTTCGCAGCGCTCGGGAGAGAGAGCGTCCTCCTCCATATAGCGGATATCGCCGTGAAGACGGACGAAGGGCGGGCGGCCGACGCTGATATGCAGGTCGGAACAGCCCCAATGGCGCGCCAGGCGCAGCAACCCCGACAGCGTCTTTGGAGTTTTCGGCTTTGCCTTGGGCGGCTCCTGAGCCTTGGGTTTTTCCGGTTCCGGTTCCCGCGCGGGCTGGACTGGCTGCGGCGCCTCCGCCGGGGGGTCCGCGGCCGGCTCCCGCTCAGGCGCTTTGTGCGCGGGCTCCACGGGCGCTTGGCGCTGGGTCTCCGAGACATCCATTGCCGGGGCGCCAGAGTTGACAAGTTTCTCCCGCAGTTCGGCCAGCTGGTCCTGGGTGATATAGTGGCGCATGAGCATCAACTCGCCGGCGTCCGCACCCGGCTCACTGGCGAGCTGGTCACGAATCAACTGGGCCTGCTTGCGCGTCAGCAGGCGATTCTGCTGTGCCATGTCAACTAACTGTTCGTTTCCTTCGGCCACGGCGGAAAGGCCTCCATGAAAGGAGAGATCGGATGGAGCAGGTCATGAAAGCGATGGCCGCGCTGGGCGTCAATCGCGTTACGCCAAAAGACGAGACATGAGTTCCGTGATCGAAAGGCACCACGTGGGAGATGATAAAGATTTTATTGATTGAGCCTGTTTCTGCTGGCATCGTGCCCATATTGGTCAAAAAGAACCAAATGTTTTCCGAAAATTGTCAAGTGGCACGAATTATTCAGCCCTTTTCCTTTTTTGATCTGCCGATTTTCCTGGATACGCCTGCTCCCCCTTCCTAAAAGCCCCAACAGATTCCGGCGGCACCCGGTGCTTTCGGCCTGTCCATCCCGACAGGGTTTCTCACCGTCCGCCAAAAATCCATTCTACGAAGAGGCACGCATCATATGAAACCATCAGAGGTCTTCAAGCTCATCAAAGAGAAAAACATTCGCTTTGTGGACTTCAAGTTTACCGACTTGCCTGGTCTTCAGCAGCACACGACCAGCCCTGTTGCCGAACTTGACGAGGACGTATTCGAGAACGGCGTCGGCTTCGACGGCTCCTCCATCCGTGGCTGGCAGGCCATCAACGAATCCGATATGCTCCTGATCCCCGATGCCACCACGGCCATCGTGGACCCGTTCTGCGAGATCCCCACTCTTTCTCTCGTCGGTAACATCGTCGACCCCCTCACCCACGAGAAATACCATCGTGATCCGCGGAATATCGCCATCGCCGCGGAAAACTATCTGAAAAGCTCGGGGATCGGCAGCGACGCGTTCATCGGCCCGGAACTCGAGTTCTTCCTCTTCAGCGAAGTGCTCTATAAGTACGACTCCAACGAGGCATACCACATGGTCGACAGCGTCGAGGCCATCTGGAACACTGCCCGCGACGAGCGCGCCGACTTCGGCCACGCCAACCTCTCCGGCAAAATCCGCCACAAGGAAGGCTATTTCCCCCTTCCCCCGGTGGACACGCTCATGAACGTCCGCAGCGAAATGGTCGACCTCATGGAGCAGTGCGGCATCCACGTCGAGACCCACCACCACGAAGTCGCCACCGCCGGCCAGTGCGAAATCGATATGCGCTTCGACAAGATGCTCCACATGGCCGACATGGCCCTCCTTTATAAATACATCATCCGCAATGTCGCCCGGAAGCACAACCTCACGGCCTGCTTCATGCCCAAGCCCCTTTTCGGCGACAACGGCTCCGGCATGCATACGCACATTTCCGTGTGGAAAGATGGCAAGAATCTGATGGCGGGCAACGGCTACGCCGGGCTCTCCGAATTCGCCCTCCACTTCATCGGCGGCATTCTCAAGCACGCAGGCGCCCTCCTCGCCTTCACCAACCCCTCCACCAACAGCTACAAGCGCCTGGTGCCGGGCTACGAAGCGCCGGTGAACCTCGCTTACTCCCAGCGCAACCGCTCCGCTGCCGTGCGTATCCCCATGTACAGCACCAGCGAGAAGGCCAAGCGCGTCGAGTTCCGCTGCCCCGATCCCATGGCCAACACCTATCTCGCCTTCTCGGCCCTGCTCATGGCTGGCCTCGACGGCGTGCAGAACAAGATCGATCCCGGCAATCCCCTCGACAAAAACATCTACGACTTGCCGCCCGAGGAGGCCAAGCAGGTGGCCAAGACCCCCGGCAGCCTCGATGGCGCCATCGAGGCCCTCGAAGAGGACCACGAATTCCTCACCAAGGGCGACGTCTTTACCGAGGACTTCATCCAGGCCTACATCGAATACAAGCGCGAGGAAGAGATCGACCCGCTGCGCCTGCGGCCCCATCCCTACGAGTTCTTCCTCTATTACAACCAGTAAAGACCAACCGGTGGTGAGGGGTGATTCTCCGCCCGGCGGAAATCACTCCTCATCGCTTCGCATCGCCGCCCTATCTCCTGAAGGGAGCATTTTGACAGCATGAAGAAAATCGAAGCGGTCATCAAACCCCACAAGATCGAAGACGTGCGCGGTGCCCTGGCCTCCATCGGCATCATGGGCCTCACGGCCTGGGAAGTCCGCGGATTCGGCCGCCAGAAAGGGCATCAGGAGCTTTACCGTGGAAGCGAATACCAGGTGAACTTCATGCCCAAGGTGCGCCTCGAAATCGTCGTGTCGGACAACCAGGTCGACGAGGTGCTTGCCGCCATCCAGGAAAGTGCCCAGACCGGCACCATCGGCGACGGCAAAATCTTCGTCTCGGACGTTCAGACCGCCGTGCGCATCCGCACCGGGGAAAAGGACGACGAGGCGCTCTGAGCCAGCTCGAAAGCCACCCCTTCTTGTGAAAATCAAATGGGCCCGCTGCGACGCGGGCCCTTCTTCTGTGCGGAAGACCGCTAGCCCCGCCGCGTCACCTGGCGGGCGATCTCGGCCAGGCCGAGCAGAAACACCAGCACCGCGCTGATCGGCAGGGCGAGCAGGAACACGATCGGCGACAGATACCACGGCCCGCGCGACGTGTCGGTTACGGACGCCGGGGGAGAATAACTGATCGTGTCGCGCTTGCGGGACGAGGCGGCACGAGGCGGGGAGGCCTTCCCGGTGGCAGGCGCGGCGATCACCGGGGCGCGCTTTTCCGCGCGCGGCCTGGGATCTTCGCACCACGAGGCCAGGGGGCCGATCGTCTGGTCCCATGTATAGCGCTTGCGCACAAGGTCCCGCGCGTTGGCGCCTCGCCGTTCCACGTCCTCACGGTGGCTCAGCAGGCGCCGCACGATCTTGCGCACTTCATCCTGCTGGGCCACGGCGTCAAAAGTCCATCCGGCCTTCGCCCGGCTGATGGGCTGGGCCAATTCGTCGTAATCATTGTGAATTACCGGCAGCCCGGCCCACATGTAGGTCACCGTCCGGGTGGGAAAGGCCAACTCACGCTCGGCGTTCCGCGGCATCAGGTCCACCGCCGTTCCTGCTTTGCGCAGGCGCCCCAGCAATTCGTCGAAAGGCATCACGGGGTGGTGCTCGACGCGTTCGCTTTTCTCCAGGAATTGCATGAGCTGGTCAAACTGCCCGCCGGACACGTCGCCCGAGGGATGCGGCCCGCCAACAAACAGCAGCTTGCCGCGATCCTTTTCTTCCAGTTCCTCCACCACGGCCCGCAGCGTCGCCTCCGGATCCTGCCAGGGGAGGAACATCCCCGTATAGACAAACGTGTCGTGCTCCCGCTCCGGATCCGGTTCCGGCATATCCGGGGAAAGGGAAAAGGGGATCACGGGGCAGAGCGTCTGGCGCGCGTCGTGCCCCGCCTGGACCAGGAACGGGAGGAAGTAATGCCGCTGGAACTTGCCGCTGCACACGACATGGTCGGCGCGGGCGAGGGCTTCCAGCTTCTCGCGCAGATCCACTTCCGGGTCTGGCGATTTCCACAGGCGGCGCTCCAGCAGATGCGGCCCGGCCAGGTCGATGGCAATCGGGCAATCGGGCTCGCGCTTCACTTCCCGAAGGAGCGGCCAGTGCTGAAAGACCACCGCGTCCGGGGCTTGCTCGGCGATGAAATCGTCGAGTTGCGAGCGCTCGAACATCGCCACGCCGGGAACGATGGAGGGATCGACGTTCTTTCCCCGCACGGAATCCGCCGCGAAAGCCATCGCCACGTCGCGAAATCCGGCGGCGCGCAGGCCGAAGCCCAGGCCCCAGGCGCGCATACCCGCTCCCGTCGTCGGCAGCCCTGGCAGCGGCAAAGGTTCAGTCGTTAAAATCAGAATCTTCGGCATCGGCTCGTTTCAATTCATGTGGATGATGGAGGATCGTGCCCAATCCTGATGGGAATATGCAATGGTTACCGTTCCCGTTCCCAGGCGATCACGTCATCAACGATTTGCTCGATGGGCCGCTGGGGTTCGTAACCGGTGAGCGCGGCGATTTTTTTCAGGTCCGGCACGCGCCGCTGCATGTCCTCGAAATCTTCGTTATAGGCCTCTTCAAAGGGGATGAATTCCACTGCGGATTGGCTCTTGGCGCGCTCGATCACCATCCGGGCCAGCTCCCGGATCGAGATTTCCCGCGTGCCGCCGATGTTGAAAACCTGGCCAAAGCTCTCCTTCGCCGACATCAGCCCCACCATCCCGTCGATGGCATCCTGCACGTGGCAGAACGTCCGTGTCTGGCCGCCATCGCCGTAAATGCTCAGAGGCTCGCCGCGCAGCGCCTGCCCCACAAAGCGCGGAATCACCATGCCATAGGCGCCGGACTGGCGCGGCCCCACGGTGTTGAACAATCGCCCGACCACCACCGGCAGGTTGTTCTCGCGGTGATGGGCCAGCGCCAGGAACTCGTCGATCAGTTTGCTGCAGGCGTAGGCCCAGCGCGGCCGGCGCGACGCCCCCAGAACCACGTCGTCGTCTTCGTTGAACGGCACTTCCAGCCGTTTGCCATACACCTCGCTGGTGCTTGCGATGAACGAGGGCTTCTTTTTCTTCATCACCAGTCGAAGGAGGTTTTCCGTTCCACTGATGTTCGTCTCGATGGTCCGCACAGGGTTTTCCACGATCAGGCGTACGCCCACCGCCGCCGCCAGGTGGAACACGCAGTCCGCCCGGTCGACGGAAACCGCCATCTCCTGGTTGTCGAGCACCGAAGCCACGGTCATTTGAAACTGGTTATTGTGGGTCAGGTGTTCAATATTATGCACCGACCCGGTCGAGAGATCGTCCACCACCTCAACGTGGCAGCCCATCTCGACCAGGTGCTCGGCCAGGTGCGACCCGATGAACCCGGCGCCGCCGGTGATCAGAACGCGTTTGTAGGGAAAGCTCGTATTCATGGGGAAGGTCATGCGGTGCCAGCCCGGAAAGGGCAAGGGATTTGCCGCGCCCGGCCAGTTATAGACGGGCTCGTCCGGTTTTCAAAACGAATGGTGCTTTGCGGGCGTCGTGCCTTCCAGGAACTGGAGGATCATGTCGAGGATTTCCGGGGCCACGTGGCTTGGCCTGTTTGCTTCCTCGGGGCCGCCTTCGCCGCGGCTGGGCATCAGCCAGCGGTTCAGCGTGGGGAAATAGCGCAGGTGGATGTTGTCCTTTTGCCGCGACAGATCGCCCCAGATTTGATATTCCGGGCCGCCGACCATGTAATCACGTCCGCCAAATAGCAGCAGCACCGGACCCTCGAATCGCCGCAAGAGCGGCTCCGGCTGCATCTCCCGCATCGAAAAAAAGAAACCCGCGGGGGTGTCGAAAACGCGATCTTCCGGCGGCACGCTTCGATCCTTCACAAAAGAAAGAGATCCTTTCAGCACGGACACCTGCTTTTCCGTCATGTCGGAAAAGGCGCCTTCCCTTTCCTTTTTACGGACGTAGTATTCCGGGTCATACTCGGCCGGCGGCGTGGCCATGATCAGACCGTGAATGCCCGGAAGGCGGCGTGCCAGCTCCGGGGCGGCGGCGGCGCCAAAGCCATGGCCGAAAACGTAAATGCGTTCCGGGTCGACTTCCGGCCGGGCAAGTAACAGCCGCAGCGCAATCTCCGCGTCCAGGAGCACGGCTTCGTCCGGCGTATAGACGCCGTCCTGGAGTTCTGGATACGCCTTGACCCGGGGGAGAAATCGAACGGAAGCCACCTCTTCGCTTCCCAGGCCATAGGCCAAATCGCGAAACATCTTGGTCTGGCCAACCGTGCCATCGGGATCGGTCATCGTGCGGTCGGGAAGAAAAACCACCCCCGGCACGCGCTGGTTGGGTTCGAGGAACTTCGGCAGAACCAGACGGTGCGGCGTCAGGTATTCCTGGGGCCCGGCGGAAACCTGAAACTCCTGAAACCGCGAGTGGGTGACGTAATCCGCGTCGATGAATGTGAAATTCGGCTTATTCGGAAGGCGCCTGCGCGTATATTTGCTGATGGGACGCACGGTGAAGGACGTCACCGCCCCTTTCTCCAACGCGCCCTGCCACGTAATCAGAACTTCCGCGGAAAAGCGCTCCAGGTCCACGGGTACGGCCGCCTGGTTGCTGTTGTCCGGCGATTCCGGCGACTGGCTATACGCCGCCTGGATATAGCGCAACCCGCCGCCTTGCTCCAGCAGCAACTCGCGCATCTGCACAAGCCTTTCGAGGGAGATGCGCTGCTGAAGGCCCGGACTGAAATACTCGCGGGCAAGCTGCGGTTCCCCGCGCAGAAAGCTGACCGTGAGATTCTCGGCCTGATTCAAATCCTGGCGCGTGGGCGCACTCGCGGCAACGGCCGCAAGTAATATCAGAGAAATCGCGATCAGGTAGGAGAGTGTCTGTTTCATTTGTGCCGCGCGATCAGGGCGTATCCGTTTCCGCCTGGTCCGGCTCGCCGGGGGTGGAGTTTGCCGGCCGGCCCTGCATGGCCATCAGATCGCGAAAGCGCATGCGTTGTTCCCGCGCCACATCCACCGGGTCCAGCCGCTCCATACCAAAGCGCATCTGCTGGGAAACCGGAGTCGGGTTTTCAATGACCTGGTCGAGCAATGCCACAGCCTGCGGATACATCCGCTTTCTTTCCAGGCTTTGCGCGAGATAAATCCGCGCCATGGAAGAGTAAGGCTTCTTCGCGGGAAAGCGGGCGATCATCCCCCGCGACAGCGCCTCCACTCGATCCCACCGCCCTTGCCACGCAAAAGTTTGCAGGTAAACCAGTTCGATGCGGCTCCGCAGTTCCTCGTCCCCGGTGGGAGCCATCTCGTAGGCTTCGCGAAGCATCCGCCGCACGTCCTGAAACGAGGGGGCGGGCTGGCGGTTCTGTTCGATCAGCATGACCAGCAGCGCCGCCTGGCGCAGTGTGTTCAAGCTCGCTGCCGCCGGATCATTTTCCGAAAGGCGCAGCATCTCCCGGGCGGCGAACCATGAACCCCGGAAATCCCGCCGGTGGCCATAGAGTAACTTGAAGACGAGATTGCGCGCATCCTGGCGCAGCGCCGTGTGTTCCGGCCCTGTGGGCCACTGGCCCGTCGCAACGCGGCTGGCCAGGTAAAGCGCTGCGTCGGGAGAGACCTGCCGCTCCCAGAAAAGCCACGCCGCTTTCATGGCGCCGCGCGCCGCGGCGGGGTTGTCTGGCTCGCCGCTCTCCATCAGTTCCAGCAGCCGGTTAATCGACGAGGCATCCTCTGTATTCAGCTCGCGCACGAGGTTTTCGAGTTGGTCGCGCAGATTCTCCTGAAACGCCGCGTCGGAACCTTCAAACTCGACGGCGAAAGGCTGGGACAGATCGCCCGTGAATCCGCGCGGCGACCGGCTTTTTGTCGCCAGCGGCACCAGCCGCCCCTCGGCGACTTCCTGGAAATCCAATTCTTCCTGGAGGAACCACGCCTGGCCCAGATTGTCCATCTCGCCAAGGATCACCGGCACGGTTTTCTCGCGATAGCTCGATTCCGCCGATTCGGTGAGGACAGGGCCCCAACCGGCCTCCTGCATGCTCGATTCCACGCCGCTGGCCAGCATCTTCGAAGGAAAGCGTGCGACCTCGACGCCATACCACTGTGGAGGGCGCGCGGGATAATCCTGGCGGCTCCATTCCTCGGGAATGGGCGCGGCGGCCATGGCGAGCGGGTGTCCCACCAGCGCGGTCAGCAGAAAGGTTTTAAGCAGTCGCATCATAGCCCAACATCAATCCTTTTCCCGAATCGGACGCAAGGGTGGATGCTGCCGGGAACACCACCGGAACGTCGAGCCGAAAGCGCCCCGGCAGAAGAAAACCCCTCCGGCCCGGGGACCGGAGGGGTGATGTCTTCGGAGCGAGGGGCTTTCTCAGACGCTGATGTCTTCGAACTGGCCCTTCACCGGGAGAGTCCCGAGGAGCGGCTTCACCCACTCCACAAATTCCGGCGTCACGCCGAACTTGTCGTCTTCAATGAATTTGTCATCCAGGGGGCGATACTGTTTCATTCCCTTGGGGAAATTCACGCCCGAGACATCCTCGAGATTTGCACGGAAGGAATCGCAGAGATACTTGCCGAAGCTGGAGGGAAGGCGCTTAAAGCAGATCGAGCCGTCCATATCGCCCTGCAGGGCCACGCGAACTGCCGCGTGTCCGGCCTCGCGGGCCTCCTGGGCGTCCACTTCGCTGACGCAGCCGGCAAAAGAACGCTGGGCGTAACCGAGGGTGTCCGCCCGGCAGCGCATCTTCGTTCCATGCTTGCGGAAGATGTGGATCTTGGTCACGGCGGCGAGCAGATCGGCCAGCATCCCCGAGCCGGAAAGCTGGGCGTGGCCAAAGGAGTCGAGCTTGGCACCCCCCGCCGCGTCCTCGATCTTCGCCGTCGCGTTCATCCAGTCCAGGAGCACGCCCATATCCAGCTCTTTCAATTCCTGGCGAATCTTCTCGGACTGGAGCCAGACGTTGCCGTCGTCGTCGGGAATCCCCTCGGAGACGGCGGCCAGGACGCGCCCTTCCTTCTGATAAACCGAGTCGACACGCTCGACGAATTCCTTAATCGTGTAGGGGCGTTCGGGCAGGCAGATCAGGTGCGGCCCATCGCCGGAATTGACGCGCGCGGCGGCCGAGGCGGCGGTCAGCCATCCCGCGTTGCGGCCCATGACCACGTCGATCTTGATGCCGGGAATGGCGCGGTTGTCCAGGTCGTTGCCCATGAACGCCTGGGCCACATATTTGGCGGCGGAGCCAAAGCCGGGGCAGTGATCCGTCACCAGCAGATCGTTGTCGATCGTCTTGGGGCAATGGAACACGCGCAGCTCATAGCCCTGCTCCTGGGCAATTTTGTTGATGATGCCCGCGGCGAGAGCCGAATCGTTGCCGCCGATATAGACAAAATAGCGGACGTTGTGCTTTTCGAAAATCTTGAAGATCTCTTTACAGTCGTCTTCCTTTGGCTTGAAACGGCAGGATCCCGCGCCGGCAGATGGCGTCTCCGCCACCTCTTCCAGCGTTTGGGGCTTCTGGTTGCGCAGATCGATGAAATCCTCGTTCAGAATCCCCAGAACGCCATGGCGCGCTCCGTAAATTCCCTCGATCGCGTCGCTTTTCAGCGCTTCCTGCACAACACCGATCAGCGACTGGTTGATGACAGCGGTCGGGCCGCCGGATTGGCCGACCACCAGGTTCCCTTTGATCGCAGATGCCATAGATTGATTCTTCCCTTTTGAAATGGAATGGGAGGCGGCGCCTTGTCCCGTTGGAGAGCCGCTTCCCGCCGAGGAAGGAGCTAACGATTGCACGCCCCGCCGGGTCAAGGCCGGATCGCCTCTCTTGTTCTTGCCTGAAATACAGGTTCCCGCGCGCCCGTGGCGCCGCAGGTCAGCTCAGCGCGGCATCGATGAACTGATCCACACTGCCAAAGAAGGATGGCTTGATATTCTTCTTCACCTGGTCGGGCACCTCGCTGAATTCGCCGTCATTATGATGTGGCAGGAAGACGCGCTTGATGCCGGCGCGGTGCGCCGCCAGGCACTTTTCCTTGATGCCGCCAACTGGCATTACGTTACCACGCAGGGTCAGCTCGCCGGTCATGGCGACGAAGTCTCGCACGTTGCGCCCGGTGAGAAGGCTCGCCAGCGCCGTGGTGATCGCCACGCCCGCGCTGGGTCCGTCCTTTGGCGTCGCCCCGGCGGGCACGTGAACGTGAAAATCCCAGCCCTTAAAGGCCTCGGGATCGATTTTGAACTTCTCGCAGTTCTCGCGCAGGTAGGTCAGCGCCGCTTCGCCCGACTCCTTCATGACTTCGCCGAGCTGGCCCGTCAGTTTCAGATTCCCTTTTCCGGGATAACGGGCTGCTTCGATGAAGAGGATCGCGCCGCCAACCGCCGTCCAGGCCAGGCCGATGGCCACGCCGGGCCGTCCCATGCGCTCCGCCACTTCCTGGAAGGTCTGCTTGGGCCCGAGGAATGACTCGACGTTTTGCGGTTCCAGCTTCACCCGCTCGATGGAGCTCTTCTTCTTCGCTTTCGCGGATTTCCTTGCGGACTTCTGCTTCTTGTGTCCATTCGCCGAGCATTCGAACTCGGCCACCCGCCGGGCCACCTTGCGCGTCACCTTGGCAATCTCGCGCTGGAGATTGCGCACCCCCGCCTCCGATGTATAGTCATGAATGATCGTCCGCAGGGCGGGCTTGGTGATGTAGAGCTGCTTGCGCGTCACGCCGGAATTCTGCATCTCCCGTGGAACCAGGTAGCGCGCCGCGATTTCCTGCTTCTCCAGGTCCGTATAGCCAGGCAGCCGGATGATTTCCATGCGGTCGCGGAGGGGAGCCGGGATCGAATCCACCGTGTTGGCCGTGGTGATAAACATCACCCGCGACAAGTCGATGGGCATATCCATGTAATGATCGGTGAAGTGGTAGTTCTGCTCGGGATCGAGAACCTCGAGCAGCGCCGAGGAGGGATCGCCGCGAAAATCCGCGCCGAGCTTGTCTACCTCGTCCAGCATGATCAGCGGATTGTTTGTTCCCGCTTCTTTCAGTGCCTTGACGATACGGCCGGGCATGGCGCCCACGTAGGTGCGCCGGTGGCCGCGAATCTCCGCTTCATCGCGCATCCCGCCCAGCGAGAAATTCTGAAACCGGCGCCCCGTGGCCCGCGCAATAGAGCGGCCCAGCGACGTTTTCCCGACACCGGGAGGCCCCACAAAGCAGAGAATCGGCCCCTTGAGATTGCCTCCCTTCAAGCGGATCACGCTCAAGAATTCCAGAATGCGCTCTTTGATTTTCTCCAGGCCGTAATGGTCTTCTTCGAGAACGTCCGCGGCCTCGGAAATATCGATCAAGTCGTCGCTCGAGTCCTCCCAGGGAATGTCCAGGATCCATTCGAGATATGTACGAATCACCCCGTATTCCGCCGCGGCGGTCGGCATCCCCTCCAGGCGTCCAAACTCTTTCTCCGCCACCTTGCGGGCATGGTCGGGCATTTTTGTTTCTTTCAGCCGGCGCTGAAGCTCCTCCAATTCCGCTTCATGGGGATCCGTCTCGCCCAATTCCCGGCGGATCGCCTTCATCTGCTGTTGAAGGAAGAACGAGCGCTGGTTGCGGTCCACCTCTTCCCGCACCTCATCGTTGATCCGATTGCCGATTTCCATGACGTGAAGTTCGCGGCCCAGCAGCCCCTGCACTCCCCGCAGCCGCTCCTTCGCGTCCACCTCTTTCAAGATCGGCAGCAAGTCCACCGGCCTGACAGGGAGGTTCGACGCGACCAGGTCCGCCATGCGGCCCGGCCCGTCCGTGTTCATTGCCGCAACGACCAACTCCTCTGGCAGGGCGTTCATGTCGATCGCCTGCTGGAGATTATCCAGTGTCAGCTTCATGAGCGCCTCGACTTCCAGGTCGTCCTCTTTCGGCTGCTTCTCCTCGATGATGTCAACTTTCGCCCGCAAATAGGGAGTCTCTGACACCACCTTATCCATTTTGACCCGGCAAATGCCATGGAGCAGAAGGCGCAGCGATCCATCGGGGATTCGTAGACTGCGCAGCACGCTGCAGAGCGTGCCCACGGCGAACAGGTCGTTCTCATCCTTGCCGTTGGGATCAGGCTGAAATACGGCGACCATGCGATCGGTGCGCATGACGTCCTCAGCGAGAAGTTTCGCGTTCTCGTCCGAGATCACGACCGGGGCAATTGTCTGGGGGAACACCACGGTTTCGGCGACGGGAAGGATGGCGGTTTCTTCCGGCACATCCACCTCCGACGGCATGGGAATATGAGTGCTTCCTGGCGACACACTATTGGGATCGATCGTCACATTATACCTCATCGGTAAGAATCGGGAAAAAAACTCCCGTCCAACACTCCATGCCACGTGAAAAATGTGCCAATTCAGAACAGCAGGGCTCTGCCGGGCAAATCGCCGCTTGTCCACAAGGAAGTGAATTACCCTTTACCCGGTGCTCGCCAGATTCTGAGATCATACTCCAAGCCCTGATTTCAATTTGCTTGCGCCACAATCCTCCCAGGAAGGAGCCACCGCCCGTGGCCTCTGACGACGAAAAGCGCGACGAAGAAACCCCGGAAGCGGAAAAGCCCGAATCCTCCGACATCCCGCCCCACCCCGAAGGGCAGGCGCCCTCCGCCCCGGAGCCTTACCCCCGGCCGGAAGACGATGCGATTCCTCCGCCCCCGCCTCCTGGCCCCGGTGATTCCGGACCCCAGGCGCCCCTGCCGCCGGGCAGCGACGGCGGCATGCCTCCCATGGGATCCGCGCCCAGCGAACGCCCGGGGATGGTGCTGGCCATCCACATCATGACCCTGGCCGCTGGTATTCTGATGGCGATTATGGCTGCCACCGTCGCTGTTTCCACATGCCTGATCTGGATTCCCTGGGTTCTGGGCCTCTCCGTCGGGATCTGGGCCATCGTCGAAGGCGCCCAGATGCTCAACAATCCCGAAACCCGGCCGCCCAACAAGAATCTTTATATCCTGATGATCGTCTG